>QCUJ01000028.1 GCA_003210795.1 Synechococcus sp. AG-679-B05 | reverse complement strand
GCGGTCGTCCTGGAGCTGGCAGGGAAGCACCCCCGGTCGTCCAGAGAAGCTTTGGCTTCCCCTCGACCTGCTGGAGTCGCAACTGGGGTTTCGCCGCATCGAGGGAGAGCTCGAGTGGTTCGGGCGACGCAGGCCCCTGGCCGAAATACCCCGGATCACCCTGGGCGATGAGGTGGGGCTTGAAGTCGCCGAATGGCTTTTGACCACAGGGGTCAATCTGCGCCGCAACGGCACTGTGCTGGAGCTCGCCCTACCCAGCGCTCGCCTTCAGAAAGTGCGGCGTGGCAAAGGCAAAACAGCCGACCGGCTGGTGCTGGATCTCGATGCACCTCTGTTGGTTCAACGCCTCGGTGATGATCTGCATCTCGGTCTTCAGCTCAACCCTGCGCAGCATCACACCCTTGCAAGGCTGGGGCTTCGCCCACAGCTGCATCGCCAGGGCGTGGTCATGCAGGGTCAGGCCACACGACTGAAGACCCTGAGCTTGGCCCAACCGTGGCGACTGGTGCTCGACGGAGTCAAACCAGGCACCTCGGCGACTGCAAGGCCGCAGACCCTCCACAGTCCCGCCATTGCAGCCTGGCTGCGTCGCGGTCTTGTGCTCGAGCGCCGCATGCTCAAGGTGGGAGTCAAGCCGCTTGAGCTGGTGCGCGCAGGTGGCGACCTACCGGCGATCGGCCTGGAGCTGAAGCCACTCACCATGGCCAAGAGTCAGACGGGGCTTCAATTCCTGCCCCAACTAGCCCAGCCAGCAAGAGCGGTGGTGGCAGTGAATGGCGGCTTCTTCAATCGCATCATCCAAGTGCCGCTTGGCGCGCTTCGCCTCAATAAACGTTGGCTGTCGGGCCCGATCCTCAACCGTGGCGTGATCGCCTGGAGCGACTCCCGCAAGTTGCACTTCGGTCGTTTGAGGTTGCAGCAAACCCTCTGGAGTAACAGCGGGCAACGCCACAGAATTGATCAGCTCAACAGCGGATACGTCCAGCGTGGACTCAGTCGTTACACCCGCGACTGGGGGCCGGTCTATCGCCCACTTAGCGGCCAGGAAGAGGCCCTGCTGATTCGTGATGGCGTCGTGAGAACTGTCTTTAACAATGATCTCCTCAAGCGGGGTGTCGTGCTTCCTGACAAAGCCGATCTGTTGGTGGCACGCGGCGGCGCAACCCTGCCTGCCAAACCAGGCGATCGGGTGCGAATCAGCAGCGGAAGTCGATCAGGATTGGATCAACCGCAAAACGTGCTGGGGGGCGGGCCGCTGTTGTTGCAGTACGGCCGAATCGTGCTGAACGGCCGTGCCGAGGGTTTCAGCCCAGACTTTCTGGCCCTGGCCGCCCCACGCACAGTTGTCGGTCAAGGCCGAGGCGGAACCTGGCTATTGACCTTGCGTGGCATCGGTGGAAGTGGGGCTGGCCCAACGTTGCTCGAAACAGCTCTGGCAGCGCAGCAACTGGGCTTGCGGGACGCTCTGAATCTGGATGGAGGCAGCTCGACAACTGTTGTGGCTGGTGGTCGCACCGTGATGACTGGTCGCGGTGGCACGCCGCGGATTCACAACGGGATTGGGCTCGTTCCGCTCTAAACGCCTGTCACGATGATGCGCGAATCCATGGACGTTCATGGCCGCCAACCTGCGCCTCACCGCCGCCGCCGCCGCCGAATTGGGACGTCAAGCCGCTGCGGCCGGCACACCAGGGGAAATGCACCTGGAACTTCTGCCAGGCGAATGCGCTGATCATTCGATTCGCATTCGCGCCGGCCATCTGGCCGGGGTGCCCATCGCCCGAGCCGATGGGATGACGCTGCATGCCCAATCCAACCAACTGAAGCAGCTCGAGGGCCTCTGTCTCGACTACCGAGGCGATCTCAGCGGCGGTGGTTTTCTGATCCTCAGCAGCGATCGTGTGACTCCCTGCACCTGCGGAAGTTCATTCAGTCGTTCCTGAGCAGGACCATCAACCGGTATCGTGGCGAATTGTCGAATCTGGTCGGAGCGTCCGGCCGCTCACCGACCCTCGATGCCAACCATCCAACAGCTGATCCGCACTGAGCGTTCACGCCTCAAGGCCAAAACGAAATCCCCGGCCCTGAAAGCTTGTCCCGAGCGCCGCGGTGTCTGCACCCGCGTCTACACCTCCACACCGAAAAAGCCCAATTCGGCGCTGCGCAAGGTGGCTCGTGTGCGTCTCACCTCCGGTTTTGAGGTGACTGCCTACATCGGTGGCATCGGTCACAACCTGCAGGAGCACTCAGTGGTGCTGCTCCGAGGCGGTCGTGTGAAGGATCTTCCCGGAGTTCGATATCACATCATCCGCGGAACTCTGGACACCGCCGGCGTGAAGGATCGGCGCCAATCCCGGTCCAAATACGGCGCCAAGGCTCCGAAGGAGTGATTCCTTCCTGAACAACGTTCAACACCCTCTCCCTTACCAACGAACTGAGCTCCGATGTCCCGCCGTAATGCCGCTGAAAAGCGCCCGATTCTTCCTGATCCGCAGTTCAACAGCCGTCTGGCCACGATGATGGTGGCTCGGCTGATGCAGCACGGCAAGAAATCAACGGCTCAGCGCATCCTGTCCGACGCCTTCGGACTGATCAACGAGCGAACCGGTGGTGACCCCCTGGAGCTGTTTGAAACAGCGGTGAAAAACGCCACACCTCTCGTTGAAGTTCGCGCACGTCGTGTGGGTGGTGCCACCTACCAGGTGCCGATGGAAGTGCGCCAGGAGCGTGGAACCGCCATGGCCCTGCGATGGCTCGTGAGCTTTTCCCGCGCCCGTAACGGCCGCAGCATGGCCCAGAAACTCGCCGGTGAGCTGATGGACGCCGCCAATGAGGCTGGCAGCGCAGTTCGCAAGCGCGAAGAAACCCACAAGATGGCTGAAGCCAACAAGGCTTTCGCCCATTACCGCTATTGATGACCGGCAGGCCAGCCCGGACACCATCGATGTTCACAGCTGGCTTGTAGAGTCTCACCCGCCTTTTAACGCCTCAACCCCGGAGACTTCCTGTGGCTCGCGACTTCCCCCTGGAACGCGTCAGAAATATCGGTATTGCCGCACACATCGATGCCGGCAAAACCACCACCACCGAGCGCATCCTCTTTTATTCGGGTGTTGTTCACAAGATCGGTGAGGTGCATGACGGCGCCGCCGTGACCGACTGGATGGCCCAGGAGCGTGAGCGGGGGATCACCATTACCGCTGCTGCCATCTCCACGGCATGGCAGGACCACCGGATCAACATCATTGATACTCCGGGCCACGTCGACTTCACCATCGAAGTTGAGCGCTCCATGCGTGTGCTCGATGGTGTGATCGCGGTGTTCTGCGCTGTTGGTGGCGTGCAGCCCCAGTCTGAAACTGTCTGGCGTCAAGCCGATCGCTATTCCGTTCCGCGAATGGTGTTCGTCAACAAGATGGACCGCACGGGAGCCGACTTCCTCAAAGTGCATGGCCAGATCAAGGATCGCCTGAAAGCGAATGCCATTCCTATTCAGTTGCCAATCGGTGCGGAAGGCGAACTCAGCGGCATCATCGATCTGGTTTCCAATAAGGCGTACATCTACAAGAACGACCTCGGCACTGATATCGAGGAAGCGGCTGTGCCAGCAGACATGGCCGACGAGGTGGCCGAGTGGCGTTCAACCTTGATGGAGACCGTCGCTGAAACCGATGAAGTCCTGATTGAGAAATTCCTCGAATCAGGTGAGCTGAGCATTGAAGAGCTGAAGAAGGGAATCAGAGAAGGTGTGCTCAAGCACGGCCTTGTTCCGGTGCTCTGTGGCTCGGCTTTCAAAAACAAAGGTGTGCAGCTGGTGCTCGATGCCGTCATCGACTACCTGCCTGCTCCAATCGACGTTCCACCCATCCAGGGAATCCTCCCCGATGGTTCGGAGGCGGTTCGCCCCTCCGACGACAGCGCACCCTTCAGTGCCCTGGCATTCAAGGTCATGGCTGACCCCTACGGAAAGCTCACCTTCGTTCGGATGTACTCCGGAATTCTCGAGAAGGGCAGCTACGTCCTCAACTCCACGAAAGACGAGAAGGAGCGCATCTCCCGTCTTGTGGTGCTTAAGGCGGATGACCGTGAAGAAGTGGATGCTCTGCGAGCCGGCGACCTCGGCGCTGTGCTTGGCCTGAAAAACACCACCACCGGCGACACCCTCTGCACGCAGGACGATCCAATTGTTCTCGAGACCCTATTCATTCCCGAACCGGTGATCTCCGTCGCCGTGGAGCCCAAGACCAAGGGCGACATGGAGAAACTCTCCAAAGCTCTCGTTTCCTTGGCCGAGGAAGACCCCACGTTCCGTGTCAACACGGATGCCGAAACCGGCCAGACTGTGATTGCCGGGATGGGCGAACTTCACCTGGAAATCCTGGTGGACCGCATGCTGCGTGAGTTCAAGGTGGAAGCCAACATCGGCGCGCCTCAGGTCTCTTATCGCGAAACCATCCGCGGTTCCGCCGGTGGCGAAGGCAAGTTCTCTCGCCAAACCGGTGGTAAGGGTCAGTACGGCCACGTTGTGATCGAAATGGAGCCTGGTGAACCTGGCTCCGGCTTCGTATTCGTCAACAAAATCGTGGGCGGTATCGTTCCCAAGGAATACATCAAGCCCGCGGAACAGGGCATGAAAGAGACCTGCGAATCCGGTGTAATCGCCGGATATCCTCTGATTGATGTGAAATGCACGATGGTGCACGGCTCGTATCACGACGTCGACTCATCGGAGATGGCCTTCAAAATCGCCGGATCCATGGCCTTCAAGGACGGCGTCAAGAAGTGCAACCCCGTACTGCTTGAGCCGATGATGAAGGTCGAGGTCGAGGTCCCCGAGGATTTCCTCGGCTCGATCATCGGCGACTTGTCTTCCCGTCGAGGACAGGTTGAGGGCCAGTCGGTTGACGACGGCACGTCCAAGATTTCGGCCAAGGTTCCTCTGGCCGAGATGTTCGGATACGCCACCGAGCTCCGTTCCATGACCCAGGGTCGGGGCATCTTCTCGATGGAATTCGACAATTACGCCGAAGTTCCTCGCAATGTGGCCGAGGCCATCATCTCCAAGAATCAGGGCAATTCCTGATCTCTACACTCCTCCCAATCCAACCCTCGATTCTTTAACTACCCATGGCACGCGAGAAGTTCGAAAGGAACAAGCCCCACGTCAACATCGGCACCATCGGCCACGTTGACCACGGCAAAACCACCCTCACCGCTGCGATCACCAACGTGCTCGCGAAGAAAGGACAGGCTGAGGTTCAGAACTACGCCGACATCGACGGCGCTCCTGAGGAGCGTGAGCGCGGCATCACGATCAATACTGCCCACGTTGAGTACGAAACCGAATCTCGTCACTACGCCCACGTGGACTGCCCTGGTCACGCGGACTACGTGAAGAACATGATCACCGGTGCCGCCCAGATGGACGGCGCAATCCTGGTGTGTGCCGCCACCGATGGCCCTATGGCTCAGACCAAGGAGCACATCCTGCTAGCCAAGCAGGTGGGCGTTCCCGCTCTGGTTGTTGCACTGAACAAGTGCGACATGGTCGATGACGAAGAGATCATCGAACTGGTGGAAATGGAGATCCGCGAGCTGCTCTCCAGCTACGACTTCCCCGGCGATGACATCCCCGTGGTTCAGGTCTCCGGCCTGAAGGCCATCGAAGGCGAGGCTGAGTGGGAAGCCAAGATCGAAGAGCTGATGGCGGCTGTTGACTCCAACATCCCCGAGCCTGAGCGCGAGATCGACAAGCCCTTCCTGATGGCTGTGGAAGACGTCTTCTCCATCACTGGTCGCGGAACGGTGGCGACCGGTCGTATCGAGCGCGGCATCGTCAAGGTTGGCGAAGAAGTTGAAATCGTGGGCATCAGAGATCCCCGCAAGACCACCGTCACCGGCGTGGAGATGTTCCGCAAGCTGCTCGACGAGGGTATGGCTGGCGACAACGTGGGTCTGCTGCTTCGCGGCATCCAGAAGGAAGACATTGAGCGCGGCATGGTGCTCGTGAAGCCTGGTTCGATCACCCCTCACACCAAGTTTGAGGGTCAGGTGTATGTGCTGAAGAAGGAAGAAGGCGGTCGCCACACTCCCTTCTTCGCTGGCTATCGCCCGCAGTTCTACATCCGTACCACCGACGTGACGGGCCAGATCACTGCTTTCACAGCGGAAGATGGCAGCAACGTGGAAATGGTGATGCCCGGCGACAACATCCAGATGACGGGTGAATTGATCTGCCCCGTCGCCATGGAGCAGGGGATGCGTTTCGCCATCCGTGAAGGCGGCCGCACCATCGGTGCAGGTGTGGTCTCCAAGATCATCGAGTGATCACGCTGAGCTGACTGCAAGATCGTGGGGATGGATGAGGCCTGGGCCTCCCATCCCCTACATTTGATTTGAACCTCGACAACTGAATCCAGGACGCCATTGCGCATCCTGTACCCCGATTTCTTATGTCCACTGCCATCGCTCAGCAGAAGATTCGCATCCGCCTGAAGGCGTTTGACCGCCGCATGCTGGATCTTTCCTGCGACAAGATCATTGATACCGCCGATCAGACTGCTGCCACAGCGATCGGGCCCATTCCTCTCCCCACCAAGCGCAAAATTTATTGCGTCCTGCGTTCCCCCCACGTGGACAAAGACTCCCGGGAACACTTCGAGACCCGTACTCACCGTCGGATCATCGACATTTACAGCCCTTCCGCAAAGACGATCGACGCACTGATGAAGCTCGATCTCCCCAGTGGTGTGGACATCGAAGTCAAGCTCTGATCTTTTCGCTCCGTAGGTTCGCTTCCTAGGATCAAGTCACACTCTGCACGGCATCCGTGTCCGATTTCTCCGTCAGGGAACTTCCCCTGTTCCCCCTGCCGGATGTCGTGCTTTTCCCGCAGCAACTGCTGCCGCTGCACATTTTTGAATCCCGCTACCGGATGTTGCTCCAGTCGGTTCTGGAGACAGACAAGCGCTTTGGAATCGTGCGCATCAATCCAGAGAATGGTCAGATGGCCGAAATCGGCTGTTGTGCCGAGGTGTTGCAGCACCAGACCACAGAGGATGGACGCAGCTACATCGTCAGCCTTGGACAGCAGCGTTTCCGTGTGCTCAACATCACCCGGGAAACGCCGTTCCGCAGTGCAATGGTGAGCTGGATGGAAGACGACACCATTGAGGATCTCAGCGATCTGCATGGCCTCAGCGACAGAGTGGGGTCAGCACTGAAGGATGTCTTTGCGCTGACTGCCAAATTGCAAAATCGTGAACTGGACGTTCCGGACGACATCCCCGATCTCCCACGCGAACTGTCCTTCTGGATCGGTGCACACCTAGACAACCGCGCCGCGGCCGAACAACAGGAACTGCTCGAGCTGACTGACACCCGACAACGACTGGGACGCCAGTTCGAGATGCTGGATCACACGCGTCGTCAGCTGGCGGCTCGCACTGTGCTGATGGATCTCAAGGAGCAGGACGTCTGATGCTGGCCGGTTTGTTATTGATCTCAGGGGCAACTGCTGCGACAGCACTGCTCATCTGGGCCAGGAAGGAACGCCGTTATGAGTCGGCCGAAACTGTGGCTGCGGCCTATGACGCCTGGACGGATGATCGCCTTTTGGAACGACTTTGGGGTGAGCATGTGCACCTCGGTCATTACGGGGAGCCGACGCAACAAACCGACTTCCGTCAGGCCAAAGAGGCCTTCGTCCATGAGCTGGTGCGCTGGAGCGGACTGAACCAACTACCTGCAGGGAGCCGTGTGCTGGATGTGGGATGCGGCATCGGTGGCAGCGCTCGCATCTTGGCTCGCGACTACGGCTTCGATGTGCTGGGTGTAAGCATCAGCCCCGCCCAGATTCGCCGGGCCACCGAACTCACACCCGATGGCCTCAACTGTCGCTTTGCGGTGATGGATGCCCTGGATCTTCAGCTGAGCGATCAACAGTTCGATGCGGTTTGGACCGTCGAAGCGGGGCCTCACATGCCCGACAAACAGCGCTTTGCCGATGAATTGCTGCGCGTGCTGCGCCCAGGGGGCTGCCTGGCGGTAGCGGACTGGAACCGTCGGGATACTGTGGATGGTGCGATGAACGGGCAGGAGCGCTGGGTGATGCGGCAGCTCCTGCATCAGTGGGCTCACCCGGAATTCGCCAGCATCCGTGGTTTTGCGGCGAACCTCGAAGCCAGCCCCCATTGCAAAGGGCCTATCAGCACGGGGGACTGGAGTGTGGCAACGCTCCCCTCCTGGATCGATTCGATCGTTGAAGGCATCAGGCGCCCCAGGGCAGTTCTTGGGCTAGGCCCCAAAGCGGTTCTCAAGGGTCTCAGGGAAACACCCACCCTGCTGTTGATGCATTGGGCCTTCGCCACTGGCTTAATGCAGTTCGGTGTATTCCGCTTCAGCCGCTGAAGGTTTCGCCACTGGGATAAGCCCCGAAATTGGCCAGATGCTCGCAGAGAGGTGTCAACGCCAACACGAGCTGCTCAAGAGCCTGAGGTTGATCGGATGGAAGTTCCACATCCACAAAGAACAGATATTCACCCAACTCCCGCTTTGAGGGCCGCGATTCAATCCGACTCATGTTGAGCCCCTGCTGAGCGATGCAAGCCAACGCCTCCTGCAAGGCACCGGGAGCATTGCGATGCAGTGAGAAGGCAAGACTCGCGATATCCCCATGCTGAAGGCGCTCTCCGCGCTGCAACAACAGAAAACGGGTGCAGTTACCGGAGACATCATTCACCGGGTAAGCCAGTTCTTCCAGACCGTGCTCCTGCATCGCCTGGCGTGATGCGATCGCAGCCCGGAAGCGACTCCCCACCACCATGCGTGCCGCCTCGGCCGTGGACGACGTCGGCAGCTGAAGCGCCTGAGGCAGATGCTTCGCCAGCCAACCGGCACACTGCGCCAAAGCCTGGGGGTGGGACAACACCTCTGTGACCTCTTTCAGAGCTCCGGCACTGCCAAGCAGTGCATGGCGAATCGGGAGCACCAAGGCGCGGCGAATGCAGAGATCCGGGTGCGCCCAAAGGGCATCCAGGGTTGCCGTTACGCCTCCTTCAACAGAGTTTTCAACCGGAACCACAGCTGCGGAGCAATCGCCTTCGGCCAATCGCTCCACCACAGCACGAAGGCCCACACAGGGAACCAACTCCACCTCAGTCCAGGCCTCCTGCTCCACCAAAACAAGGGTTGCCTGCTCGCCATAGGTCCCTGCTGGGCCGAGATGGGCGATGCGGGTGGGCATCAAATGCAATTTGGGCACTGGATAGGATCATGCCGTGTCGGGAGATGGTCATGCCTCTGGCCTTCAGTGCCGGTCAGTGCCTCGATCTCCCCGTTGATCGCAACCATCAACATTTGGCGGCCTATCTCCAGCAGGAGGAACGGGTGGTCGAGGCGCTGCTGGATGCCCGCCAGCTGACAAAACTGGGGCCCGGCACCTACCGCTACACCGTGACCAGCCTTCAGGTGTTTCAACTGCAGGTGAAACCCGTGGTCTCTCTTCAGGTCCATACCGACAAGGGCTCCCTCCACATGCGAGCACTCGACTGTGAACTCGAAGGACTCGGAGTCGTTCAGGATTTCAGCCTCACCCTGGATGCCACCCTCATCTGCGACGCCCATGGCCTCAGCGGTGATGCGCGGCTGGACGTTCAGGTCAGTCAACCTCCGCTGCTCAAGTTGATTCCCCGCAAGGCATTGGAGAAAACCGGCGAATCGCTTCTGGGTGGGATCCTCCTGGGGATCAAAACCCGCGTCGGACAGCAACTGATGTCGGACTTCCGGGCCTGGGTCAGAACCGCAAACCTGACCGAGTTATCACAACAGGCGTCGGAGGAATGTGCGACGGTGCAAAACCGTCGGACCTGACGCCAACAGAGCAGCACGATGCTGCTGGGTGCCATAACCCACATGCCGCTCCAGGCCGTAGCCGGGAAACTTCAGAGCCAGTCGACGAATGAGTCCATCCCGACTTTCCTTGGCAAGAACACTGGCCGCCGCAATCGCTGGGGACAGGGCATCACCACCCACCACCGTCTGCTGCGAGCCGGACCAGAGACGCAGCGGCAGGTTGCCATCCACTAAGACGTGTTGAGGCACCTGGGGCAGCTTTTGCAGGGCGCGCAGCATCGCCAGTTCGGTTGCACCCCGGATCCCCAGAGCATCAATTTCGCGGGCTGATGCCTGGCCAAGACCACTGGCCACAACGTCTCGCTGAATCAGCGGTACCAAGACTGCACGACGGCGGGGACTGAGCTTTTTGCTGTCGGTCAATCCAGCTTTCAGCAGCGATGCAGCGGACGCAGTATCGAGCGCCACTGCAGCGGCGAAAACGGGACCAAACAAACAACCACGGCCGACCTCATCCACACCTGCCACTCCGGGATGGCAGGGCAGTGGCGCAATCAGGACGACCCGGCGGCTGAACGGCGGCGGCGCCGCCGCCGAGGCTCCTCCTCCTCAATTGCTGGTCTTGCAGAGGTTTCGGCCGAAACCGAAGGCTCAAGACTCACCGTTGCCGGGGAGGAGGAAGGCTCAGGCTGAACCGACTCCAGTGGCGTGATCTCCACCATGAGTGGGGCAACTTCAACTGGCGCAACTTCAACGGGGGCAACGGCCACTGGCGCGACATCCTTGTCTGGATCAAAAGATGTTGAAGCCAGCAATGAAACGGGTGGAGCCGACTCCGCCGCGACCGTTCCTCGGCCATTGCCTCGGCCTCCACGGGCACCACGGCGGCGGCGGCGACCGGAGGATGCCGCCAGTTGCTGCCGCGCCTCCTCCAGAACAGCATCGGCATCTTCACCGGGTCGCACCACCCGGACGAGCAGATTGTCGGAAGCTGGCGACTCGTCCAGCAGCAGGACGGGATTCAGGCCAAGTGTGCTGAAGACCTCCTCTTGCTCGGGAGTCATCGGAACCGCCACGAGCTCTGGATCCTGACGACGCGAGACCGCGGGCTCCTGAGCCTCCTGCGAGGACACGACAGGCGCTTCTGTTGAAGCTGGCTCCGTCAGGACTGGAGTGCTGTCCTGCGCAATGCGCCCGCGGCCACCTCGGCGGCGACGGCCATTGGCATTGCCGGTGCCGGCTTCGATCGGTGAGGTCACCTCCGCCCTGGCAGAAGCGGCAGAACGAACCAGACCGGTCGCCGTTGCAAGCGGCTGCAACAGATCCTTGCCAGGCAGCACAGCGACATGACCAAGACCGCAACAGCTTGGGCAGGCTCGCCCAAACAGTTCGTAGATGTTTTGCCCCTGGCGTTTGCGGGTGAGCTCCACCAGCCCGAGTTCTGTGAGCTGGGCGATCTGTGGGCGTGCGGCATCGTCGCGCACCGCAGTGGTGAAGTGCTCCAGCAGCTGCAGCTGATCCCGCCGGGAATCCATATCGATGAAATCGATAATGATCACGCCGCCGATGTTGCGCAGCTTGAGCTGACGTGCAATCTCAATCGCCGCCTCACAGTTCGTCCAAAGCACCGTTTCACGGGCGTTAGCCGAGCGTGTGAACGATCCGGAGTTCACATCGATCACCGTCAGGGCTTCGGTGGGCTCGATGATCACGTAGCCACCGGAAGGCAGATCCACCCGCGGCTTGAGCGCATCACGGATCGCAGCATTGACCTTGTAGTGCTCCAACAGCTCCGTGGATTCGCTGTGGGCCTCGACCTGAACAGTGCTCACATCAGCACCCAGGAAGCTGGTCACTCTCCCTACAGCGTTGGGGTCATCAACGACGACGCGCGCCAGATCCGGCCCCATGTGATCCCGGAGGATGCGGTGAATGAAGTCCTCATCACGATTGAGCAGCACCGGTGGAGATGCACTTTCAGCAGCCTGCTGAATTCCCTCCCACTGGCGGAGCAAAGCCTCGAGGTCTTCAATCAGCAGCTCTTCACTGATGGCATCGGCCTCGGTGCGGATCAGCAGGCCGGCGCCGGGCGGCTTGATCAGCACTCCCAGGGCCCGCAGGCGGTTGCGCTCGGAATCAGCACTGATCCTGCGCGAAATGTTCACCCCCTGCCCATGGGGCTGCAGCACGAGGTAACGACCGGGCAAGGCCAGGTTTCCAGTAAGGCGAGGACCTTTGGTGCCGGTTGGCTCCTTCATCACCTGGACCAGAACCTTCTGGCGTGGCTCCAGCAACTCGGTGATGCCTGCAGATCCCTTTTTCAGCCGCAGCGGACCGAGATCGGTGACATGAATAAAGCCATTCTTTTCGCTTTCGCCGATGTTGACGAAAGCAGCATCGATTCCCGGCAGAACATTCTCGACCGTGCCGAGATAAACATCACCGATCTGGTAACGACCTTGGGCGACGATAAGCTCGTCGACCCGTTCATCGGACAGCACTGCTGCAATGCGCAGCTGCTCCGCGATGACAATGTGTTGGGGCATAAAAGTGGACGAAGCCCACACGGGACTCAGATCCCATCAGCAACCATCCGGTGGCTGCAGGGGGTGACGTTGAAGCGGGGCCTAGTTGGCCGAAATAGCGCGGAGTTGGAACTCCTCAGAATTGAGCTCGGGGATCAGGTTCCGGGCGAACCGCCACACGAGGCTGGAATCTCGGTATCCGATGTGGGATGAGACGAGATTTGGCGAAAGTCGCAACCAGTCAGTTGAACTTCCTCTATGAAAAATAGCACTAGGCCAAGTGCAGAGCCTCACGGTTGAGAGCAGTGATCTCCAGCTGCAAACCCTGCTGTTCAGCAATCCAATGCTGGATCTGGGTGGGACGAATGCTGCGACCCATCTCATCCACCTCAGTCTCAAGACATAGACGCCGGCGCTTGAGCGACGACCCCGACAAAAGCTCCAATCGGCGCAAGGAGGGTCGGCAGTCGCGGTGGCGAGGACGCCCCTTCTTATCGGTGTCGTGCCAGATCAGCTGCTGAGCTGCGGTGATGGATGCAACAGCCGCATCCCAGTCCAGCGAATCCCTCTCGGATCCTTGATCCGCTAGATGAAGATCGAAGCACCACACAGCCGCCGTGATCTCCTGCGAAAGACTGCGACTGCCCACCGGCACTTCACTGGCGGACAGCAGCGTGATCCCGGCCGGCAGAAGAGGCTGCAGCACGGTGCACAAATGATCCGAACATAGATGTTCGGTGAATTCCAGATCCATCCATTCGCTGTGGGCCTCTGCACCCAACGGCAGAGCCAAGGCGATCTGAATTCGCGGCAGAGGGTGAAATCCACCGGTGAAGCTGATCGGTAACGAGCTGCGACGCAAAGCACGCTCCAGCATCCGCATCAGATCCAGATGGCTGAGCAGTGCCATGGAATCGGTTTTGGCGAACTGCACCCGTAATCGACAGATCCGCGCACTCGGTGGGGCCTGCGTTGGAATCTGTTCGGGCACCTCCGGTGCCGGAACCACAACGTTGTGACCCAGATCAGGACCGCAGACCCCGCAACTGCTGCAGCCAGCAAACGAGCAGTCCGGCACAACTGCTGCCACGAGAGCTCTCTGCAGGTCATCGGCCAGCCATCTTTTATCGATGCCGGTATCGATGTGATCCCAGGGCAGAGGCTGGGCGCAGAACGCCTCTAAATCGTCACGCTGCAGGGCAGTGACAGCACTCCAGCCACCCAGCTCCAGGGCGCGGTAACGGCCTTCAAGACCGGCCGCGGAAATCGCACCGGTCCAGGCGTCGTAGGTGCGATCAAGCGATTCGAACCAAGCGTCCATCCCGGCTCCGGCCCTCCAGGCGGCCTCGATCACTGGCGCAAGGCGACGATCGCCTCGACCAACGAAGTCCTCCATGGCCGAAAGGCGCACATCGGTGAAATTCACCCTCACACCACGCAGCCGCTTGAAAGCCTGTCGCAGCAGCTCCTGACGCCGCTGAAATTCCTGGGTCGAAACGCTGTGCCACTGAAACGGAGTGTGTGGTTTCGGCGTGAAATTGCTGATGGTGATGTTCAGGTTCAGCCGTCCGAGATCGCGACTGCGCTCTTGCAGCATTCCGCAGGTATCGCGGATGCCGAGCACGTCGGCATCCAGTTCTCCCGGCAGTCCGATCATGAAGTAGAGCTTCACCTTGCGATAGCCGTTCTGCATGGCGGTGCGGATGCCATGCAGCAGGTCTTCATCCGTAAGGCCTTTGTTAACGATGTCGCGCAACCTCTGGGTCCCCGCTTCCGGCGCAAAGGTCAATCCAGACTTGCGAGTGCCTCCGAGGATGTGGGCGATGTCCTCATCGAAACGATCCACCCGCTGACTGGGCAACTGAAGCGACACGTTCTGATCCGCAAGCCGGTTGCGCAGCTCAACACCAACAGAGGGCAGGGCCAGGTAGTCACTGCAACTGAGCGACAGCAAGGAGAAATCGCTGTACCCGGTTTTCTTCATCCCTGTCTCCACGGCTTCGATCACCGCTTCGGGCTCCACATCCCGGGCCGGGCGGGTGAGCATGCCCGGCTGGCAGAAACGGCACCCCCTGGTGCAACCGCGACGGATTTCAACCGTTAAACGGTCATGCACGGTCTCCACATGGGGAACCAGACCCATGGCGTAATGGGGCATCGGAGTTGCAACGCGCCTGAGCGGACGGGGCGGCAGCTCGGGATGCAGCGGCTCGATCGTGATCCCATCGTCCCCGATGGCATAAAGCGAAGGCACATAGACCCCTGGCACCTGTGCCAGATCACGCAGCAGCTCGTACCGGCGCAGCCCCCCTTCTTTGGCCTGCGCCACCACCAGACCGATCTCCGGCAGCAGTTCCTCCCCGTCACCCAGGGCGATGAAATCGAAGAACGCGGCGTAGGGCTCAGGATTACTGGTGGCCGTTGGTCCGCCGGCGAAGATCAGCGGTGGTGCCGCTGGATCGTTGAGAGGCAGATCACCGCGATCCGCTGCGCGAATCGGCACTCGGCACAGATCCAGCATCTCGAGGATGTTGGTGGCGCCAAGCTCATAGCTGAGGCTGAAGCCGAGGATGTCGAAAGCGGGGAGAGGTCGTCTACTCTCAACGGCAAATAAGGCCTGCTGACGGTCTCGCAGTCGCGTTGCCAGATCAGCCTCGGGCAGATACGCGCGATCACACAACTGCCCCGGCAGAGCATTGAGAATCGAATAGAGAATGATGTGACCGAGGTTGCTCGAACCGACTTCGTAGATCTCGGGATAGGTCAGAGCCCAGCGCACAGTCGCAGCATTCCAGTCGTGCGGCTCAACCCCCAGCTCATGGCCCATGTAGCGCGCTGGCTTGTTGATGTCACGGTCAACCAGTGCGTGAAAATCAATGGGGTGATCCGTCACCGATGTGACCACAGCGGATGTCCTCACTCCTGATTGCATCGTATGGAGGAGGCGGCACGGCAGGATGCCACCGCAGAAAATTCTCCGATTCCGTGGTGCAGGTCAACGGCAATTACCTAAAGCTCAAGGCGGGCTATCTGTTCCCGGAAATCGGACGTCGCGTCAAAGCCTTCAGCGCGGCCAATCCGGATGCCGCTCTGATCCGCCTCGGCATCGGTGACGTCACCGAACCGCTGCCCCAGTCGTGCCGCGATGCGATGAAACACGCCATCGATGAGATGGGAACAGCTGAGGGCTTCCATGGTTATGGCCCGGAACAGGGCTATGCATGGCTGCGGGAAGCCATTGCCAAACAGGATTTCCAGTCACGGGGTTGTGACATCAATGCCGACGAGATTTTTGTCTCCGACGGCTCCAAGTGCGACAGCAGCAACATCCTGGACATCCTTGGGGAAGGCAACCGCGTCGCCGTGACCGACCCGGTTTATCCGGTTTACGTCGACAGCAATGTGATGGCTGGCCGAACCGGCGAAGCAGGTGAGCTCGGGCGCTATGCAGGGCTGAGTTACCTGCCCATCAGTGCCGATAACGGCTTCGCGGCCCAGATCCCGAACGAACCGGTGGATCTGATTTACCTTTGCTTCCCCAACAACCCAACGGGTGCCGTCGCCAGCCGCGAACAGCTCAAGGCCTGGGTCGACTACGCCCGCAGCAATGGCGCACTGATCCTCTTTGATGCGGCCTACGAGGCATTCATCCAGGACCCGAGCCTGCCCCACTCCATCTTCGAAATCGAAGGAGCCAGGGACTGCGCCATTGAATTCCGGTCCTTCTCGAAGAATGCCGGTTTCACGGGAACCCGCTGCGCCTTCAACGTGGTGCCCAAGGGTCTGAAAGGCAAGGCTGCCAACGGAGACGACGTGGAGCTTTGGGGGCTTTGGAATCGACGCCAGAGCACCAAGTTTAATGGCGTGAGCTACATCATTCAACGCGGCGCTGAAGCGGTGTATTCGGAGGCAGGCCAGGCAGAAATCAAGGGTCTGGTGAGCTTTTACATGGAGAACGCTGCGATCATCCGGAGCGAACTCAGCGCTGCAGGGCTCACCATCTACGGCGGTGAACATGCCCCTTATGTCTGGATCAAAACCCCTGATGGCATGGACTCCTGGGGTTTCTTCGATCATTTATTGAACAAAGCCAACGTGGTTGGCACGCCAGGCAGCGGCTTCGGCGCCGCCGGCGAAGGTTATTTCCGCCTCTCAGCCTTCAACAGCCGTGAAAACGTCCATGCGGCCATGGAACGAATCAAATCGCTCTGATGCGGCTGTGTACAGAATCCCTTTAGATTCCGATCAGATGACATCCATGGCTATGGCGGTGGAGACTCCCAGTCGCAGTCCAGGCGGCGCCGCGGTACTCGACAAGCAGACGGAAAAGGTGCGCAAGCGCTCCCCCCGTTACAAGGTGCTCCTGCACAACGACCCTGTGAACAGCATGGAGTACGTGGTGACCACCCTCCGTCAGGTGGTCCCCCAACTGAGCGAACAGGACTGCATGGCGGTGATGCTCGAGGCCCACAACACCGGTGTCGGACTGGTGATCGTGTGTGACATCGAACCGGCGGAGTTCTATTGCGAAACCTTGAAAGCCAAGGGACTCACAAGTTCGATCGAACCGGAAAGCTGATCGTTACTCTCAATCTTCTGTGTGATCGCCTGCTGCTGCTGAAGCCGTCCTGGCTACCCACGCTGCTGCTGATCCCCCTTTTATATCTCCTGGGATGGATCATCTGCGCGCCACTGGTTTGGCTGGGGCTTCCCAGCTCTCAGCAGTCACTGGTTGGAACTGTGATCAGCATTCTGCTGCTCTTTCTGCTGCTGCCGACCTGGTGTCGTTTGCGTTGGAACACGCACCAATGCTGGCGTTCCCTGGGCCTTAGCGGAGGTGGGCGGAACAACAGACGCCGACTGAGTTCTGCTCTGCTTAGGGGTCTCTTCCTCGCAGCGGTCCTGCTGGCCCTGATGACAACATCACTGCTGATGGGTTCCTGGGCCCATTGGCTCGGAGAGTGGTCGCTGTCGAGCAGCTTGAACGCCCTGGCTCTTCTGTTGGGGGTTGGCTTGGCGGAGGAGCTGATCTTTCGATCCTGGCTATGGCGGGAACTGGATCAGCTGATCGGGCCTGCGCCAGCTGTGACAGGCCAGGCGCTGATCTTCAGTCTTGTGCACGCTCGTTTCAATCTCGGCTTCTGGCCGATGGTGGGGCTGCTGATCGGACTGTTTCTCCTTGGATTGTGTCTGGCCGTTCAGCGCCGACTGGATGGTGGGTCCCTCTGGGGATGTGTCGGACTGCACGGTGGATTGGTCGCCGGCTGGTTCCTTCTGCAAAACGGTTTGCTTCAGCTCTCTCCAGATGCACCCGCCTGGCTGGTCGGCCCCGGCAACGCCAACGCAAACCCGCTTGGAGGCGCAGTCGGGCTAATCGGGTTGCTTGTCTTGTTGTTGTTTCAACTCACAGCTGTGGCGAGAGCCTTGCGACCGGTCAGTGGTGCCCGCAGGGCTTCCTGAAGAGGAGCGACGCCATAGTCGCGTTCCAGGAGAGCCATCACGGTGCGGCCGAAATCTCCCGGATTCCTGTCAAACGCCTCGAGGCACACCCTCCCGAACGTGCTGCCCATGGGCTCTGGATTCCAGAGCAACTTGCGGGCCGTCCACGGCATCATGCTCATCGGGTTGTAGCCAGGCTTGATCAGACCCTTGTCAAAGCCGTATTGCTCGAGGTGGGTGTGAGGCTGCAGACCGATGAAGAAGATGGCAGGTTCCACCAATGCGGATCCGAAAATCGACTCCAGCTCACGGTGGTAGGCCACTGTCTGACGGATCGTCTCCGGACGCTCGTCGATCACGTTGAACGAATAATTCACAGAGACGTGATCTCGGAAACCGGCATCTGCCAACATCCGGCAGCTCTCCAGCACAGTCCGCAGGTTGTATCCCATCCGCATTTTGCGAACGAGTTCCTGGGAACCTGAGGTGATGCCGATCTCGAAATAGCTCATGCCGGTCTCAACCATCAGCTGAGCCAACTCGGGATCGAGGTTGTCAGCTCGGATGTAGGCAGCCCAACGGATTCCGGTTAAGCCTTCGGCTTTGATCGCCCGCAACAGATCCTTTGCATCCTCGATGTAGCGCCGCGCAGGTATGAACTGGGCATCCGTGAACCAGAACCCGCGCACGCCGCGGTCATAAAGCTGGCGCATCTCTCTGACCACTTCGTCCACGGGGTTGAGGCGCACCTGCTTGCCCTCCACCACGGTGTAAACGCAGTAACAGCAGTTGTGCGGACACCCCCGCTTCGTTTGAACGCCTACGTAAAAGTCACCACCTTCGAGATACCAATCGAGCTGTGGCCAGATCGAAGCGATGTAGTCGTAGTCGCAGGCTGTCTTGGGTCGACTTTCAGGCTGCTCGTGGATGAGACCCTGGCGGGGCGGGGCCCCCACAACAAAACAGCGCTCATTGTCTAGGGACTGGCCCTGGATCAGCTTCTCCAGGAGAGGTTCACCCTCCCCGATCGAAACGATTGTCCCTTTGGGCAGAGAACGACCCAGCTGTTCATAAAAGACACTCACGGCTCCACCACCCAAGACGACCCTGGCGTCAGGGTGATGGCGACGAGCGCGATCCCAACCCTGACTGACCAGCTTCTGATTGCGATGCAACTCGCCGTAATGGCTGGTCATCAGCCGAAGACCGCCCAATGCCCCATGAATCCGCTTCAGCGGGTTTCGGGCATAAAACACCTCAAATGAGTTCTGTAGAGGGTTGCCGCCACGACCATCCACAGGTGCATAGATCTGGATGTCTCGCCAGGAGAAAACGAGCAGCGTAGGCTTGAATTGGTCGACGGTTGATAACAGAACTCGTCTGACGTCCAGAACAGGCAACGCAGCCAGATCGAGAATGCGCTGCGGCATCTCGGGAAAACACTTGTGTAGATGGTCCGCGAGGTAGATCGGACCGATCGGGAAAATGGGATTGCAGGGCAGACGCACCAGCAGCACCCGTTCTTGTTGTGCTGCCAAGACCTTCGCTGCCGAGGTGCGGGGACGCTAACAACTACAGCGTGGAAACTAGCTCACCCTTTCTTTACGAAGTGCACGTAAAGCCGAGCACACGTTCTGCAATGTTGCGTTACACTCCTTCTCAGGCAGGGCTACCTGCCCTTCCTTAAACCGTCCCTTCGGGGGCACTTCTTTCCGTTCTCATGACCACCACCCTCCAGCAGCGCTCCGGCGCTTCTAGCTGGCAGGCCTTCTGTGAGTGGGTCACCTCCACCAAT
>QCUJ01000027.1 GCA_003210795.1 Synechococcus sp. AG-679-B05 | reverse complement strand
ACCCCCAGCCATCACCAGGGCAATAACTGGCCATTGGCATGCCAGAAACAACCGCTGGTCTCAAGGGTGAGGGCATCAACCCGTTCCAGCAGCCCTTGAACAGACTGTTCCGGATCGATTCCACTGGGGTTGAAGCCGATCATCCGGGTGCAAACGAGCCCTGGATGCAGCAGCGCTACCGCAATACCGTTCGGCTTCAGATCAACCGCCAGGGATCGGCCGGCCATGTTCAGAGCCACCTTCGACATCCGATAGCCGTAGGAACCACCGGAGCTGTTGTCATCGATCGAACCCATCCGACTGGTCATCAAGATCAGCTTTGAGCCACGGGGCATCTGCGGAACCAAGGCCTGGCTGAGCTGCAACGGAGCCAGGGCATTCACCTCGAACTGCAGCCGGATCGCCTCCGCATCGAGATCGGACAACCCCATCGACTGAAGGATACCGGCGTTGAGAATCACAAGATCCAGCTTCAGGCCCTTCAACCGCAGCAAGAGTCCGGCAACGGCATCATCGTCGGTCAACTCAACACCGGATTCGATGCGAATTCCCAAGGCCTCAAGCTCCGGGCTTGGCTCGCGGCAGACCGCCACGACCTGATCTCCCCGGGCCTGCAGCTGACGGCAATACTCCAGACCGATGCCGCGATTGGCACCGGTCACAAGAGATGTCTTCATCGCTGACGCATGGATGCCCACCAGTGCCGCGCCCTCTCAAGCCACTGCGGCCAGCCCCGCAGCGTTGAATCGGTTGATGGTCGTTGCAGCACCGCCGACGGAACCGGGTGACCAGCCGGTTCAAAACCATCAAAGGCAATCAGCGCGTCCCGGGCCCCCTGCAGATCCTGTTGCAACGAGCGCTGTGACAGAGAACGCCTGCTGCGATAACGAGCCAAAGCCATGAACGGGTCAACGCGTACTTCAACAGGTCTGGCAAAACCAGCGCCATCCGACCAGGAGCGGTGACGCTTCTTCATCACAAAGCAAACGCTGTCCGAGGTGATCCGGTTGCCTGGCTCAGTCGTTGCGAGCGGCGCAGGCCATATCAACTTTGCCCTTCATCGTCAGCAGGCGTTGCTTGTTGTACTCGTACTCAGCAATCAGCTGGTTGTAGTCCGCCCCCTGCTCCTCAAGGTGTCGGCAACGGGCGTAATCACGCATCAGGCCGTTGTGTTTCTCATACAGGGAGTTGTACTTGCGGTTGTAGTCGCACCAAAGCGCTTTGTTCGGCGCCGTTTTGATCTTCCTGACGCTCGCCTGCGCAGTCTTCTCCGAAACACGGATCTGATCTCGAATCGAAAGGCAATAGCTGCTCTCCACCTTGGTGGTGTTCGCCAGAACCCCAATGGGAACAGCGAACGACAGCAGGCCAACGGCCCATATCAGCTTCCGCCTCGGACGTGTTGTCATCCGTTCAGAACGCTTCAACACATACCAAAGTAATGCTGGTTCCAACAGCTCTGACGCGCCATGTAAAGCCTGCATGACAAGCCGAAACGGCGCTCTAGCCTTCGACCAATCGATGGGGATCGATGAAAGACCAGCTGTTGGACGAGCTGATACAGATGGACACATGGGACTGGTGGAAGAGCCAGTTGTTTGTGCTTCGCGAACAGTCGGAATACGCCGAAGCGGAAGCCCTGTTTCACGAGTTCAAGATCACCGCGGAGACCTGACCCGATCATCGGAAGGTCCGATCAAAATCCACAACAGCCATATCTGTCCGATCAAGGGAACAAGGCTGATAAAGATCCAGGGCCATGCCCTTCCCGTATCGCGAATGCGGCGAATCTGCATGGAGAAGAAAGCACGATCAAAGCCACACCGAACACCCAGGCGATGGAGCCGCTCATCAGACTGAGCAGCGAAGCGATCACAAGATTCAGCAGCACGATCATCCAGTAGTCGATGCGTCGAATCCGACCCTGAAAGTCGAAGGCATCACTCCAGAACTGGGGGTATCGATCCAGCATGCGGTGGTTGCATCTCTCTGAAAATTAGGTTCACCACATACGGCTGTCGACGACACAGCAAACCGAGCGTTTGGAGCCTTAAACAACGTTGGTGCGCACTTTTCATCCGAGCTGTTATCCGAGCTGTTCACCCATGGCGCACTGATGCCTTTGTTTTCCTGCAAAGACTGCGGCATGCGCATCGAACGCTCGATGGCGACCTATTGGAAGCACAAAGGTCAGGTTCTTTGCTCGTCCTGCCAGGACCGACGGGACGAAACGCAGCAGGCTGACGTCATTCAGGCGAAAGATGATCGACCGCCAAACCTGTGACAACGGAAACATCGCAGAAGCATCAATCACGAAAAGATCTGTATCTCCTCACCACCCACAAACTCATCATGGGATTTCTTGCTGTAGCCGGCTGCATGTTGCTTGCCGCAACCATGTCTGCCGTGCTAACTCAGAAATCGACCAAAGCCTGATCATCAGACTCAGACCAACACAGTCATCAACCTGGACTAAGTCCAGGTTTTTTTATGCATTAAGAAAAGCTGCGTTGGATGACGTAATCCCGAAGACATTCGGGCCAATCAAACAACGTGGGCAAGAACAAACGAACCTGACGGCATCTGCAAGTAGTGAATGATCACGATTCAGGTCCTCACCGATCAAGGCTGGATGAATGAAGACCAACACCCCACACGCGATATGGCTTTCTGGCACGCCCGTGCCAAAAGTGACGCATCAGGTCAGACCTATCGGCTTGTAAGCAACGATCAGAACCTGGTTTGCCTGCTGACATCGAAAGGGTCCGACTGTTGGGACATCGAGACGGAACTGGTTGCCTGACCAGGCATTTGGGTATCAACACTTACTGCACGCCAACGTTCGCTCTGTAACACTGTGTGCACCCCGGTGAGGGGTAATGCGTCGATCCGGGAGGGCTTAGGAAACCCTCCTTTTTTGTGCCCATTCGCAGCTACTACTGGCCTGAATCAAGCCGCTTCGACTGATACTCACCGAATTCCAGATACAACCCTTTTGCATCCTCAGGGCGGCCATCATCGATCAACGTCTGAACCCTCTTCCGCCACCACTGGGAGACAAGGGCATCCGTCGACATGTTGGAACCTGGATTGAACGATGACTCCATGACAGGAAGGCGGGTGTTGAGCCTAAGAACATCAGAAAGCAGGTCCACAGAAGCTGTTACGCAGCGTCAGCAGTTGTTGTTACACAAACCAGTCATCAACAAAAATTTCTCAGCTGATGGTCGTGCTGCAATCGTGCGCAAGACATGACATGACTCCAGGCATTGATCAGCCGGAGGGTGAATCGGAGCTAGGGAGTGGATGTTGCAAACTTCGGCTTTCTGATGCTGCGTTCCATCCCGCCCATCGCCGGCAGAGAAGCAGAGCTGCGGGTGGCGATGCAGAACAACGCTCCGGTATGGACTGGCCAGAGCGATTTGAACCTGGAACAGATGCGCTCAGGATTCGCCTGTGCCCTGCACATGCACCAGCCCACCATCCCCGCAGGCGTAGATGGTGCGCTAATTTCGCATCTTCAGTACATGCTTGACCACCCCGGCGAAGGGGACAACCACAACGCCGAACCGTTCGCTCAGTGCTATCGCCGGATGGCGGATCTGATCCCGCAACTGATTGAACAAGGATGCAAGCCGCGGATCATGCTGGATTACTCCGGCAACCTGCTCTGGGGCGTGGACCAGATGGGCCGGGACGACATCACCGCTGCCCTTCGCTACCTGACCAGTGACCCCCTGATGCAACGCCACGTCGAATGGCTGGGCAGTTTCTGGAGCCACGCGGTTGCGCCCTCAACGCCGATCCCCGATCTGAAGCTGCAGATCAGTGCCTGGCAGCACCAGTTCGCTGATCTGTTCGGCTGCGAGGCACTGCAGAGGGTGCGGGGTTTTTCGCCACCGGAGATGCACCTGCCGAACCATCCCGACACGCTGCATGCCTTTGTTTCGGCGTTGAAGGACCACGGCTACCGCTGGCTGTTGGTGCAGGAGCACAGCGTTGAAACACTTCAGGGCGAACCATTGAGTCAGCAGCAGAAATATCACCCCAACCGCCTGGTCGCCCGCAACAGCCATGGCGACAGCGCGGAGATCACGGTGTTGATCAAAACCCAGGGATCCGACACCAAACTGGTGGGGCAGATGCAGCCCTGTTACGAGGCCATGGGACTGCAAGAGCAGACCTTGGGAGGGCGGACACTTCCTTCACTCGTGAGCCAGATCGCCGATGGCGAAAACGGCGGCGTGATGATGAACGAGTTCCCGGAGGCGTTCCGGCAAGCCAACCAGCGCACCCGGGACTCAGATGATGGCTGCGTTGCGGTGAACGGAAGCGAATACCTGGAACTGCTCGAGGCCAGCGGTTTCGACAGCGCACAATTTCCACCCATTCAGGCGGTGCAGCAACAGCGCCTTTGGAATGCGGTGTCTCAACCCATCTCGCCACAGTCTGTGCAGAGGGCCATCGACCAGTTGCATGGCCAAGACGATGGCTTCCACATTGACGGGGCGTCATGGACCAATGACCTGAGCTGGGTGAAGGGATACGAGAACGTTCTGGAGCCGATGCAGCAGCTCAGTGCCCACTTCCACGCCCGCTGGGATGACGGCGTGAGCGAGCAACCCTCAACCACCGGAGACGCTGCTTATCAGGCTTGTCTTCTGTACCTGCTGCTCAGTGAAACCAGCTGCTTCCGCTACTGGGGGCAGGGTCTCTGGACCGAGTACGCCCAGACCCTTGTGCAAAAGGGGGAAGCTTTGTTGCAGCAGATGCCAATCGCTAGCACCTAGCTTTGGTCCAGCTTTGGATAAAGCACCGATATCGTTCCTATGTCATACGAGCCAGGTACACCCGAGTGCCGCGTTCTCATCCGCAGCAAAGACCAGATCGAAACCATGTTGCTTGACCTCGTCAAGCTGGATGGCACGGACCTGATCCTGCAGCAATTGCGTCAGGTGCATCAGCAGCTTGAAGGGCTCCACGACCTGCGACGTGCCTCCTGATTGCCATCCCGTCCAATTCTGAGAGCATTGGTTTACAACGCGTTACAAACGTGTAAAGTTGCTTGAACCGGGGTGCTCCGATGGGCAATTACTCGACCGCAATTGTCGGAATTATGGTCATTGGAGTGGCTCTCACCTCAGCCGTCGTCTTCGCACTCATGCGTCCGAACGAACTCCCGGCTCTCGATCAAAACAATCGCTAGTCCGGCTATGGAAGTTATTACGGAAATTCTGATTGCCATTGCCGATATCGGTATTGCTCTGTTTGTTGCAGTTTCTCTTCCACCCAGCAAACCCGCAAGCTGATCAGCTTGCATCCCTCATCCGGAATTCAAGATATAAACAATCGGCATCATTTTTTCTATTTCTTTCAATCAAATTAGCACATCGAATCTGCATCCACTGATCCGTCTCACTCCAGAGGACCAGTCGATAGCGGCGTTCAAGATTTTGACCTGCTCCGTCCAAAGTAATGTGTATTTTCCCTTGATCTTAAAAAGGTCTTGATCAATTCGTTGGTTTGGTCAGCACTTCAGAAATGAGTGACATTCAGATTGAGATCTTGGTAACAAGACTTTCATATTGACCACTAATTTCATGAATCGGCTTCAATAGACCGATCGCGGGTGTCAAGACTGAACTTGCCTGGAGATCAGCGCTGACTGCGGTCCCATCGCCGCTCCAGGGACTGGCGAAACGCCTCTGTCTCTTGCTGATCTTCCTGAGGCATCTCACCCTTTTTGGCTCTCCAGGGAGCGGTGACAGACCAGAACTTCAACAGCGAAGCGAACGCCACAACGGCCCAGGCCAGCAAAAACCAGGCGGGAGTTGGCACAGCAACGAATCAGTTCCGATCCATGATGCAGTCCATGGATCCGGAAGTGCGTCTTTTTGTCATCAACCAACTGCTGGTGATCGTTGTGCCGGTGGGGCTGATGTTTGCCCTGTGGATTGGCATGCTCAGCTGGGATCGCCGCCGTTGAGAGGCCGGCTCAACTGCGACCTTTGCTGACATCCACCACAGCAACCACCTGATTCCAGCTGTCGTTGACGATCCGGTACGTCCGCAGCGTGGCCATCGACTTGGTGCGGGCACTCACGAATGCTTTGAACTCTGTCTTGAAACAAAGCTCCTTCACCCAGCTGCCTCCGGGATCCTGGCGTTCAATGCAAAACACGACGAAACAGGGCTTGTGACTCCATCAGACCTCAGATGCGGCCAAAGCGCCGCAAAACAACAGCTCACGTTTGGGATCATGCTGAAATCAGCCCGTTGCTGAATTGACGGAACCGAATGGCCGCTCTTGCAAGCCTGTTTCTGCCGGTGCTGATCCTGTTTCACCTTGTGGGACCCGTTCCCCCGGAGCTTGGTGTGCATGCCGGAGAACTCAGCCCCTGCGAAAGCCCCGCCCACTGCAGTCGCTCCCGCTGGCTCAGCGACAACCCTGAGGCTGATTTCACTGTTCTGGCGGCCGCAGTGGCTGCCATGCCAAGAACGGTGGTGGTCGATCAAAGCGACCGCTATCTGCACGCGGAAGCAAGCAGTGCCCTGTTCGGCTTTGTGGATGACCTCGAGCTGCTCGCGGATGACGGTGCCATCCAGGCCCGCTCAGTCTCCCGGCTTGGGGAGTCCGATCTCGGGGTGAATGCAGCTCGACTGGCGGAGCTTGAGATCCTGCTCCAGAACTGAATCGCCCGCGCTCAGACCTTGGCGCGGCGGAACTGGCGTATGTCGTGCGTCATCTCACGCAGCCCCGCCAGAAAGCCTATGGCGGCGAAGCTGGTGATGCCCACAATGAGCACGGTCTCCAGCAGAGCATGGGGGTCCGCAAGCAGAGCGGGCCAAGCTGTCGTGAGTGCTGTCATCTCGGCACAATCTCGATTGCCCCGTTGGTAGCAATCCTTCCGCCGCATCGACATGCACGACATCATCTGTCCGCACTGCAGCAAGGCCTTCAAGGTGGATGAGGCCGGCTATGCCGACATCCTGAAACAGGTGCGCGACAGGGAGTTCGAGCAGCAGCTCAACAAACGCCTGGCCCTGGCGGAACAGGACAAACGCACGGCCATCGAACTGGCGATGGCAAAGAAACAAAGCGAGCTCCAGGAGCTCGAAGCACAACTGAGGAACCGCGATGTTCAACAGCAGCTGGCGGTGAAGCAGGCGGTGACAGCGTCCGAGAAGCAGCGCGATCTGCTGGCGACAGAACTTCGACAATTGCAGGACACCAGCGCCACTGCAGCCCAGGTTGCGGAGAGCCGATTTGCAAAGGAGATTCAGACCATCACCCTTCAGAAGGAGGGCGAACTGCGTGATTTACGGTCGCAACTGGATGCCAGTGGCATCCAGACCAAGCTGGCGGTCACCGAAGCGCTCACCGGGGTCGAACGGGAACGTGATCAGCTGCGCAGTGAACTCGGCCAGAGCGAGTTGAAGCATCAGCTGGCTGCCCAGTCGATGAAGGAGCGCTACGAGATCCAGATCCACGATCGCGATCAGGCGATCGAACGCCTGCGGGATATGAAGGCCCGCCTCTCCACGAAAATGGTGGGTGAAACCCTGGAGCAGCACTGCGAAACGGAGTTCAATCGCATTCGCGCCGCTGCCTTTCCCCGCGCCTACTTCGAGAAGGACAACGACGCCCGCACAGGCAGCAAGGGGGATTACATCTTCCGCGACAGCGATGACGCTGAGAACGAGATCGTTTCGATCATGTTTGAAATGAAGAATGAGTCGGACACCACGGCAACAAAGAAGAAGAACGATGATTTCCTCAAGGAACTGAACAAGGACCGCAACGAGAAGAATTGCGAATACGCCGTGCTCGTTTCGCTTCTCGAACCGGAAAGCGAGCTTTACAACTCAGGCATCGTTGACGTGTCCTATCGCTTCCCCAAGACCTACGTCATCAGGCCTCAGTTCTTCATTCCCTTCATCACACTTCTGCGCAACGCAGCCCTTAAATCTCAGGAGGTGAAGGCTGAACTTGCGCTGGTGAAGGCCCAGAACATTGATGTGACCAACTTCGAACATGATCTGGAGAGCTTCAAGAACGCCTTTTCCCGCAACTACGACCTGGCTTCTCGCCGCTTCCAGACCGCGATTGATGAAATCGATAAATCAATCGATCATCTTCAGAAGACCAAAGACGCACTCCTGGGAGCCGACCGCAACCTGCGCCTGGCGAATGACAAGGCGCAGGACGTGACGGTGAAAAAACTCACCCGCCGCAATCCCACCATGGCCGCCAAGTTTTCTGAACTCAGCGATCAGGATTCCGCTTGAACGCTGCCTGCCATTCAGCCCCCTGCTGTCATGCCATCGAAACCGCGTAACCGAATCGGCGAGATCTACGGCCGACTCACTGTGATTCGCCCTTCGGATAAGCGGACCAAATCCGGCAATGCCTATTGGTGGTGCCGTTGCAGCTGCGGCAATGAACGCGAAGTGCCCAGCGACAAGTTGTCCCACAACACGGCACGACGGAAGCCAACTGTTCAGGCCTGTGAAGACTGCTCCAGGGAGATGCAGGTGGAGGCCGTTTACCGCAAGAACGATCGCGAGGAGATGGAGCGCCGAGAGGAGGCCATCGCCAATCGAGCGGATCTGAAGGGGGATGTCCCTGATCGCTGGCTCAATCTTCCGCTCACCGATGCCCACGCGAGGGAACTGGGGCAGACGTTATTTTTTCGAGGCAACCACTGCCTCAGGGGCCATTTGGCTCCTTACAGAATCAACGGCGGCTGTCTGGCTTGTGCTGGTCAGAGCCCTTCAGCGAAAAATTTGCCGTCAACCAAGCCCAAAGGGTCATGACGGAGGCACCGAACGCCATCAGTGCCAGGAGTTTGGTTTCCATCAGAGGAAATCGAAATCGTCCTCGGAGTCACCCGAGAAAGCATTCATCACCAGCGCCGATAACGGGATGAAGATGGCTGCGGCAACAAGAATTTCCACACTCTATTTTTTAGTGGCTTAACTTTACTTAATATCGCTTCATAAAAAGTGCTGCTGGCGACGTTTTCGCTGTAGCTGAGTGGAAATACCCAAGCGCATCAGCAGCGCAGCCCTTTTGCGTTCAAAGGCCGAAAACCGTTCCCAACAAGGTGGCCGGATGGGCTGAGGCGGCCGCTCGGCCGCGTTCGAGTTGATAAGCCATCACCGCATGAGCCGAGAAGCGGATCGCCGAGAGAACGGCCAGGCCGATGCAGATCGGGCAGTGCAGGAGTCCCATGTGAACGACCATCCCAGTTCTGATCAATGAAGGGAACGAACCGTTCCATTTCTTGATCTCCGAAGTCATCCCTCACCAGTCATCGGGCTCGCATCAGCCCGGAACGACTGAAACCGAGGAGCAATTCGCAAGAGCCCGGCTGTTAAGATCGATTTTTGCTCTCAGCCTCGGGAAACGGATGAGTCAGGTCACAGTCGGCGAAAACGAAGGAATCGAATCAGCGCTGCGACGTTTCAAGCGCTCCGTTGCCAAAGCCGGCATCTTCTCTGACCTTCGCCGTATTCGTCACCACGAAACTCCCGTTGAGAAATACAAGCGCAAACTCAAGCAGCGTTCCCGCAACCGCCGTCGCTGAGCTTCAAGCTGATTCGATCGTTACCGCAAAGCGGGTCGAGATGACCCGCTTTTTTTGTGCCGACTGCGCGTGATGTCCAACTTGGAACGGTCAGTGCAGCAGAAACGTCTTAACCGAGATGTAAAAAAAGTCACCAACAACTTCCGTGCGGCTGCAGGGTGTATCCGGCTACAGAAAAGCTGTGCCGATTGTCCACAAATGGCCCTGCGTTTCGCCAGAATTGCTTAACAGTTGAAGCTTCGAAACACACCCTTGTTGTTGCCGTTTAATCCGTTCTGCCCCATCAGTGCTGCCAAGGTTGCCGGGCTCAAAGCAACCGTGAACCTTTTGCTGCTGATGCTGCTGAAGTCGAAGCTGCTGCGCATTAAAATGTCGTTGCTCGGATCCCTGATCGGCTTGGCCCTGCTCGCGGGCTTCCTGCTCAGTACAGGTCTGCTGACCCTGTTAACCGGTGGGGCGGTCGCCTATGCCGCATCCAAAAACCGGAGCAACTGATTCATGAAGTCAAGACTTGGCCTGTTCAGCGGCATCGGTTTGGCTGCCCTTGGCGTGGGTGGTCTCGCAGCCGGCGGTATTGCCTGGAATTTCAAGGGGCGCCCTATCGGACTCGGGACAACTGTTGCTTCCTTGGTTGTGATCGGGATCAGCCTGGTCGTTCTCCGGCCACAGCCCAGTGAACCTGTGATGGAACCGGAAGGCTTCGATCCAGTCCCGACAGGCATTTCACTGCAACGCCCCCAGATTTCCGTGCTGGGTGCCCTGCTGGCCACCTCCGGAACCCTGGGTCTGGCGGCTTCCGGCATCGCTTGGAATTTCAAGGGAATTGAAATCGGTCTCACGGGAACGCTGACATCTCTCCTTGCACTGGCGTTCAGTGTTCTGTTCCTTTGGCCGGCAGGAAACAAAAAGCAGGCCCAACCAGCACCAAGCCCGGTTGAATCAAAACCCGTTGATAAGCCTGCAGCGGTTCTTGAGCAGCCTGAATCTGATCCCAGCCACCAGCTCACAACAGCTGAGGAGATTTTGAAGGAATTGGCGGAGCAGCAGGAAAAAGCCCCTACCGTTGCTTTAACCACTTTTGCTCCTGAGAACCTCGTTCCAGGTCAAGGTCTCAATAGCCGCAACCGCAAAGCTGGCCCCTCCCTGGGTCGTTATCGCCGCATGGCGGACGATCTGTTCCGCAACTGAGCCAGCAGTAGAGACAGTTGTCGATGCCAGGGGGTGACGTCAACGGTCGGACGTTTCGCTTCAGGCTCAACGTTCATGCCATCCATTTCCTGACGCAATTGTCGGAGTACCGGGATCAGAACAATCCCGAATACAACAGACAAAAGCAACAAAAACGGCAGCAAAGAAAACAACCAGATTGTGGCCACAGTTGTCATCACAGCTGTGACCACAAAACGAAGCCAACGAGGTGCCTGTCGTCCAGGTAATTGCTTCATGATTCGTCTATGCAGCTCTGTCGAAAAATTTTTTCGAGCTCATCACGAAACGCACTTGCCGTGAGGGGCTCCGCCAGGCGACGCCGCTGATTGCGCTTCATTAATGAACTGATCCACCAGATCTGGAGAACAGCAAGCAGAGCTGCCGTGATGGCCAGGCTGACGCTGGCACTGTTCCACACGATCTGCAATGGATCAATAGGTGGATTGCGGCAAGGTAAAGCCGGATTGCATATGACCGATATCAAGCAACACGTAGGTGATCCAGATCAGCACAGCAGCGACACCGGCACCAGCGGCAACCTTGGCCACCGATCGACCAATCATCTCGAGCAAGCTGACCTCTTTCATCCAATCGGGAGCAGACCGCTCAATTCTGCCGTGATCGTCGAAAAACCGGGCCACAAAAAAGCCCCTTCACGGGGCGGGCCCTAACACGACAAGCTAACAGCCTTGTTCCGGAAGCAGCTCAGAGGGGTCCGGCAGGAGGATTCAAGCGAGCAGATCACCCATGAACTGGTGCGCGAAATCAACGGCAAGATCCAAATTCATGGCCTCTGTTCTCCCCGAACGCTTACGGGGCTTGAACGAGTGATCACCGTCAGGAATCCATTGAAGCTGCAGGGGAGATTTCAGGTCGTACCCAGGCACTTCATCCGTGCTGCCCATGGGATCGCGCTCGCCCTGCAAAATCAAAAGTGGTGCCCTGAGCTGGTCAAGATGCTCCGTGCGCACTCTTGCGGGTTGTCCCAGCGGATGGAAGGGATAGCCAAAACAAAGGCCTGCTCGAACGGCAGTTGATGCAGACAACTCGTTCAGCAGCATGCTGGCGATTCGACCTCCCATCGATTTCCCGCCAATGAAAACGGGGCGATCGGAGACAACCTCTTCAACAACCTCGCGGAAGCACTGCAGTAAAACCGGCGCAGGATCAGGGGGGCATCGCCTACCTCTCTCCTGTGAACGCCGCATGTAGGGGAATACGAAGCGATGAACCAGCCATCCTCTGGAGGAAAGCCCTGCGGCAATTGCCTCCATGAACGGTGATTGTTCTGAGGCTCCCGCACCGTGAGAAAAAACCAGTGCCGCTGGTGACTCAGAAGGCCCGGAACTCAACAGAGGCTGGGCCATTGACTCAGTAAAGATCAGCGGGAGGCGACGGCTTCGGCCATGGGAGCAGCTGTTTCCGCTTCAACGGCTGGGGCTGCTTCAGCAGAGGCATCGAAGCGGCGGGCGATTAGTTCATCAATGGAGAACAGACCGGGGCCGCAGGCCAGGATCGCGGCTGCAGCGCCGAGGTAAAGACCAAGAAGTTCCAACAGGAAGATGTTGAAACCAGCGGTCACGATCGCGTGGTAAATCGCGACGGAGATGGTTCCAGCGATTGCCATGGCGCCCACTCGGGTCAAAAGACCAGTAATCAGCAACCAGCTTCCGATCACTTCGGAGAAGGCTGCGACGTAGGACAGCAGGATCGGGAAGGGCAGATGCAGAGGACGCACGAAGGCATCAGCAAAATTCTCGATGTTGGCCAGCTTCTCGTAGCCGTGATGAATTAGCAGCGCTCCGGTGAAAACGCGTAACACGAGAAGACCGAGATCCGCCGCAATCGCACGGGTCAGGACGAGACGGATCATCGGCTTCAATCATTACGTGACGCAACTATACGTAATTTCATGAAGCACGCTTTACATCAACCCAACATAGGTACGTAGGGTTTTTTACTTAGCCGGCTTTCTCCCGGGCGTCAGTCGTCGTAAACAAGGCACTCAGGCTCGTCAGGGTTCTGCTCACAGAAGAGTTCCAGAGCCGTTGGGTCGTGGCTGTCCTCGGGAAACTGTTTTTTGTGATCCAGGAGCCACTGCAGCTCCTCGGTGAGATGACGCACCTTGCCGTCGTTGTGCTCCGCCAGGGCCTTCAGAAATTCCTCTTGGTCCTTCTGGATATGCTCGTCAATGGTTTTCATGTCCAGATCACTCCGGGAGACAACAGCGTGGTAGCGAAGCCGCACCGGTTAGATCAGTCGGTATTTGTACCTTTATCGCCGAAAGCACACAAGGTTTCCTTCCCCTGACAGGCATCACGAGGTGTGACACCTCAGTGGCAGCGGCGACCAACCGCGTGGAAAGTCAGTGCATTGATCTCTCTGGTGATGGACAGAAACAGGCCCATGCTGCTGGCCGGTGGACTCCTTTTCGCCATGGGTCTGGTGATTGGAGTGGCCATTGGATCAGCCACTGCAGTCTCTGCATTGACGCAGGGTGGTCCCGATGTGCTTCAGAGCTGGTCCGGAGTTGTGGCAATGCCCTGATCCAGCTCAGATCAACGCGAGCGGACGGGGGTTGTTCAGTGCAGTCGCGTTGTGGTCGTTCTCATTGGTGCGACTCAGTTCCAGATTGAAAAACAGAGCCGTTGATTCAGAGAAGTACGGCCCTGAATGCCATGTCCCTGGATGAAGCTTCAGACCTTCACCGGGGTGAAGCTTCACCAACAGGAGCGCTTCCGCAGCGATCGTGTCTCCGGGGGGAGCAACAACCATCCAGAAGGGCTGGGAATCGGCAGACCCCAGACACTGGCTGACAAGGCGGTGCCGCGTCATGGCCGACACCTGTGGCGGACGCCGCCGAAGTCGCATCAGATAGAAGCGGGGGTGATCACCCTGATCAAAGTGGAGCGACGCATCCTGGGGTCCGAATCTCGCCGGATCGTCCTGGGGCTCCAGCAACGTTCCACAGTCTGCGAAGCGCGGATCCCGCACATCCACGGGATGTAAAACCTCAGACATCTTGAGATCTGCGGGGTCAGCGCATTCCGATACTGATATCGCCGCAACTGATCAGCTGCTCGAGCCGGGCGGTGAGTTTCTGCTCTGTGCGATCGAAGTTGTCGTGGTGACCCGCCACGAATGCAAGTTCCTCGCTTGTGATCACCTGATGGGTCACAGCGTCGAGGTAGATCTGGACGAGGGACATCATTCGACGTCATCGGACAACAATCCTGGCAACCGAGAAGGAAGACCGGGGGCAACGTCCATCACAGGAGGTGATAGCCATGCAGAAACAACAGATTCAGCAGCTGGTCAAAGAGTGCTCCATGGGGCTGTTTGATCTGGCGTGTTCCGTCAGCGGTCACAGCAGCTGGGATCTCAATCTGCCAGTGGGGGTGATCGATGCCCGCAAAACCAGGCCGAAGCTGATGGTGACCGCGGTGGGAACCATCAATTCCATGGTGAGGGCGTCCTCCACCATTGGGCATCCGCTGATGCAGCAGTTCTTCGAGCGAATGGAACAAGTGGGGTTGGACAAGGCCCTTGAGGAGTCGATCGGCGGTGATCAGGCCGACGACTTCGCCGAGATCTGGCAGGCCTACAAACAGGAACGATTCGAACATGGCGCTCCGATGTGGAGCATTGAAGACGCCACGGCCTTCGTGCTCCAGTCGAGAGAGGCCCATCAAGACCGGGAGGTCGCCTGCATCGCCATCCTTCCGGGAGACCCGCATTCGATCGCCACGTTTTCGGTGCCGATCGCTTTTCTCACCCATGCCTGATCTGGGGGAAACCCATGGGCGCTGAGCTCCTGCTGCTGCTGGCGCTGGGGGGAATCGCCGTTGTGGCCAATGCCCTGTCGGCTTTTGCCGGTGGTGGCGCCGGCCTGGTGCAGCTGCCGGCACTGATTCTGCTTGGACTGCCCTTCGCCTCAGCCCTGGCCACCCACAAGCTGGCCAGCGTGGCCCTCGGGCTTGGTGCAGCTGGTCGCCACTGGCGCGCCAGCAGCCTCGATCCCCGCCTCTGCCTCCTGGTGCTTCTTGGGGGTCTGCCGGGGGTGTGGATTGGAGCGAGCACCGTTCTGGCCCTGCCGGATCGCATCGCGACCGCAGCCCTTGGCCTGCTCACCCTTTGCCTTGGGCTCTACTCAGCCCGACGGCCGGACCTCGGTGAAAGCGACCGCGACGTGACCCACAACCGGCAGCAACAGCTGATCGGGGTAGGGGTGCTGTTCGCCATCGGCGTGCTCAACGGCTCACTCACATCCGGCACAGGCCTGTTTGTGACGCTGTGGCTGGTGAGATGGTTCGGCCTGAGTTACACGAGAGCCGTTGCCCACACGCTGATCCTGGTGGGCCTGGCCTGGAACGGCACAGGGGCTCTGGTCCTCGGGTTCAGCGGTGAGATCCGCTGGAGCTGGGTGCCGGCCCTGGTCCTGGGATCGCTGATTGGCGGCTATGTCGGTGCTCATCTTTCGCTGGAGAAGGGCAGCCGTCTGGTGAAACGTGCTTTTGAGCTGCTCTCGCTGCTGATGGGAGTGTCACTCCTGATCCGGAGCCTCTGAACTGGACTCCCCCAGGAAACGGTCGGCAAAACGGGTGGCCATCACCACCGTTGCGACGCCATACACCGCGAAAGTGACTGCCTGGCCGGAGGTTCCTGGCTCATAAACATCTCCCACCAGCAGCACCCAGTCGATCAGGGATGCCACGGTGCCCCAGATCACCACCCAGACGGAAACGTAGGTAATCCCTCGGATCGTTGGATTCACACAACTGCAGACAGGGCTTCCAAGGCTAGAAAACCAGATGTCGATCCATTCCTCCAGATCACTGGAGCCTGGACTCCCGTAATCTCGCGGAACCCTGGAGACCTGATGCCGAAAAAGCGCCGCAAACTCAACAAGGACATGGAGGCCCAGATGGATGTCGCCAAGCGAAAAATCGAGCTGGTTTCAGCGCTGATCCACGACATTCGCGACGAGGACATCCAGGGTGAGTACTTGGCCGCCTTCGGACAGATCCGCACAGCGGTGGTGAACTGGGTGGCGAAATACACGACGGATGGGTTCTGTGAGGAAACAGAAGGTCTCAAGGCCCTCTACGACGGTCTGATCAGCAAATTTGAGGAGGAGTACGAACTCTGATTCCCGATCCGCAACGACTCCAGCTGCGCCTGGCCGTTGTCGGCCATGTGGAGTGGATGTCGTTCCTGCAGGTGGATCAACTGCCGGCGGCAGGCCGGGTGGCCCATGCAGCTTCGAGCCTGGAACACCCTGCTGGCGGTGGAGCGGTCTGCGCGGTTCGCATGGCCCAGCTATGCGGCGCAACAGTGCATTTCTTCACCGCTCTGGGCCGTGATGCCCTCGGTGAACGCAGCCGAATGGAACTCGAGGCTCGCGGACTCAACGTCCATGTCGCCTGGCGTGATGCCTCCACCCGTCGGGGCGTGAGCATGGTGGACCCAGGTGGCGATCGGGCTATCACCGTGATCGGCGAGCGGCTTCAGCCACAGGCTTCCGACCCGCTGCCGTGGACGTTGCTGCAGGATTGCGACGCCGTGTTCGTCTCGGCAGCCGACCCTGAGGCCCTTCAATCCTGCCGCTCCGCCAGGGTGCTGACGGCGACACCGCGGGTGCGTCTGATCAATCTGCAGAACGCAGCTTTACAGCTTGATGCCCTGATCGGCAGTGGGCTGGATCCTGGCGAAAAACTGCCTGACCAGCTTGGATTTCCGCAGCCCAGGCTCCTGATAGCGACCGAAGGAATCGCTGGAGGAACCCTGTCTCCAGGAGGTCGCTTCGAGGCCAGCCAGGCTCCTGGACCCAGCATCGACAGTTACGGCTGCGGGGACAGCTTTGCGGCGGGAGTCACCGTCGGACTGGCAGCCGGGTTGGAGGTTCGCGATGCCATTCGCCTCGGGGCCGACGCCGGCGCCGCCTGCAGCACCTGGATCGGTCCGTATCCAGGCAGCTGAAACGAGTTTTGGTTCTGCAAAACAAAATGCTCGTTTGGTGGAGATACTGGTGCCATTCAAATGTCCCCACAGCCCATGCCACTCCGGCAGAACAACAAGCAGGTTTCACCGCTGCGGTTGAAAATCACGCTGCTGATTGCCGGTTTCGGGCCTCTGGTGGCCATCGGTTTCTGGTTGCAATCCAAAGGATTTTTCAGCTGATGCTTAGCCTTCGCACCCTTCCTGCCGCGCTGGTTGCTTTGCTCATGGCAGCACCATCGGTGATCGCAGAACCGGTCACCATCCAGCTCAAGAACGGTGACACCATTCATGCTGAACAGGTGCCGGAGGAGAGCGACGACTCCATCACGGTGGTAATCCATCCGCAGTTAGGACGTCTCGAAATCAGCAGCGATGCCATCAAGCCAAAGGAGGAGCTCCCCGCCTGGTCGTCCACTGTTGCCGCCGGCGTCATCGCTGTCAGGGAAGACGGCGACGACAGCATGACGTTGAGCATGAATACGTCGAGCACTTATCGTAAAGACGCAGACAAGCTGGTGATGAAAGGGGGGATGAATTACAAGACATCTCGTGACAAATGAGAGTCGTTCGGCGTCGACACCTAAAAAGCTTCGGCTTCAGTCCGTTACGACCGTGAACTGAACGACACGGTGAACTTCTTCACCTCAGGTGATTACGACTACAACGGCCTGAATGATGTCTCGATCAACACTCTCAAGGGTGCTTTGGGTGCGGGCTTTCCTGTGATCAAAAACGAGACCACCGAACTGGTTTTATCCGTGGGTCCCACGCTGCAGTGGAGTGAGGGCGGTCGCGACTGCGACGGCGATGAATTCTGCGGAAACACCTACCCAGGAGGCACCTTCACCACTCAGCTGAACTGGATACCCAATCCTTCGTTCAAGTTCCATCTCGACAACAACCTGTCTCTGCTGGCGACCGACTCCGAAGCAAAGCCCACCAATAGCTTCACCACGATGATCAAATATTTTCCCTCCTTCAACAGTGGTTTGTTCACTTCACTGAAGTTCGAATCGATTTACAACGGCATTGCCGTTCCTGAACTCAGCAACACCGTCAGTGGTCAACTGGGGATGGAGTTCTGAACGATGTTGAAACCACCTCTGGATTCTGAATCACTACGGATTTTGTTCACCAAGCCCTACGGGCAACCCGGTCCAACAGCGGAACAGTGGAAAGCGGTCTACGCCGAAGGCGTTGTGTTCATCGATCCCACTCAGGAAAAGCGCGGGGTTGAGTCATATATCCGTGCGCAGGATGGCCTGATGCGGCGCTGCGATGATGTTTTTTTGGAAACAGAATCGGTGGCCATCAACAACGATGTTGCCTTTGTGGAGTGGCGCATGGGCTTGAAGATCAAGGGAATCGAATTCATTTACCCCGGCGCAACACGGCTCAGATTCGACGGCGCGGGCAAAATCGTGCACCACCGTGATTACTTCGATTTCGTGGGTCCAACATTTGAACCGGTTCCGGTTCTTGGAGGTTTTGTCCGCTGGCTCTACAAACGCTTCGTTTCCTGATCGTCACACAACAGCTGCGATCGCGTGAAGAAAGTTGTGGAGATCATGCACGCCTGGAACAGCCCACACAACGTGCTTTCAATAGCAGCAGTGACATGACCCTTGGCGAACTGTTTCTTGAAGCCATGTCTTCCGGTGTGATCACCAAGGGAGAGATGACCTGGGTGACCGATCATCAGAACAGCTTCAACCGCACCGAAGAAGCGGTGGCACAGCGTCTTGGACGTCTGATAGACCAGGGCAACATTCAGCTGGGCTGCAGGATGCCTCTGCGCTGAGGTCAGAACACAGCCCTTGAGCGTTTCGCCGGAGTCGATTCTCAGCTTCTGGTTTGAACAATCCAGGCCGGTGCAATGGTTCCGCCAGGACGCTCACTTTGACCAGAAGATTCAGAGCCGCTTTGGAGATGCGGTCGAACAGGCTCTGACAGGCAACCTCCTGCACTGGAGCGACGCACCAACATCGGCTCTTGCGCTGGTGCTGCTCCTGGATCAGTTTCCCCGCAACATCTGGAGAAACACGGCCAGGGCCTTCTCCGGAGACGCCCAGGCTCTCGACTTGAGCATCCGAGCCGAGCAGCAGGGCTGGATCGCCTCTGAACCTCGACGACCGCGTCGTCAGTTCTGGCTGATGCCACGGCTTCACAGCGAGGACCTGTCGGTACAGACTCAGGCACTGCCGTTGTTCGAACGCTGGACCGACCCGCGCACGCTGGCTGTCGCTCAACGTCACCGCAGCACCATTGCCATTCACGGACGATTCCCCCATCGAGACAACGCTCTTGGTCGCTGAACAGGGATTAGCTGGCAGAGCAACACCTCCCTGCAACGGCATCAATGGTGATGCTTACGCCTCCTGGCACGACGGCGCCTTCGCTTGACCATCCTCAGATCAAGGATTTGAGCGTCGAATTCAACCAGACTCCAACCCAGCCAGGAGATCAGCCCGAGCAGCAAGACGCTGGCAATCCATCCCGTCAACGTTCACCATCCTCCTGAAGCGAACACTCCATCAGGGCAGCGAACAGAAGCGTCTTCAAGCTCTGAAGATCTTCCTGTTCCCTTGGGTCAGGACCACCGGGCCACTTCTCCAGGTAGAAGCTCACCGAACGGTGCAGCAACCGGATGGCATTCACATCCAGATCGAACTGGAGCGTGGAGGGCGAATCAGCCATCAATCCATTGCACCACGACGGCGCTTGACCAGGACGCCGTGCAACTGCCGCGCCAGATCACAGTTCGAAGCTTGAGAACGGTCGGCTTTGCATCAGCTGGTCACCCGTCGGAGCCCGGATGATCAGCGGGCAGAAGGCCAAATCAGAACCGACCGACGAAAGCTGGAATCAGGATGGCGTTGACCAGGTCGAGGAAAAAGGCCGACACCAGCGGAACGATCAGAAAGGCGCGGGTGGACGGTCCGTGCTGCTGCGTGACCGCCTTCATGTTCGCCATGGCCGTGGGAGTGGAGCCCAGGGAAATGCCACCGAAGCCGGCACAAATCACCGTTGCGTCGTAATCACGCCCCATCAGACGAAACACCAGCAGCAGATTCACCACCAGAGCAAAGAAAAACTGAACCAGCAGGATCAGCAACAACGGCAAGGCCAGACCCACGAGGCTCCAGAGCTGGAGGCTCATCAGAGACATCGCCAGAAAGATGCCCAGGGACAGTTCGCCGATGAGATCGAGCGAAGGGGAGCGACAGGGCCAATGAAACACAGCTCGCTCTGAGCGCCGTTCCGGCAGCAGGTTTGAAAACACAATGCCCACCAGCAGGCAGGGAACAAACAGCGGCAGTTTCAACCCGGCGGCACCGATCCCTTCATTGATCAACGTGCCGGAAAGGATGCAGAGGTTGATCGCGAGCAGCGCTGTGAGGAACCCGTTGACGTTGATGGCATCTGCGAAGGAACGTTCCTGATACTGGGGATTCGATGCGTTGGCGGACGGCTCGGTCGAGCCATTCCCCTCCGGACAGGGAACGTGAAAGCGACGCAGCAGGAACTGCGCGATCGGGCCGCCACTGGCACTGGCCAGCACCAGCCCGAAGGTGGCTGCTGCGATGCCGATCTCCATCGCATTTTCGATCTGAAACTGTTCAGCAAACGTCGGAGCCCAGGCGATGGTGGTGCCGTGGCCACCGATCAGGGAAACGGTGCCCACCAACAGGCCCGTGGCGGGATGAAGCCCCAGCAGTCCTGCCATAGCAACCCCAAGCAGGTTCTGCAGGGTCATGAATCCAATGGTCAACCCGAGCAGGATGAAAAGAGCCGGCCCACCGCGACTGAGATCGCGGAACCGGGCACTCATCCCCACCGTGGTGAAGAAATAGACCAGGAGGAAATCGCGTGACTCAAGACTGAAGAGCAGCTCAGGGCCACCAACAACATGCAGAACCGTCAGGAGCAGGGCCACCAGCAGTCCCCCTGAAACGGGCTCAGGGATCGAATAGCTCTGAAGGAAAGTCCATTCGCGATTCAGACGTTTGCCAATAAACAGCACCAGAAAGCCCGTGGTGATGGAGGCAAGCGGAGACAACTGGATGGCTGACATGCCACAAAGTCACTTCTTTCAATGTATGGATGATCGGCAGATCAGCCCGTTTGAAAACACAAAAAAATCCCCACCTTTCG
>QCUJ01000026.1 GCA_003210795.1 Synechococcus sp. AG-679-B05 | reverse complement strand
GCGCGGGAAGCGAACGGCGATCCCCGATTTATGCCGTTTGGAGGGATGAATGCCTTCGAAGCCGATTTCAAACACCAGTTCGGTTTTGACTGCTCGAGCCGGACCGAATCGCTGAAGGGTGTTTCGCCTGATCCAGCGGTCGAGCTCAAGGATTTCAGTGTCATTCAGGCCGGAATACGCCTTGGCAAAGCTCACCAACTGAGGCTCCTCCTCTTCGGTCCAGAGGCCAAAGGTGTAGTCCGTGAAAAGGTTGGCGCGCCGTCCGCTGCCCGCCTGGGCATAAAGCAATACGGCATCGAGGCTCATCGGATCGAGTTTGTATTTCCACCAATGCCCGCGTTTGCGGCCACTCAGGTACGGCGAAGACCTGTTCTTGAGCATCAGGCCCTCCGCTCGCTGGTCCCGGGCTCGGTTGCGTTCTTGATCCAACTCTGACCAACGGCTCAGGGCCCAGTGAGCGCTTTGCTGCAGCCGCCACCCCTCTGAGTGTTCGATGCCAGCAAGCAACTCGTTCAACATTTTCTGGCGCTCTTCGAGGAAGAAAATGTTTAAAAAAACAGAGCATCTACTCATTAAAGACTGATGCTTTTCATCAGACTTTTGGACGCTCTAAGCATCAACCACATGGTCATTTTCAATCGCATCAACCATGGCCGCAATTCAACCGATCCACATTCAGGGAACCAATCAGCTCCGAATGGAAATCGGTTGAAACATCAAAAAGACTCGTCGTAAAACCACTGGAATCGAGTACCCGGGATTTCGATATGAGTCAACAACAAACCTCTGCCTTGGATGCCGACAAAACCTCACAATTCCGCCCATGACGCGGAAAAACTTCACGCCGAATGTTTCCAGAAGCCAGGATTTCAATAACTTCTTATCGGCTCAATCTCTTCCTGTGCCAAGCCTCCAACCCATTCACGACTGGTTTGACATCCAGGGTTGGGAGCCACTCCCCTTTCAAAGCCAGACCTGGGAGGCCTATCTCGAGGGCCGTAGCGGATTGATTCAGGTACCCACCGGATCGGGCAAGACCTTTGCTGCCGTGATGGGACCGATCGCCCGAATGCTGCAGCAGAAGCCAGCGCAGAAGGGAATCCAGCTGCTGTACATCACGCCGTTGCGTGCGCTGAGTCGTGATCTGGCCCTGGCGATACGGGAACCGATCGAAGCGATGAAATGGCCCATACGGGTTGGAACGCGCAACGGCGACAGCAGCAGCAGTGAGCGCTCACGCCAGCTCAAGTCGCCTCCCGAGATTCTGGTGACCACCCCGGAATCGCTGACGCTGCTGCTCAGCAACCCGAAAGCGGAGGACTTGTTTGCCGCGCTCGACACGGTGGTGCTCGATGAATGGCATGAGCTCATGGGCAGCAAGCGAGGCAGTCAGACCGAGCTCTGCCTCAGCTGGCTACGACAGCACAGGCCCAGTCTTCAAACTTGGGCGATCAGCGCCACGATCGGCAACCTTGAACAAGCCTGCCGCCATGCCCTCGGAACGGAGGGCAAACCACTGATCGTCGGTGGAGCCCCGGTTCGGGTCACGGAGATCCACAGCATTCTTCCCGACAGCATCGACGGCTTCCCCTGGGCGGGACATCTCGGCCTGCGCATGTACGAAGAGCTGGTGGCCCGCCTGAACCCCGGGGTCAGCACTCTGCTGTTCACCAACACCCGGAACCAGTCGGAGCGATGGCACCAGTGCCTCCGCTTCGCCTGCCCCGAAATGGACGACGCCCTGGCCTTGCACCACAGCGCCATCGACCGCAGTGAACGGGAAGCGATTGAAGCGGCCGTGAAGGCGGGATCAATTCGCTGGGTGGTCTGCACCAGCTCTCTCGATCTCGGCGTTGATTTCCAACCGGTGGAGCAGGTGGTGCAGATCGGCAGCCCCAAGAACCTGGCGCGATTGCTGCAGCGAGCCGGACGCTCGGCACACCTGCCGGGGGGGACGTCCCAGGTGCTGTTCATGCCAACCAATGCACTGGAGCTGCTGGAACTGAGCGCCGTTCGCCGGGGCCTTGGCGAAGGACTGGTGGAGCAGCGCAAGCCTCCGATGGCGCCCCTCGATGTGCTGCTGCAGCACCTCACCAGCCTGGCCTGCGGCCCTGGCCTGGAACCCGAAACCAGCTACGACGCCGTGCGAAGCAGTGCTGCCTATGCAGACCTCGGCCGTGATGACTGGGACTGGTGCCTGAAGTTCCTGGAACAAGGCGGAGACTGCCTTGGCGCGTATCCCCGTTACCGAAAACTGGAATGGGATGGGGAGTCCGAACGCTTCAGGGTGCGCGAAAAAGCCATCGCCCGCTTACATCGGCTGAACGTCGGCACGATCACCGCCGCCCCGTCGATCACGGTGCGTTTTGTGCGGGGAGCTGTGCTCGGCCTTGTGGAGGAAACCTTCATCGGCCAGCTCAAGCCCAAAGACGTGTTCTTCTTCTCCGGAAGACAGCTGGAATTTGTGCGGCTGCGAGACATGACGGCCTACGTGAAGATCAGCACCCGTAAAAGCCGCACGGTGCCAGCATGGGCTGGTGGGCAAATGGCTCTTTCCGACCTGCTCACCCATCACCTGCGTTGTGAGGTTGACCGGGCCGGACGCGGTGAACTGGACACGCCGGAGCTGAAGGCTCTCGAACCGCTGTTTGCTCGCCAGCAGGACCTTTCCGTGCTGCCCAGGATCGATCAGCTGCTGATTGAAACCTGTCGGACCCGGGAAGGAACACATCTCTATGCCTATCCCTTCGAAGGACGGTTTGTGCATGAAGGGATCGGCTTCCTCTGGGCTTCGCGGCTCACACGGATTGAGCGAGGCACCATCACCGTTTCGGTGAACGACTACGGCTTTGAACTGCTGGCGCCCAAGGGATATCCAATGGCGGAACTGATCGAGGATTTCAGCGATCAGCTGCTGGACCACAGCCATCTCGAACGGGATCTCAAAAACGCCCTGAACCTCTCTGAACTGCAGCGTCGCCGCTTTCGCGCCATTGCCCAGATCGCCGGGCTGATGAATCGTGGCTTCCCTGGCTCAAGCAAAAGCACCGGACAACTGCAGATCAGCGCCTCGCTTCTGTTCGATGTGTTCAGCCGGCATGAACCCCAGAATCGGCTGCTTCAACAGGCTCAGCGGGAAGTACTGGAAGAGCAGTTGGAACTGTCGCGCCTGGAGGCCGCTCTGCAGCGGGCAGCCCGTCAGGAATGGCTGCATGCGCAAACCCCCAGACCCAGCCCACTCGCCTTTCCCCTGCTGGTGGAGCGTCTCAACAACCGCATGAGCAACGAATCCGTACTTGAACGGGTTCAGCGCATGAAAGACGAGGCATTTCGTAGGGAGGAATGAGTTCAGCTGTTGGTGCAACGCCTGGTTGTTAGGTGGCGCAAAGGCAGGTTCAAATCCACTCCTGTTATCCACGCTTGTTATTCGCTTCTGACCCGTTGCGCATAGTGATGACAACCATCCGTCGCATCGTGTTGGGGATCAACAAATACGGTGCGGTTGTCGTCCCCTGTTGCCATTGATCGATCATGCATTGAAGGACTTGCTTCTGTGCTTGCGGGGCGGTCAACGTGTTCAAAGCAGCCGCGACGAAGCGATTCCGAAGCAGAGATGAACAGGACCGACGCCTACCCCAGCTGGCTTGGATTCATTGGTCTCTACCTCCGCATCGGCCTGCTGGGATTCGGTGGACCACAGGCCCACATGGCCCTGCTGCGATCGGAGCTAGTGGAGGGTCGCCACTGGTCGACGCCGGAGCAGTTCGACGAGGGGCTGGTGCTTTGTGAGGCCCTGCCTGGACCGGCATCCAGTCAGATGGCGATCTACCTGGGGTGGCTTCAACGGGGGTGGCGCGGCGGTCTGGTCAGTGGCATCTGTTTTTTGCTGCCCGGTCTGCTGATCGTCCTGCTGCTGAGTGAGCTTTGGCGCTCGGGTCAATCAAGCGAATTCTTCACTACAGCGTTGGCCACGGTGCAGCCGGTGATGGCCGCCATCATCTGGACATTTGCCTGGAAGCTGTTGCGCGACCGCCGGGAGCGCTGGCAGAGGAGGACGGCGCTGGCGGTTGGCATCGGCGTACTGCTGAAAGCTGTTCTGGCCTTACCGCTACCGGCAGGTCTGCTGCTGCTGGTGGCGGGGATGGCTCGGGTTCGGCTGCAACCTGCCGCTCGCGACAACCCTGCAGGTGATTCCAAGCAACAGAACAAGCTGTCAGGTTTGATGATTCCATTGCCAATGGCGATGGCCCCATGGGCGATGACCGCCCCTGGACTGCTGGCCCAGATCTTCGGGCTGTTTTTCAAAACCGGACTGCTGGTCTTCGGCGGAGGGCTGGTGATCATTCCACTGCTGGAACAACAGGTGGTGCAGCAGGGTTGGCTGAGCGCCGGGCAGTTTCTTGATGGGGTGACGATTGGACAGATCACACCTGGACCAGTGGTCCTCACCGGAGCATTTGTGGGCTATCAGGCAGGTTGGGTTCAAGGGGGAGCAGCCATGGCCGTCACAGGCGCACTAGTGGCGACGGCTGGTCTCTTCGCCCCCAGCTTCGGGATGATCCTGATCGCTACACCTCTGCTGCAACGGCTGCGAGGCCAGCCCAGGGTCAGCGCCTTCCTCGAGGGAGTGCTGGCGGGGGTTGCCGGTGCCATGGCCGCTGCAGCTCTGTCGCTGAGCATCACGGCACTTCAAGGCGGCTGGTTGATCCTTCAGGGTCCCGTGTTCGCGAGTGCTCTCTGGCTCAGCCTGCACAGGGGCATCCGCCCTTTACCGCTAATTGCCGGTGGGATCCTGGTCGGCTGTGTCGTGACACTGCTGAGTTGACGTGAACCTCTTCCTGGTGGTTCTTGGCGGACGAAGCCGTGGCTGCCACATCGAACAACACGATGTGCGTTGGGTGGTGGGCGATGCAATAGACGACACCCTTCCGGAGCTTGTTCGTCAGTGGGGAGGCCTGCGCAGAGGGCTCCACCTCGACAGTTACAGGATGGTGAAGAGGGTGGATGGACACCATGTTGTTGTTCATCCAGGTGCAGCCACCGGCGACGCCACAGCATTGCAAAAGCTCTGGTTCGTCAATCTCGGAGGATATAGAGCCGATTCCATGGCGGAGCAGCACCACTTCGGTCTCGTGGTGGGCCGCTCCTCCGCAGCGGCCAAAGCCGCAGCCCGTCGACGCTGGCTCAGAGGCCTGGAGCAGATCCACAAGGATGATCTGCACGAATTGGAACAGGATCCAGCCCTGGATGATCTGCTGCCAATCTCCGGCAACGGCCAGTGGCATCTTCAGCTGACAGCTGTGGAAGATGGCGAAGATCCATCGGAAGCACCCGACTGGTTCGGCTACCGACCGATTTGAGGCAGCAACTTGGTTCAGCGGAGTTCAAAGCGCTTTATACCAACCCAACACCAACCGTGCTCAATATTCAAATCGACGCAACCGTCACCCTGAATCGCTCACAAAACCCAGCTGGAAAGCAGAGATAGCCATTGCCAGAGAAGGGAACAAAACAGCAAGAAACCCGGATCAACTGCGGTTATTCGGCAATACCCGCATGGCAGCTCGAGGAATCATCCCTTCAGTTCCTTTTTCATGCCTACCAACATAAATCACCCGCAAAACTATATTCAACAACGAATTGAATTATCCTAACCCAAAACAGGATCAGAATGCCCTTTAGCCCGTTTCAATCAATGGCTATGATTGCCATTATTTGATACAGCAAGCCCGGGAAAACTGGATAAACTTCGACAAATCGGACGCTTTACTTGATATCACCTTACCTGGTATTTATCATTTGCTTTGCGACTTCTCTGACCATGATTTTATATCTCTTATTTCATAACTTCCTAGGCCTATGGCTGTAATCAAAGCGCGAGAACAGTTGAGAACCAAATAACACGCCTCTAGCCCTTGAAAGGCGTCATTCCAAAAGACATCAATCAAGGTTCATAGTGTGCACTGGCGACAACAAATACCAAGCCTTAAAACAGGCTCAAACCGTAGTCATTCACTAAAGCTTCACAACGGTTCGGCTGCCGAACCATCTGGACAAAACAGGCCAGAGCACATCCAGTCACAGATTCAACAGTCTTCAGACATCAACTCCGGTTCATGCATCCATACGGTTGATGCAGTCGCGAACAGACGATGTTCAACCGTATTGGGCTTCTGGCCGCGGGGGCGGGCACCGCACTCATACTTGGCTGGATCTGCTCTCCACAGGCAGCCCAGGCCCATGGCCATGGCCGGCATCACCACCAACGAACCGACAAGCAGAAAGCTTTCAACAATGGCTACCGACGCGGGTATCGCCATACCCAGAGATATGGCTGCCGAAAAGGTCGTACCGTTTACTGTCCAATCATCCGACCCATTCACCCCGTGGTGATCAGGCCATACCGCGTGACGCCCCACCGCTCCTGGTTGAGTGTTGGACTCGGATTCCCCCTCTGACATCAGCCATCTCTGCCATGCAGGACCCAGAAATCACAACGGAAGCGGGCGATGCCTGGCGAGGTCATGTGCTGAATGAGGTGGTCGCGTTCCTGGATCAAAACCGGAACGCGATCATCGAGCGCTTCGAAGCTGGCCACCAAAAGGGCCTATCCAGACAGCAATTGGAACAGCAAGGGTTGCTTGATTTCGATGTGGCAATCACGCTCCATCGTGATCGAGGCCATGATTTCGGGCTGGGATCGGGCTTTTTCAAAGCCAACCTCATCCGTTGAGGATTGAAGCCCCCATCTTCACCGAACAAGACAACAATCAAAGGAAAGAGTGAGCTCTAAGCAGAACTCACTACCACTCAATAGATACGGCGAAGGCCTAATCATGCCCCCTTTTATAGGGCATATCCCCACCAGTTTTGGATAGTTGATTGGCAATACCACACCTCTCACATGATCATGTTGGCGCCTTAGGACAACCAAAAAGCAGAAGAATGAATTGTCGCAACTCGTTTCCGAAAAATGTGTCAATCAAAGGAACATCATTGAAAGCATTGTGAAACAACTTTTGCCGCGGCTCGTTGCATTGGGTTTCATCGATAGAAGACGGTCGAATCCTGGAGATGAAGCGATAAATCAGCAACTGCGGAAGCTGCAGACGTAGGCCGCTGAGAAGCGTTGACCCTCGCCCATTCACCTTGGCAATCCTGTCCACTCTGGCGGTCTTGATGATCATGGCCCTGGTGGTATTGGCCGCACTTTGAGATCCATTCCCAAATGGCCAGAGACTGATTAATGAACACCACCCATGAGCAACCCAATCTTCCTGGGACAACCCTGTATTCAGCCAAATAAGGCTCGAACATCCAAAACCTGATATTTCAGGCGGTTTCAACATGCCCTGCCTTTGGCAATTGCTTCCTTTGAGCAAACCCATAAAGAGTGGCCTGCGCCAAGAGGAAGGCCGCCCTTCCCGATGGAAAGACGGCCTAGCTCGCTCGTTTTTGCATGATTCAACCCATCACTTCAGCAAAGAGAGAGGGTCGAAGCGTCTAACTAGTGGCAACCCTGGGGCCATTTGGACCAGGTGTGAAGCAGATCTCCTACGGGGCACCTACGCAGGGTGCAGAGGAGTGTCGACTGATCAGACGACCCTTATGTCATCACAGACGAATTGCTCACTGTTGGGTGAAAAGTTGGAGCAGGGGCCAGCACGTTAGGCTGTTTCTGATGAGTGCTCAGGTGGAGTATTGGCCGACATTGGCTCCTCCGATCTCGATGAATACACACTCGTCACCGATGAGGCAATGGACAATCAGCTGTCCTGCTCATTGCCTTTATGGAGCTCGAGGGGCAATTGTAGGAATGGCGTGAAAACTTTTTTTCAGACCGAGGCCGATGCGGGTCGAGCCTCTTTTTTATGAGTCTTCCTCTTCAAGATGATTGGCATAGTCGCGTAACGCGGCTTGACAAAAGAAAGAGTCGACACCGTGCAAAGCCTTCCAGGTCTCGCACAACACTCCCAGGTCCTCCCAGGTGTCCTCGTAAACCGATTTTGAATAATCGCCATCACCGGCTTGGTCCATTTGTTTCATCGAGAGATTGACTGGTCTTTGATCCAGCTGCGCATCACGCTTTTAGGGGCTGGGGTTCAGGAGCAGAACCCATGCTCCCAACTGGGGTTAAGCCTTTAGTTCTGTTGGTTTAGCAAAAAGCATGCAGAATCAGCTGTACGGACGGATGGCGGCTATCCACCTCACAGTAAGTCGTTGCATTTGCAAGATTTAAGAGCCGATTTTCAGCAAGACGATGACAACCGAAATTCGCAACTTGGCAGTGGTAGCAGCAGCAATGGAAGCACAGGGCTCAACCAACAGCGAAATATATCGACGTGCCAAGGCTCTCGCAGGTGGTCAGGCTGATCCAATGCCCACAAGCCATCCCACCGCACCGTTATGTATATCTGCCGCCTGATCGTTCACAAGATCGTTGGAAGCACTGGTTCGAATCCAGGGCATCAAATTCTATTCAATCTTTTCTGATGACCAATCAACACTTGTCTGTCGAACAACGATTTCACCTGGAAGCAGCGTTTCGAGAAATTGATGGTTGTGACAACATTGAACAGCTCAGATCTCTTACAAAGCAGATCATTACAGCTCAGGAGAACGAGAAGGCCTTTGCCCGTGAGGCCATTGTCCAGATCCGCAAAGAAATGGAAGCAGCAGCACAGCACCGCTTCGGGTTCAACTGGGGCCAGTCATGACCATTTGACTGGGGTTGATTGAGTAGGGGAATAAAATTTAAACGTTGCTTGTCAACCATGAAAACAACGTCGTTGCTTCTCACCAGAAAGCAGAAAGCAGAAAGCAGAAAGCAGTCAGTCTCGATAAAAGCAAGACAATTACGAATCAACTTACACAGACAACCTCAAACAGAGTTCCGAATCAGGAGTATCAACGCTGATTAAAAGCAGCAAAATAAAAAAGCGACCGTAGGGCCGCCAGGTTTTGATGGATTGGTCAGCGGGATCTCAACAGGCCGTAGGAATTTCCACAGATACAGGAATTCTTTCCATCAGGGAGATGAGCTCAACCTGAACGTCCGAGATGCACTGCGGCATCAGGGAGTTCAGAAGAACCAAGCGATCCTCAGGAGCCAGTTCACCGTTGGAATCCCATTCGAGTGCTTGAAGATGCAGCGCTGTCATCAGCCTCCCATGTCAGTGTTCACTGACAATGGACGAGATTGCTCAAACACAGGCCTTTCTTTATTTTTGCTCAAACATTATGTGACGCGTACTTATTATTGAAAAACTGGCATAAGCAGAAGCACTTAAAAACCAACAATCATCAATTCATTCAAACGTTGTTATTGCTGTTGACGACTACGCCTCTCTCTCTTGCTTTTCGTCAGCTCATGTCCGTCAACCTCTGCTACCACTTCATTATCGAAATCGTGCACCACTCGATAGCTACCCAACGTGGCCATGGATTTTGTACGAGCGTTAACGAATGCTCGGAACTCCGTCTTGAAGCACATTTCACGCCGCCAGCGTGAGTCGTCATCACGTCTTTCGATGCAGAACACAGTATTGATGATCGTGTGTCTTCATGAAAGACACAACTCTGGCATCGGTGGGTGAATATGCTGGACATCTTCGGGATCACCAACCCCTTTGTCTTCAACCAAGCAAATACGATCCTTGAGACCATGAGCGGCAGCTTGGACAACGAACCCTCCCAAGCAACTACCGAAGGTGGCATCCAATGGATCACCTTGCATTAATTTTGGAATTTCTTCCACTACGGAACCGTTGTATCAAGAGCCACGAGCAGATATGTTAATTAAATTGGTTGTCCTAATTCGCCCAATAGCCGATGGCTCCTGGCGAACTCTCTTCAATGAAATGGGAGTGCGACGGTGAGCTGTCGAGCCAAGACACCTGGAACCTGGTGAAAAGGCTGACAAAGATCGAAGATCAGCGAAAAGCATCAGACTTGCTACGTCTTTCTTCCAAACATTCACACGCCAAGTAGCGTTGAAGTGTCCATAAAAATCACCTTCCCCCTCTAGATAAACATAAACCCCTTAATTATTCAAAGAAATCATCTTAGCGAGTAAATCATTGACTATCAATGATTGCCACAAACCATATATCAACATTAAAGTCTGTACGCCCAGCTGTTGACTCACCTTTGCGAATGAAAAGCCGTTGAGCATTGAACTATAATCAAACTGACCCCTATGCATCGCGCTGTCATGAGCTATAAATCGGTTATCCCCATCTTACGACCTGTCCAAGCGACAGGTTTTTTTATGTTCAGGCACAACGACGGTTCGTGTGCAACCAATTCTTGATGCAGATCAAACAATCATCATCTCAAAATCGAAGAGATTAGGCATAGACATCACAGTATTTACACTTAAAGTAAGCCTGCAGCTGGATTGACCATTAATTCAAATCAGAATAGGCTGAGGCAAATTGTCTGAGCCGAATGAAACTGCTTCGCACAGCATTCGCTTTTGCCGTATTGACAAACTCAGTATTAGGGCTCAGAGCTGAACCAGTCGAGTGCGATTATATGCAGAAAATAATGAACAAACTTGGGAGAGAAATGGCAGTAAACCGGCAAATCGTTGCCTCTTATGGAGATTCTGAACGTGGTATTGAAGCTAGCCAGGCACTTGCGAAGCAAACAAAAGACTACCGTCTAACAAAAACGCAATACCAGAAATCCTTTTGCGAGGACAGCTGGACCCGAGACTAATAAAAGACAGCCGTTGAATAAGACGCACTAAAAAGCTGATTCAGTTAAAATCTTAATTTCAAAAGATAAGCTTGAAATCATTAATATTTAGCAGATAAATTGCCAAACCAAGGAGCAATTGAGCCCAGCAGAATAAAACTACATGCAAAAATCTTCAAAGACTCTTCTATGACGTAAAGGAAGCTTTTTAGGTCTGAATACAAGGCTTTGCCGAGAAAGAATTTCAAAATATGGCCACTATTGGTCAAAAAATCGACCACCACCATTAATAGAACTAAACAACAAGCAAAGGCGTATGCCGCCAACATCATCGGATAGGCAGTAAATGTATCCCGGTATCTAATCAAAAACCAAATGGCTGCAGCCAGAACCATCACCACAATCAAATCATCCAATTTATCAGTAACAGCATTGGATTTAATCTTTGCCAAAGCGTCTAGCCAGTGATGCAATTTAAAATCTATTTTTTCATGTATTTCAAACAAGTCATCAAGGGAAAGATATGCGAATGCGAATCCACACCAAAACCAAGCATTATTTGATTCAAAGAATTCTCGAAGACATATGTTATCGACGGAGTTAGCTTGAGATGGAACAAAAAACATGAAAGCGATGAAATCGCAAGCAAAGCAACGGGATAAAAGGTCCCTAAATAGCCTTCATGGAAGAAATAATCCAGAGAATGATGAAAATAAACTCCCAAAAAACTAAGGACAGCAAATAAAAGAGCAGATGATACAAAAAGGAGAAAGGAAAAGAACAGAAAATTCCAGTTATTCCTTTTCATCTTGAGAGGCAGCACTACGAGTCGCAATATTAATCGACAATATCCAGCCCAATATTGTTACTTCTTCAGATCGTTTGATTAACCGACTTATCTACAAAATATTTAAAAAAAGCTGTAATAGGTATGCCAACCATATGATGAATCCATTCCAAAAGGAATCATGCCAGCTGATTCCAAATCAGGGCTAAGTTGATGGCTAAGAAAACAGAGTAAAACGTTAGCCCTGAGAAAGCTGCATCATGTCCATCAATATCAACTTCAACTAGGCAATCAGTCTATGAAATCTGCCAATGTGATCAGTTTGCTGTCTGGGCTGTTGAACGGCAGCATCAACTTTTGAACACAATCGGCATTGACCCAGCGGATCACACCTGAATCAACATCGGCCAGCTGAACAAGGGATGGCTCTTTTGAGTGGGTTGCGGCCCTATCCATAACGATAACCTCACCCAACCACCAGGCAGAGCTGTCGGAATCCACCAGTTCTGGATGATCCCAAACCAACACGACGTCTCCTGGCTTGACACCCACAAATAAAGGGATCGATAGGGTTCCTTTGAACATGACGTGATCAACACTCATCGCCGCCTCTAACTCCAATACATTTGTTCTAAACACAAAGCACGCAACTGGCAATGAGCGAATAGGCCTGACATTCCTTGTTCTATCTGTCGGACGACGACATTCACCAGAACGTTCTGCCAAGCCAAACGGCCTGGCAACAGCAGAATTGGCAAGTGATTTGTATGCAGCCTATGAGCTGGATCAATTAAGAGAGTGATTGGTTGATGGACTGAAAACGATGGATAGAAAGGACTCGGTGCAAACAAATAGCCGCCTCTTGCAGAGGCGGCTCAAAAGCAAAGGCAATCCCCATCACCCGGCCAATTTGCACCACATCTCGATGTGGTGCACAAATACTACTCTTAAGACCCTATATGTGGTGGGTAACAACAGTTACTTAAGGCTCCCATGAAGTTGGATGTCTTTTGTGGCCATACTGACGGCATCCCTGCATGTAGCGCTTATCAGCGGTATATTCAGCTTCCCCATCACCCTGCCTGCCCTCGAGGCGGGTTTTTTTTTGCCAGTGCGCTACTGGTAGCGCCTGCCTGAAAAGCCAGTGGCCACCAAAGAAAAAGGAGGGTGTGCCCTCCTCGATACCCCTTTCAGTCAACGTTGAAGCTTGATGCTTGCGATCGCCGCGTCTCCCGGATGGTGTTGACCTATTGATTGTTGTGGATTGAGTGGATCCAAGAGGTCGCGACAGACACTGATTACACCGTTGTGACCAAACCAGAACAAGAGCCCAGCAGTAATCAGAGCACCTAAGAAGCCGAATGAGCAGATCAGCCTGAATCGACAGATCGATAAGTCTGCTGAGGTTATTTATTATCGGTCTGAATAATCCTAATTGCATTAACAACGACTGACAGGTAGATGGCAATTAGCAAGGCAGCAATCATTTCCCCTCCTCCACATCAATCAGTGCCTGTATTAATGCTGGGTTGAATGCTTTATAGGCCTGAAGCACCAGAGCATCGCAACCAGTCAGGTTCTGCTGATTCGACAGATAGCCCGTCATCACCAACGCTTCGCCACATGACTCACGATCAGCACCAAGGAAGTAGGCATTGACGACATCCTCTGGGTCCTGGATCGATGTGTAGTGATGGAGGAGTTCAAGCAGCTTTTCACCTGTGACTGGTTGAACATTCCAGTTGAATTCATGGAGGGGAAGATCCACCCAACCTTGAAGCAGATACGGCAGGTGTCCCTCAAAAACATGGTCGAGATAGTCGTGATAAAAGCCAAGAGGCTGGTCATCATCAGTCCACTTGTCAGCAAGGAAGGGGTAACCGTTGACGAGCCGCTCTTCAGTGAATCCGCAATAACCCCAGGTGTTGCTGATGTAGTTCGCCAGTGAGACCTCGTCTTTGCCGATGACCTAGGCGAACAGGAAACGGAGCTTGGCCGTCAACACGATTGCTTCCTCATCCCATTGATCGGCATTCAGTAGTCGGCCTGCTTTGACTTCAAGGCGAACAAGCAAGTCATCCAACTGATGGCGATAGGTCTTGGACGAGGCAGCAACCATTGGGGGAAGAGTGATCGTCATCCGCAAAAATCCGCGTTAATAACCCAGTTACATACCTTTTGCATATGCCTTGTCTATATTGAGCGAATTAAGCGACACAAGGTGGGTGCCTAGCCACTACAACGCTAGGCTTTGACTACGACTTAAGTGCCTGAGGTCTATGACTGAATACCGTTCAATCAACCTCCGCTTCCCCGTCGACCTGCTGGATCAAGTGGATCAGGCGGCTAAAGCCAGTGGCCTGGATCGGTCGAACTGGCTCAGGGCAGCAGCATTTGAAAAACTGAACGGAACCCAGCCCTCAGCCAGCCGTGACTGGGAGTTGGTGAAGGATGTCAAAACAGTTGACCCACGAGCACGGGAAATCATCAAAGACGTGCTGCTCAGGCTGGAACGGCTGGAAGGCGCTGTGTTTTCAACTGACAAAAAGGATCCATTTGCATAAGACAAGCCGCAGGGGAGATACCGAAAGGAGTCACACCGAACACCAATCACATTCAATATCTCCACAACAAAATCTTCATCTACATGCTGACGATCAATATTTTTCCACCAGAAATGAACCCAGAATTCGTGGCCTGCCGCGGGCAATCCAGTCGCCAACAAGCCAACAAAACTGATGCGTTGAACATCTCAGTGCGTGTCGGCGGATTGACACCCTGAACGCAGCGCCAGGAGCATGAACCTGGTTTTGTATCAATTTAGATGGAGACGCAGGCCCTTATCACCATTGGAACGCCATTTCTGGTGTTCGGGGCTGTGTTTGTCGTTCTGATCCTTGTGTGGGACAAGCAATGACGACGGTTTCAGTGCTCGGGTTGTTCTGGACTCCCTATGCCGACTGGATCTACACCGTTATCAGCCTCAGCGGTTTGCTGCTGATCTGCTGGTTGGTATTAGGCCGATCCAGCCCCTGAGATCAGGCGGTAATCGCCTCCATTTCAGGCTCCAGCAGAACATCGCGAGCGTTGTTGTAGCGCGTCATCAGTTCGGGGTCTCCGCCCTTATCCGGGTGATGCTTCACCGCGAGGATCTTATGAGCTTGCTTCACCTGCTGTTCTGTCAGGCGACCGGACAGGGGCAGTCCAAGACTCTGCCTGGCCTTGATCGCATCGATGTCCGGATCACGCCCCATCGGGCACTGCTCGCGCTTGTGATTCGATTTACCGGGCTTGCGCTTGCCACCCGATTTCTTGTTGCGGCTGCTTCCGCCACCGAACCCCGTTTTCCTCGTCACCAATGAACACCGCACAAGGGGCCCACATTGCCTGATCGCGGATCCAGAGCAGAGGCCTCGGATCTCTCTCAGCCCTCCAGAGCCGACCACCAGGCCTCGACGCGATCAAGGGATCCATACCAGGAACTACCGAACAGGCCGGCATGGGCCGTGTCCTCCAGCACCAAGCTGCGGGCCTGCCGCAGCAGAGCAGAGGCCTCGGGGACCAGCCCATCTCCCGGTGCGCTGGGGTCACCGCAGATCTGGTTGTAGGAACGGGATGCTGACCGGCGGCTGAAGTTGCTTGCGTTGCTGCCGAGCAAATCCAGGCGACCAGCCACCGCAAGATAGTCCACACGATCCGCCAGAGGACAGCCGGGAAAACGACGGTCCACCTGTGCACGTAGCGGTGTCGCTCTCCGAGCCTGATGGGGGGCTTCCCAGCGTGACCAACCGGTTGCAACGATCTGCACCTCTGTAAGTGCGTCCCTCAAACGGTTCATCACTCAGGTAAGGGCGCAACATCACTCCCCCGGAGTTGTGGCCAATCAAGGTCACCGAGCATCTGGAGTCACGGCCTTGAAGCTCCTGCACACAGGCATCGACCCGGTCGAGCAGACGAACCCAGCCGAATCCCCAACTTGTGGCCAGCCAGTCCAGCCTGGTGGCATGAATGATGCGAACCGGAGCACCGCTACGCCGCTGAATCCAGTCCGCCATCGGCAGATAGGCCTCATCGGTGATCAGAAAACCGCCCAGGATCACCACGGGCTGATCGGGGGCTACTTCGACCACAGACGCCAAATCAGTCCAGACATGATGATCATCGGATCCATCAAGCGATCCATCGAAAGATCGATCAATCAAAGGCGAACACAGATTGGGGGCTTGTCGTTGCGCGGGACCTTGTTGTTGCGCGTTGATTAGATCAGCTCAGGATGAGCTGGATCACCCTTGAAAGGTCCGATGGTCCAACTGGAGATCCAACCGCCGTAGAACGTGCCGGGCTGTGGAGTGACCGGTTCACCTTCCAGCAGACATTCATCCACCAGTCGTGGATAGAGGCTGATCCAACCCGCAAATGAATCGAAACGCGGAGAGGGATTTGGATAGCTCCAGCCGGCCCGGGTGCGGACGTCGCTGCCATCTGACGTGCTCAGGTCCCAGTAGGACGCGATGCCTTTCCATTCGCAGAAGCTCGGACGACCGCTGGTGGCGTGGAGCGTCCCGGCTTTGAAGGCCGAAGGGTCGATGTAAATAGTCGGTGGGTGAAAGGTTTCGCAGACGCGGGCATATTTCGTATCCGTTGCAATGCATTCATCACCGATGCGAACGGCGACAGAGCCCTTCACCAGCTCGATTCTTGGCGGGCGTGGGTAATCAGCGACCTTCTCGGTTGCAGGCATTTGATCAAGGGCGATTTCAAGACGGTAAAAGCGGCAGCGTGAAGATGACATCAAGCTTCGAGCCCGCTCGTGCAGAAATGAATCGTCTTGAGCAGCGAGGCTGAGCGGTTGATCTGCACCTTTTGATTTGATCTGGCTCAAGATTTGACGCGGTGCGCGCGACAAAATGAGCGTTAAGGCTGATTGCCTTGTGGGTGCCCGCTGACGAGATTGAATTCATCGAGCCTGGAGAAGCCGATGACGGTTGAAACTCCACCGAAGCAGTCAGCGACAGCAAGCCCAGCTTCCTGACTTGATGAAGAGGTGGCCTGAAACAACCCTGCCCTGAAGGAACCATGGTGATCCAGAAACCGTCTCAGACCAGTACTCCTGCAGCCACCGTGGTGTCTGCTGAGATGGAGTGCCGCACCCGCAATGACCGACAGAGCTACCTCTCGATCACCCGTGCCATTGCAAACGCACAATTCGTGCTGGCTGATCAGGAACTGAGCCGACGTCTCTGGCAAGACGTCGGCGATCGGGATCTTGAAGTGGGCCGCATTCTTCATCTCCTGTATGGAGGATGGGATCTCGACAACAACGAGGAGGTTCAGGATGCCGATGCGAAGTTCCTGGCCCTTGCCCTCTACTGAGCTGCCTCGATCAAGAAGGAGGGGTTCAGCCCAGTGGTTTCGTGGCCACCACAGCAAAGAAAGGGTCCCCATTGCCTCCGAACAGACCCATCACGCCACCTCCACGGGTGGATTCAGCCACGATTTCCGGCTTCGGCCAGCCCTGGGCCATCAGCACCTCGGCGACGTAGCTGAGGTGATCGCGGTCATCGCCATCGGTCCAGATCTGAGGAGCCTTGGTGAAGAACATCCGGTTGCTGAACGCCACGATCACCTGCCCCTTGGGCCTGGTGATGCGCAGGAGTTCGGCCGCTACTGCTTCCGGTTGCTGCAGATACTGCCAACCGGCAACGATCAACGTGCAGTCAGTGCTGTCGTCGTTCAGGGGGAGGGTCTGATCCCGATTGAGATTCTGAACCCAATGCCGATCGAGTCGGGGGTTAGCGGTCAGCTCCTCTTCATTGAGACCATGGCCGACCACCCGGTCGTAATGGATGTCGTCAGGGAGATGGCTGACCCAGCTGCTCATCAGATCCAGAACCTGGGCGCAGGGTGGAATCCGCTCCCGATAAAGCTGCGTCAACCGAGCGCGGAATCCTGCGTCGAGATGATGCACAAAGCGAGGCTCGCTGTAGAACAGCGCGTCATCACTGCCATCCAGCTTGTAGCGCTGGGCCTCCTCGAGCACACGAATTGCAGGCATCGCTCAACCCAGCTGGAGATACCAGTGCACCAGGCCGGACAACTGACCAACGATTCCACGGCCGGTGGTCCACTCACCGACCACAGCTGCTGTGAATCCAACCATCGCGAAGCGTCCGTTGAGTTGCTCCACAAAACCCAGAGCTGTGGTGTTCCACGGGCGAGCTGTGGTGAGGGATTCACCGAAGCGCTCGGGCTGCTCGTATTGGAAGGCAGGCCGGTTCATGGCAAAGAGCAGATCCAGCGGACCTTAACGGCCGTGCCTGCCCGGCCGGGGTAGGGCGTCCATTGGCCCTCTGCATCCTTCTGCTCCATACGACCTTCCGTGCAGTTGGCCCGCATGGGCAGCACGCGGCTGGACCAGGCCGATTGACCGGAACGCTTGATCAGCACACCCGCCTCCATTTCCACCGTTTTATCGACAGCCGTGGGATTGCGCAGGTATTCGGCTGCCTCGAAACGATCGGTGCGTGTTGCCTCAACAAATGTCCAGCCCTCGCCTGGCAATTCGCGGCGTCGCAATTCTCTCCAGGCCGAAGACTCGCTGGCCGGCGACCACTCAGCACGAACGGGCGAAACCGCTGCGGCATGGGCGATCAGCAGGACAAGACCCGTAACCAGAGAAACCCGGAAACGACTGATCTGGGGTTGATAAATCAGGCAGCTCAATTAATCACCCATGAATGCTTAATTACCTAACTTTACGAAGCCTTGAAACGAAAACATGAATGAATAGTTATGGCATCAACAGGGGCAGTGATGTCAGCTTGTGAATGTCAACGTCCCAGCGTCATGTCCTCCATCCATCAGGGACGTACTCCCTACACCGTGCGACACAGAAACGCCTCCGGCGAAAAGCTGGAATCGTGCTTCTACGCCAGCGATGCATTTGAGGCCAGGCTTCTGGCGATGGAATTCAACGCTTACATCCGTCAACATCCGAACAGCATCGATTCGATTCTTCAATCGCTGCACTGAGCTGTTTTCACCATTTCCAGGGGGCCTGGCAAACGATCTTCAGTCGTTAGGCCCCTCCTTCACAGCCGCACGACGGCGCTCAACCTGGACGAACATCAACCAAGCCAGGCTGCTCAGACAACCTCCCAACCAATCGCTACGCAGCAGCTCGACGATTGCAATCGTGCTGGCACCAATCCGGAGGCCCCGCAGCAGCCAATCCATGACAGGGGGAGTCTGAGGTTGATCACGCTGCATGGTTGGTATCCGGAAGGATGGCTGCGTTGCTCGCTTCCATGATCCACGACGCTCCAACCGATTCAGATGTTGTTCTGGAGCTGGAACAACTGGCGCGGCGCCAGGGCACAGGACTCGCAGCGGATGACCTTGATGGCTGCTGGCAGCTGAATCAGACCTGGTCTCGCGAAGGCACCGCCTCATCCAGCTTCAGCATCGGTCTTCTGCGTGGCCTCCAGGCCTGCCTGATGCTGGAACGGCAAGGCGATGGCATGGCCATCGCCAACCAGGTGAGCCTTGGCGCGGTTCAGCTCCGCTTCGATGGCACCGCTTCCCTGAAGGGGCGCCAGCCAATGCTGATGTTCAGCTTCGACTCCGTACGCCTGAAGGTCGGTTCCCTGACGCTGGTGAACCGGTCGCTGCCCGCACCGGCAAAACAGCGACAGCCTTTTTTCGCGCTGATTGCGATGGGTGCCGAGCGCGGCTGGCTCTGCGCGCGCGGCAAAGGTGGTGGACTGGCGCTCTGGATTCGTACCCCCGACAACGCTGCATGAAACCCGCCGTTGCCCTTGCCATGCTTGAGCGAGACGACCGCTGGCTTCTGCAGCTGCGCGACGACATCGACACCATCCTCTGCCCCGGCCAATGGGGGCTGTTCGGCGGCCACCTGGAACCCGGGGAAACACCCGAACAGGCCGTGCAACGTGAACTGGAGGAAGAGATCGCCTGGCGGCCTGATCCTCCCTTGCAGCCATGGTTCAGCGACGCGAGCGGAATCAGGGAGGTGCATGTGTTCCGGGGAGAACTGCTGCGCCCGCTGCAGGAGCTACAGCTGCTGGAGGGTCAGGACTGGACCTTGGCCACCCTCTCGGAGCTGCGCGGCGAAACGATCTGGAGCGAACGCTGCGGGGAGTACCGGCCGATCATTGCTGGCCTGAAGACTGTGGTGCAGCGGCTGCAGGCGGAGGCGAATCAGGATGACTGAACCCTGGCTGGAGATCAGCGAAGGAGAAGCGTGGCTCAGCGGCAAGCCGGTGCTGCGGAATCTGAACCTGAAGCTCCGCCTCGGCGAACCCACAACCATCCTGGGCCCGAACGGCGCCGGCAAGAGCAGCCTGGTGAAGTTGATCGACCGCAGCCTGCATCCGATCGTTCAGCCGCATTCACAGTTCAGGTTGTTCGGCCAGACGAACGTCAATCTCTGGGACCTGCGCCGACACATCGGGGTGCTGAACAGCGAACTGGAGCAGCGCTTCCCCCAATCTCTACCGGCCGCCGAGGTCGTTTTAAGCAATTTCTTCGGGTCGACGCGACTGGGGCGAGACCAGGTTCCGACGGCACAACAGCAGCAGGTCGCCCGAAACCTGATGCAGCGGCTTGGCTTGGAAACCATCCTCAATCAGCGCTACGGAGATCTGTCTGATGGGCAGCGACGCCGGTTACTGATCGGCCGGGCACTAGTTCATGACCCCGATGTGCTCGTCCTGGACGAACCGAGTCGAGCCCTTGATCTGCGGGCCTGTCATCAACTGATCGATTGCCTGCGCCAGCTCTGCCGCCGGGGAACAACGGTTGTGCAGGTGACTCACAGGATCGAAACCATCCTTCCTGAAATGGAAAGGGTTCTGTTCCTCAACCACGGCACCATCTGCGCCGACGGCAGTCCTGAAGACATGCTCAGCGCCGATCGGTTGAGTGATCTGTTCTCAACACCGCTCAGCGTGGTGGAGTCCGGTGGATTCCGTCATGTGTTGCCGGATGGAACTACTTGGGACGCTTGGTGAGGTCGCCGAAGTCGTCGTCGTTCGGCTGAAGAAATTGCCACACCACTGGAACGGTGAAAACCACCACCAATCCGATGGTTGCCCAGATGGCCACGGTGTAGTCGCCGTTCATCGCCCAAAACCGAGAAACCGGACCTTAGCGGCATCAGCTGTCAGGGAGTGAGGTCGCCATGGCTGCGCAACACCCCGTGCCTGGGCGCGAAAAGAAACGCCAGCAGGAACTGCAAGGTCTGAACCAGAACGATGCAGCCAGCGGTGGAGCTGTCGCTCCAGTAGCTGATGAAGACACCGAAAACGCTGGAGAGCACACTGCTGAGAACCGCCAACAGCGTCATTCGATCGAAGCGATCGGTGAGCAGATAGGCCGTGGCCCCTGGAGTCACAAGCATGGCAACCACAAGAATGATGCCCACGGTCTGAAGCCCTGCCACGGCAGCAAGTGAGAGCAAACCAAGCAGGAGGTAGTGCAATATCCCAGTGTTGATCCCGATCGAGCGCGCGTGGGTGGGATCGAAGCAAAACAGCATCAGATCCCGGCGGAGCAGCAACAGAAATGTGAGGACGATCGCCGAGATCAACAACGTTTGCTGGAGATCACCGTTGGTGATGCCGAGAACATTTCCAAAGAGGATGTGCGTGAGATCGATGTTGCTGCGGGTTTTCGACACCAACACCAGCCCCAGAGCAAAGAAGCCGGTGAACACCAGACCGATCACCGTGTCTTCCTTCACCCGTGATTTCTGTTTGACGAAGCCGATGGCCGCCACGGAACCGAGGCCGAATACAAAAGC
>QCUJ01000025.1 GCA_003210795.1 Synechococcus sp. AG-679-B05 | reverse complement strand
CCAGCGCTCCTCAACAGCCAGCAGCCGCAGCCATACCTTTTGAGGACCCATGAGCTCACCATCGCGTCGTCGCGGTATGTCGGGGCGGGTGAGCCGTTGCAGCAGCGCCAGTTCTGAGGGGTTCATCGTCACGGCGGCACCGGGCTGGGCACCGATGGCGAAGCCATCTTCAGGCAGCAGGCTGCAACGCCACTCCCATTGCCCCAGTGGTGGATCGAGGGGCTTGCCGCTCAGGCAGCAGGTCTGCAGTGGCAGTCCATAGCCCCCAAGGGTGAGCAAGTGCACACAGGCCTGCACCGTGCTTGCCAGCACCAGGTCTGGACTCTGCGCGCGTTGTTCGAGCCGCTCCAGATGCAGCAGCAACATCCTCAGGAGCCCCTCCACCGGATCCTGGGCCGCGATTTGCAGGCAGATGTCGCAGAGAGCCTGAGCCGCAGATAAGGATTCCAGTTGACGGCCCAGTCCGGAGAAGCTGCGCAGCACCTGCAGTTGTCGGACCCGGGGCAGGCCACTGCGGCCCCCAACCTGCAGCTGCAACAGGGTGAGCGGGGCTGCAGCGGCCAGGCTGCTCCTCGGCCGGCGGGCGCCCGGAACCGCAAGCCGCGTTACCCCCTCGGATTCGCTGAGGACACTCAGCAGCCTGTCGTGTTCGCCCAGGGGCCCCACCTTGAGGGCCAGTCCCTCCAATCGACGCTCCGCCATTCAGCCCGCCGGCCGCCGCAGGGCCTGCACCAATTGCGGAGCGGACGTGGTGCCGATCAGGTCGGCTCCTGCCTCCACGAGCTCCACCACCAACTCCAGGCTGTGGATCCCCCCTGCAGCTTTGATGCCGCAGCGGTTGCGGCACAGGGCCTTCAGCTGCTGAACCTGATCGGGATGGCAAGCAGGTCCAAAGCCGTTGCTGGTTTGAAGGCCGCTGGCACCGGCGTCGATCGATGCTTCCACGGCCAGGCCCAACTGCTCTTCCGTCAGGCGAGCCATATCGAGCACCACCCGCACCGGCAGCCCCAACCCGCAGAGTCCTGCAAGTTCCTCTGAGAACCGGTTGGCATCGTTGTTGGCTAGCGAATGAAAATCGGGGACCACATCCAGTTCCTGGGCACCGTGGGCAGCTGCCCATTCGGCCTCGGCATGTTTGAGTTCGGCTGGTATCGCACCGAAGGGGAATCCGATCACCGCGATCAGTCGAGGACCGTCATCGCTGCGACCCAGCCGATCTCGCAGCAGCGTTAGCTGTGGAAGCGTGGTGCAGATGGCTCGGACCGCCTCTTGACGGCCCGCATCGCACATCTCCAGCAGCTGTTCCTTCGTCAGCAGTGGATCGAGGATGGCCTGATCAAGCCGTTGCGGTAGGTCGGGAAGCTCCTTCGGGCGTTCAGCCATGCCTCAGCGGTGAATCATTCCCGAGCCTGAATCACGCCATAGCCCCCGTGGTTGCGGCGATAGATCACCTGGAGCTCGCCGCTTTGCCGGTCGCGGAACAAGTAGAAGTCATGGTCGATCAGATCCAGCTGCTGCCGGGCTTCTCCAAGATCCATCGGCGGCATCTCGAAGTATTTGCGACGCACGCCGGGGTCGGGGAGTTCAGCCTGACGGCCATCCAGCAGCGAACCATCCACCTGGCTGTCGTCGCTGAGTGCATCGGTGCTGGGGGTGTTTGAGGCGCTGTGGCCATGGCTGTGGTGGTGATCGCTGTGGCGTTCCTTCCAGCGACGCAACTGTCGCGCCAATTTTCCAGCTGCCAAATCGATGCTGGCGTAGAGGTTCTCGCTGCGCTCCTGGGCCCGGATCACCGTTCCATTGGCGAACACCGTCACCTCAGCGGTCTGCTGGGGCACCCGCGGATTGCGAGCCACGGAAAGGTGGACATCCGCCTCTCGCACCGCATCACCGAAATGATGTGTGGCCCTTTCGAGCTTGGTTTGGGTGTAATCCCTCAACGCCGGCGTGATCTCGAGGTTGCGACCATGGATCAGCAACTTCATGCGTCACTCCTGTGCCGGTTGTTATCGGCAAGTTAGGTGCGGCTGGCGATTTGGCACACCCCGATTCCGCAATTCTTTTTGAGACATCCGATCTGGTGCCGTTTGAACAGGCCTGGATCGCCCAGCGACGTTGGCAGCAACGACTGCTGGATGACGCCACAGCCCCCGCCGCAGTGTGGTTGTTGCAGCATCCGCCCTGTTACACGCTCGGTCGAGGGGCCAGCACCCGGCATCTGCATTTCGACCCCGCCCGGCCTCCGGCGCCGCTGCATCGCATTGATCGTGGTGGAGAAGTGACCCACCATCTCCCCGGACAGCTGGTGGCCTACCTGGTGCTTGATCTGCACCGGCATCAGACGGATCTGCACTGGTACCTGCGCCAGCTGGAGCAGGTGTTGATCGATGTTTTGGCTCAGCTTGGACTTCACGGTCAACGTCTGCCAGGCTTTACCGGGCTCTGGCTCGACAACCGCAAGGTGGCGGCGATCGGAGTGGGAAGCCGGCGCTGGATCACGCAACACGGACTGGCTTTGAACGTTTCCTGCGATCTGGATGGATTTGCACAGATCACCCCCTGCGGGTTGAAAGGACGCTCGGTGGGATGCCTTGCCGAATGGTTGCCGGGGCTGGTTCCTGCAGAGGTTCAGCCGTTGCTCCGGGACGCCATCGCTGCACGATTTGGTCTGGTCTGGTCCGAAGAAGCGTGATAGGCCTGAGCACAACCACCAAAAAGTCCGGATGACGGCCAGCTGGAGACCCTGTGCCCGCGAACAGCAGGCTTTGCAGCGCCATTCCTACGTGCAAAGCCTCGACAGCGTGGATGCTGTCTGGCCATGGCTCGCCGATCACCACGGCAGCACTATCGCTGTGGATGCCCCCCATGCGGCGCATCCGGAACGGTTCAGTTTTGGTGAGCTGGCCGAAAGGATTGCCATTGCTGCGGTGGCGTTTCGGCGCGCCGGTGTTCAGAACGGCGACGTTGTGGCTCTGTTCGCAGAGAACAGCCCACGCTGGCTGGTGGCGGACCAGGGCCTGATGCGAGCGGGCGCCGCGGACGCTGTTCGCGGTGCATCGGCTCCTGTGGAGGAGTTGCGTTACATCCTTGACGATTGCCGGGCCACAGCTCTTGTGGTGCAGAACGTTGCCCTGCTGGAGCGTCTGGCCTTAACACCGCAGCAGCGCTCAAGGCTTCGGTTCGTGCTGCTGTTGGAAGGGGACCCTGTTGAAGGTGTTGTTGGCTGGGAGCCGTTTCTGAAATCCGCGGTCGGTCAGCCTTCCCTCAGCTCGAGCCATGGACGCCAGCAGCTCGCCACGTTGCTGTACACCTCAGGCACAACGGGGCAGCCAAAGGGAGTTCCGCTCACCCACGCCAATCTCCTGCATCAGATGCGCTCGCTGGCCTGTGTGGCCTATCCCGCGCCGGGGTCTCCGGTGCTCAGCGTTCTCCCCATCTGGCATGCCTATGAGCGCAGCGCCAGTTACTACTTCCTGTCCTGCGCCTGCACGCAGACCTACACAACGATCAAGCAGCTCAAGAAAGATCTGCCTCGGGTTCAGCCGATTGCCATGGCCACGGTGCCGCGGTTATGGGAGTCGGTACAGGCCGGGTTTGAGGACGTGCTCAAGACGTTTCCTCCTTCCCGCCAGCGCCTTCTGCGTGCAGCGTTGAAGAACAGTGCGGCTCAACGACTGGCTCTGCGCCGGTCCCGTGGCTTGATGCTGGATGCCGAGTCATCACTGGCGCGGGTGCAGGGTGCAGCAGCAGCAGCCATCCGCTGGCCGCTGCATGCACTGGCTTCAGCTCTGATCTGGCCCAAATTGCGGCGTCAGCTCAGCGGTGGACAACTCGCCTATCCGATCAGTGGTGGCGGTGCCATCGCCCCACACATCGATGCCTTTTTCGAAGCCGTTGGAATTGAGCTGTTGGTGGGCTACGGCCTTACTGAAACCAGCCCTGTGATCAGCTGCCGCAGACCCTGGCGCAATATTCGCGGCAGTTCCGGTCTGCCGATGCCGGGCACCGAATTCCGCATTGTTGACCCTGACACGGGAGTGGCTCTCGGGTACCGCGAGCGAGGCCTGGTTCTGGTGCGTGGGCCGCAGGTGATGGGGGGGTACCTGGGAAAGCCAGAGGCAACCGAGAAAGTGCTGGATTCCGATGGCTGGTTTGATACCGGCGACCTGGGCATGTTGTTGCCGGATGGATCGGTGGCGCTCACCGGTCGCGCCAAGGACACGATCGTGCTCAGCAGTGGCGAGAACATCGAACCTGGGCCTCTGGAGGAAGCTCTCGTGGCCAGCCCGTTGATTGAGCAGGTGATGCTGGTGGGTCAGGACCAGCGTCAGCTCGGGGCATTGATCGTGCCGCGCGCGGAGGCGATTTTTGCCTGGGCAACGACGCAAGACCTTGATGTGGGATCAGACCTTGGCGGAAACCCCGGAGATCCGGCACTGCTGCGGTTGCTGATGCGCGAGTGCAATCGATTGTTGAAGCAGCGCACTGGGGCCCGTGGCGATGAACGATTGGCCGGTGTGGTGTTGGTGGAGCCGTTCAGCATTGAAAACGGCCTGCTCACGCAGACGCTCAAACAGCGCCGTGATCGGATCACCGCCCGTGATTCGGTGTTGATCGAGGGGCTCTACGGAGGTTGAAGGCCGCTTGCAAGGCCGGTTCTCCGGCGATTGACCGCAGGAGCCTCGCCTGACACGCTTCTCAACATTGTGGTTTTGCTATGGCTGACGTCACCTCACTCACCATCAAGCGTCCGATCACCGTGCGCGCCGTGGTGACACCCACTTGGAAGGAAGAAGCCGAGCGTGAAATCAGCAATGGCATCGCTGCGGCTGATCAGCAGCTGGCTCAGCTGGAGCAGGAAGGCCAGCAGGTGGTGGAACAGGTGCGTCGTCAGAGTGCTAACCCGCTGGATCCCAGGGTTCAGGAGCAGGTGGCCAACATCCAGCAGCAGGTGGCTGGAAAGAGATCCGAGCTGGAAGAGCAGAAACGCAACCTGTTGCAGCAGCAGGCCCAGGTTCGCGAGCTTGAGATGGACCAGATCGTGGAGCAGGGTCAGCTGGAGAGCACCTGTGAGCTGAAAGTGGGTGACAATCTTGTGCAGAAGATGCAGGTCTCCATCGTTGTGAAGGACGGTGTCGTCCAGTCGATGGAAGAAGCTGATAAGGACTCTTCAGCCGACTCGTAAAGTCAATTAATCGGTCCTTCGGAGACGGTTTTGGCGACCCACGACATTCCCTAACACTTGTATTTGTAAGGGTTTTGTAGGTTGGACAAGAGTTGGACAACGCAAAGCATCGTGAGTAAAATCAGTTCTCACGGTGCTTTCTGTTGCCTGGTTGGACAGGAAGTTGGACACTTTCGGTCTGATGCCCAAGATTGAGTTCAAAGAGGAAACACTCAACGGAAGAGCATCAATTATTGGTTATGCAGATCGTGAGTATTTGACTCTCCGCATACCGAGAAGGAACAAAAAATATTCACATATTTCATTGCAAACAACCGATGTCAAGATTGCTCATGTCAGAGCACTTGATGTTTATGCGGCAACGATTAATCAACCTTTGAGGTCAAGGTCAGGTAATCTCAGATTTGCCAAGATCTGCGAAGAATTTCTTGAATGGAAGCAGGAGAGATCAGAGATTGGTGAGATCAGAGAAAGTGCTGTAAAGACTTACTCTCAACGAATTTATCAACGAATAATTCCATATGCAGAAAAGGTAGGAGTACGGAATATTGCTGATATCAAAAAAGAGAGTTTTGAGGATTATGGAATGTACTACCGCAAAGTCGAGACAAAGGGTAAATGGAAAACTAATACACAAGGATTGTCGGTATCTACAATTAACTCCGATCTCACCACCTTGAACGATTTGATGGGATGGATGGTGAAGAGGAATATCCTTGATGCCAATGATCTGCCAATTATCCAGAAACTTAGGAATAAGAAGGTGTTCAAGGAAGATGCCAATCCTGCCTTTATGCCAGACGAATGGGATGCGGTAAAGGCATGTCTAAACGAATTTGTAAAATCAAAAGATGGTGAAGATGAAATCATCAAGTGGAGGAGAAGATGGATTTATAACTGGATATTTTTTATGTACCACTTTGGGGGACGTTCCCATGAAGCTATGATGCTGACTATTGGTGATACAAGTGTCCGAAAAACAAAGGACGGAAAGTTAAAAGGTATTGTTCAGGTTAGTCCACAAACCAAGACTGGAAAAAGGACGGTGGTGATGAATGGTCATTGGTTGAATTCGGTGAAGTCACATCTTCGGAAAGGTGTAAGACTAAGGAATGAGCAAATTGAAGAGCACAATAAAATTGTTGATAGTGGAGACATCAAGAAATATCGTTGGAGATTTCAAGGTAAGATTCCACTTATTGCGCAACCAAATAAAGATACCCTGCTATTTCTGAATCCCATTTTTCACACCATTAATAAGGAAGATAAAAGAGATATGAAAAGGTTCGAGCAGGAAGGAAGATTGGATCAGGTTCGATGGGAGGTCTCAACCTACTCTTCTGAGCATATTCGCAAGAAGTACCAATTGATAGTTAAAGATGCACTTACTTCGTACTATAAGGGAGAAGAAAAATCTACTGACTTCAAGAAATTTACTCTCCATTCCCTTCGTTCGACGCATGTTACTCATCAACTTCTGAATGGAGTTCGTATCCGTTTGATTTCAGATAATGTTGGCAACTCGGAATCTGAGATTGAACGAACTTATTATAGATTGAATAATTTGCTCAATATTGAAGAACTTGGAATGCACCGTAAACAGGTGTCACCTCAAGACGATCTTGTCGGGATAATTCACTAATAAAAGGCAGGGAAACGAATCACTGCCTCAGTCTTACGAAGAAATCAAGTTTGTCCAGTGTTTGACCTTCACTATATATCTATGCGATCCCTGGGACCTCAAAAATCCTAGGATATTTTTTTAAGAAAATAAAATATTGGTCGAAAAAGACATACAGTGGAGGTCAAAGGGACCCATCATGTATACACAGATATTAAAATACCTATTGGGGACAAGTGGTGGTGCCAATGTTGACTCTTAGCGCCGCAAATATTCCCATTAATGGTTAGGTTGCTGCTGGTTGGGTAACAACTTTTAGTGGTAATCAAGGCGCAGGGATAGGGGGGTGGCGTGGCAAAAGACTTAAGTAAAAACTCTTAGTTGCAAAATAAATCTTTTCTGCTAAAGTGAAACTATGGAAAAACACAGAAAAACTTTGCTCCACCTCTTGAAAGAAAGAGCATATAGGCACGGAAAATTTACTTTGTCGTCTGGCAAGGAATCACAGCATTATATGAATTGCAAACCTGTCACATTATCGTGTGAAGGTAATGCGCTATGTTCACATTTAATGATAGAGCATGTTGAAGATAATTCTGTAGCAGTCGGCGGACTTACGCTAGGTGCTGACCCTTTAGTTTGTGGTATTGCGCAGAAAGCATATTACTCTGGCAAGCATATAGATGCATTGATTGTAAGAAGGAATCCAAAAGAATACGGAACAAAAGAAGTCATTGAAGGGAATAAGCCGCCTAAAGGTTCAATAGTTACAGTATTAGATGATGTAACTATAACAGGAGGTGGTGCAGTTAAAGCAGTGAATATCTTGAGAGAAGCAGGTTATATTGTAAATCGCGTCGTTGCAATAGTTGATAGTCAGGAAGATCATAAGATATGGGATACTAATAAAATCGAATTTATTTCATTGTTCAAGCTAGAAGATATTATTAAGTGTGAGATGTAGGTAGTAAGATATTTTTTGTGTTTTGGTATACACGCGGAAAAAGTTAATTTTCATCAACCCCATCAGTATATACAGGCATTAAAATACTTGCTGGTGGTAAGTGCTTTCATCGTTTGGTTTTACTTTTATAGTTTTCTTCTATAAGTTCAGCAATAAGTTCTTCTGGTTTTATTCTCCATCGTTTGCCTAATGCCACAAGCGTTTCGTATTGGACTGAACTAATTTTTATTTGTCTCATGTGATCTCCAAGTGTGCCTGTTTTCGTTGTCTATACAGGTTCTTAAGAGCAGTCTTGCATGTATCACTTCTGGTGGGAATATCTAAATCATTCATCAGGAACTCTTCCATTGGTATATAGACGGGAACTTCTTTTGCCTTAAAGGAGAGTTGAAATCTGTTTTGTTTCTTCTTGGGGAGCATCATGTTTACTGGTGTATTTAGTGGGTATGGGATTTGCTTGAGATCCCTAGAGGCACCATTGGAGTCTTCATAACTAGCAGTCTTAGGTCGCTTGATGTGCAAAGGACACCTATGTTTATTTGATGCTTCTTTGGTGGTTTCACCCCACTTCGTGTGGTGAAAATGCCTTCGGCATCTACTCTTGTGTTTAGTCTTTAATTAATTAGAGGTAGAATTTCTGAAGGACTCTATGTATTATATAGACAACTAAGATGTTCGATATGCACAGGGATTTGCTTAACTATCCATGTAAGCAGTCTATTTGGTGATTGATACTTTGTCAAGCATAAACGTGTATGTAGTGTATTGACAACAAAAGAAGAGTTGTGTATAGTATCAGGGTCGCAATAGTCGCGTCGTTAATAGTTAGTGAGTCATGAGTAAGCAGGAACTCAAGACTTGTGTTGAGACCATATTGCCCTCCCTGAATGCGGTTGTAGAAGGTCAATCTGTTCATCCAAAGGCATTAGATTTTGATGGGTGGAAGTTCTGTTTTCCCTATTGCTTGGACAGGCAGAAGCGACCATCCAAGAAGAAGGAACTAGTGGGTCGGATTTATGGAGTCCCTTTTACCTACAAGTTCAGTTGCTCCAGGTGTGGGCAGAGCATGAGCATCCACAAGTTCCTGGAGGAGAGGTTCCCTCTTGTCTATGAGGCATACCGCCGGGATAAGGCAAAGGATTCCAGGGAGAAGTCAGTGGCAAAGCAGGACTTCCAACCCAGGTTCCCTAGGGACTAACGGCAGACAGGGTTCCTGGCGATGACCTTTGCGTGGGGATTCCTTTGTTGGACTGCCCGCTCAGCATCTTGTCGGTTGCTGGCAATGACTTCCTCCTTCCAGGTCTTACCGCCTGAGTAGAGGGTGATCTCCCACTTCCATTCACACGCCATTGCTGGTCCTCCGATCAGTAGTAATGCGAGGAGTAGTCCCTTCACTGCTCTTTGTGAAAGAACTCTCTGAAGGACTGCTGTTGCCTCTGGATAAGGAGTTCTCCTTCCGTTGCTTCCATCGGGCATAACTTTGCCCACCGCATAAAGGGATTCCCAGCAACGGTCTGGAACTTCGGTTCTCCTGCTGATGGTCCCTCCCGATAAAACACGTCCTGTTCCCACGAATTGGTGCGATCAGGGTTCTTACTGGTGGCAAACCGTTCGCCCTTGCAGTCAGCAAACAACCAGAGGTCCTGAATTGGTGGACCTGCTCTGCCTGACGCAGGTTCGTCCACACACTTCAGCGGAGTGCTTTCCCAGTCGCAGTTCTGAACCCAGGTCCGTTGTCTGACTTTGACCCTTAACCACCCATCAGGCATCTGCTCAGGAAGCGACAACTGTTCTGTCTCCACTCGGCATCCAGTTCCACACCCAAAGACAGGAAGGACATGCTCCTGGGTTATTGAGAGACCTTGGGGAGTGTTCAGGACCAGTGAGAGGAGAAGCGGATTCATCCGCCCAAATCCTTGAGTTCTTCCAATAGAACTCGGTTCAGGCGGTCATCGCATCCGACAACCAACTGGGGATAAATCGTTCCCTGTCGGTATGGGGCATAGGCAGCAGCACAGACCTCCTGTGTTGCTGCTTTCCATTTCTCCAGGGTCGCTTGGGGCAGTTGTTCCTTCAGTGCCTGGTTGGATTGCTCCCAACTCTGTGAGGCACAGAACCTCATTTCGTAGGTCGTCAGACCAGGGCACTGGATCTCTGGTTCCCCTGCCTTCACAGGCATTAAAGGCAGAAGCAGCAAGAGGAGAAGTGCCTTCATTGCTCCCCCTTCAGAACTTCGCCAATGCGTTCCTGAAGGGTTGGTCCCTCCTCCACCTCTGGAGCAAGAGCATCAGCAGCGAACCGAAGAACGTCTGCTGTGGTCTGTCGTATTCCTGGGTTGGTGAAAAGCAAAAACCCCAGGACCACACCCACAAGGATCTTCAGCACGACACCACCTCCTGGTCCGCAATTATCCGCCGGATCATTGCTGAACAGGAGGTGGCGGCGTTTTGAAGCCGTCAAAGCAAGCTGAGCTGCATTCCCTCACCCTTCCTGAAAATAAAAAATACCCCAAGCAGTGATTCAACGCTGGCAACGATGTATAAAAATAGCGCTACCTCCGTTAATTCAGCCACTTGCAAGCCGAGCTGCATTCCCTCTCCTGGCCAGGCTCTGACGGCCGTCTTGCCGGCGAACAGGCCGCAGTGTTCGCTCATTTCGAGCTTCCTCTAAGGCAGCACCATCTCAAAGCGGACCACAGCCGGTGGATGGATGCCATCCTCAAGCAATCGGAGGCGGACGTGGTGCTGTTCGTCGACAGCGACTGCGTGCCGCTCAGTAAGACCGCGGTTCTGGAAGCGATTCGCTGGGCAAGAAGGAACAAAAGTTTTCTTGGCCTAGCCCAAGCTTCAAATCACATCAACAGAGGCGTGCATATTTTTGCTTCCCCAGCCTTTCTGGCCATCGACCGCTTTGCCTGGCTAGGGCTTGGGCAACCCAGCTGCCAGCCAACCCGACGCGGAGATGTAGCTGAGGAACTGAGCTGGCGGGCTGAAGAAGAAGGCCTGATCTACAAAGCCTGGTATCCAACCCACTATCACCACCCCAGCCATGAGGGATTGTGGCAACTCGGAAATTACGGAACCTATGGGATCGGTAGCGTCTTCGCCGACCGCGTTTTTCATCTCTATCAAGGTCGCTTATCCAACAATGTCGATCTGTTCTGTCAGGTCTGTCAGCAGATTCGCGCAGGTAGCTTCAGAACGGAGGGTTACATCTCCTGCATCAACTGACAGCCAAATCGTTCAATGCTGCAGCCACCGACAACATGCAGAACCCATTTAAGGGGTCGTATCTGCACTTCATAACCCTCAAGAGAGAGGGCTGAGCGCTGTATCAAACCCTCGGAACGCATCTCAACAATCACTTAGCAGCTTAAACAAATTCAAGTGAGACCATCTCATCAAAACGACTACGCTTACCAAAATCAATATGAGCCGCTTCTTTATTAGCTCGTCTACGCTGAGGAAGTCTTGCGTAAACCTTTTCAAGCATCGCAACTGTATGTCCCAATTGAGTAGCGGCAAGATAAACATCGACTCCCATATCCATTAATTCTTGCGCTCTAGTTGATCTCAAGCTATAGATTGTGTAACGATGGTCAGACATCAGTGGACCTTTCAATCTAGCTCCACATCTTTCAATGATCTTTCTCCAGTTAATATTAAATGTATTGTAGGAAGTTGTCTCGACACCGTTAGCTTCTGGCAAGGCGAATACAAGATCATTTTCGTTGATTTCATAAGAGAATGAAGCAGAATTTGAGTGTGCTTTATGCTTCATCAGCAGCAAAAACTCGCTCTGCCAATGCTTCCACCGAGCCAGAGCTTCAGCCGAATTACTAGTGACTTCTCGAGTTGACTTAGTTTTTGAATGGAGAATACGAATGTGAGTAACAAAGCGACTAACCCTACCTATTAACTCACGATCCTCTTGATCCAAGTCAACATCCGGATGAACACCTTGAAGTTGCATTTCGCCCATGTCCTTTTCCCACTGGCTTTTACTGAAGCGGCCGATATCTTCAACTTCTATATCTTTCCATCTAAGTCGTCTCGCCTCATCCGGCCGCATGCCTGTCTGCTTGAGAACGAGCAGCAATGTCCAGAACATCCTCCGATAAAAATGATTACGAGGGCGAGGATGTGAAGCTGATTCTTTTACCCACCTCCGTACCTCAGCAAGAATCACTTTCCATTCATCTAAATCCCGAATTGGAGGATTAGAATCAAAGTCAGTATCACTAAGACGAATCTTTGGCGGTATATCCTGCTTGTTCGCAGCTTCATGCGGATCAAGCAAACGATTACGAGCCAGATAACCAATAAATCCCGCAATAATTGTCGCCTCTTTTTTAAGAGTTAGATTCGATGGATGGCTCAAACCTTTGGCTTCATTTTGCTCAATACGCCAAACCTGATACCGATCAAAAGCACCTACCTTTACCTGGGAAGGCTTGCTTATATCTGCATATTTTAGATACGCGACTAAATGCTGGAACAGCGTTTCTTTTTTGTTTTTAAGAGTGCTTACTTTAATCACACCCGCCTGACACTTCTTCTCTTGCTCGACAAAGTGTTCGCTCAAATGTTTGGAAATACTTGACCCAGATCGAGCGACCCTCGTACCTGGTCTAGTTCCTCTGCGAGGAGGCTTTGCAGCAGCCAGTGCACCCATTTCCATGAATACATCCAGAGCCGCTCCTACGGCTTCATCAAGCGTTCTGGCTCCATCTATTCGCCTAGTCCTGTAACTCCGTTTTCCTGGGACCAATACCCTGACGAAAAATACCGAAGGGTCGCGCAGGTAAGACACGACTTCCGCGCGTCCATCGAGCACAGAGCTTTTGGTTGCAAGAGCAGGCAACTGCCAGGCCGCGGACACCCAAAGTTAGACAAACGTTGGATAGTCTGCAATATGCCTGGCCAAAAGCCTTGGTGTAACCGGTTGTTTATACGTTGAACAGGAACTCCATCACATCACCCTCTTCAACGACATACTCCTTGCCTTCACTCCTCAGCCAACCTTTCCCTCGCGCCTCGGAGAGAGAACCAGCTTCGAGCAATTTCGCCCAACCGATGGTCTGGGCACGAATGAAGCCGCGCTCGAAATCGGTGTGTATTACTCCGGCGGCCTGCGGAGCCGTCATTCCGGCCTTGAACGTCCACGCCCGGGTTTCCTTTTCACCGCTGGTGAAATAGGTGCGCAGACCCAGCAATCGATAGGTGGCGCGGATCAAGCTCTGCAATCCCCCTTCACTGACCCCCAGTCCTTCCAAATAATCAGCCGTCTCCTCATCTCCGAGCTCCACAAGCTCAGCCTCCACCTGAGCTGAAACCCGCACCGTCTCAGCTCCTTCCTTCTCAGCGAGGGTTGTCACCTCCTCGCAGAAGCCGTTGCCATCGGCCAGATCTTCTTCACTCACATTCGTGGCGTAGATGATCGGCTTTGCCGTCAACAAACCCAAGGGTTTAACCAAACCAGCCTCCTCCTCACTGAGCTCAACACTGCGGGCCGCAACACCGTTTTCAAGAACCGCCTGGATCCGCTCGAGAGCGGCATCCTCAACCTGAGCTTCCTTGCTGGTGCGCGTCTGTTTCTTGAGACGCTCGCGCCGCTTCTCAATCTGGGCCAGATCCGCCAGGCCAAGCTCGAGGTTGATCACCTCCGCATCGCGGGCAGGACCAATGGTGCCTGACACGTGGATGACGTCGTCATCCTCAAAACAACGGATCACATGGACGATTGCGTCCACTTCACGAATATTCGCCAGGAACTTGTTCCCCAAACCCTCGCCCTGACTTGCCCCCTTCACGAGGCCAGCGATGTCGACGAACTCCATTCGAGTCGGAATCGTGTTCTGACTCTTGCTGAGCTGGGTCAACCGGTCGAGGCGCTCATCGGGAACCGCCACCGTGCCAACGTTCGGCTCAATGGTGCAAAACGGGAAATTGGCAGCCTGGGCCTGGGCATTGGCCACCAAAGCATTGAACAGAGTGGACTTGCCGACATTGGGCAGTCCGACGATTCCGGCTTTAAGCATCGGCGGAATCTACCGACGAGCGGCGAGAATGTTGTGAAGTTTTGTGGGCCCATGCTGCAGTCACTGCGACGACCCGTCTCCGACCCGCAGCTGGACGCCGTCGATGGCTCCATTAAGCGAAAGATCCGACCACCCAAACCGATCACAATCGCGTTAGCAGGCCTGGCGCTGGCCGGTGGAGCAGCCCTGCTGCGCTTCGGCCCGTTCACGGCCAACCAACAGGATTTGACGCCCTATGTCACATCAGCTGAGCGCGGGGTGCTGTCCGGCCTGATCACTGCCAGCGGTGAGCTGCTGGCGGTCCAGAAGGTGAATGTGAGTCCACGCCAGCAGGGTGTTCTCGATCAGCTCCTGGTGGATGAGGGCGATGCGGTGGAGCAGGGCCAACTCCTTGCCTTGATGGACCCCGGCGATCTCGAAGACCGCCTGCAGGAACGGCAGGCCCTCCTGCGCCAGGCGGAGGCGACCTACCGCAGGAGGCAGGATGATTTCGAGCGGCAAAGCCAGCTTTATCAGGCAGGCGTGATCAGCGCCGATGCCTTCAGTGAGGTGGAGAACCAGATGCTCGGCAACCAGGCCGCTGTGATTGCGGCCCGTGAACGCATCGAGCAACTCGAGCACGAACAAAGCGAACAGAAGATCCGCGCGCCCTTTGCCGGCACCATCACGGCGCGTTATGCCGAACCGGGTGCTTTCGTCACTCCGACCACCACGGCGTCTGCCACGGCTGGAGCCACCAGCTCTTCGATCGTGGAACTCTCCAGCGGTTTGGAGGTATCGGCTCGGGTGCCCGAAAGCGACATCGGGCGCATCGCCATTGGGCAACCCGCCAGCATCCGAGTGGATGCTTACCCCGATGAACGCTTTGACGCTCGCGTCAGTGAAGTTGCCCCGAGAGCCGTCAAACAGGACAACGTCACCTCCTTTGAGGTGAAGCTGCAGTTGATCGACCCACCGCAGAAGCTGTTGATCGGCATGACCGCCGACATCAACTTCCAGACCGGCCGCAGCAAGCCCCGAACCCTCGTCCCCACAGTCGCGATCGTGACCGAGGACGGTCAACCCGGCGTGTTGTTGGTCGACAGCCAGCAGAAGCCCGTCTTCCAGTCCGTGGAACTGGGCAACAGCAGCGGTGATCAGACTGCGATCCTGAAGGGCCTTGAAGCGGGAACGCGCGTGTTCATCGACCTGCCCCCCTGGGCCGATAGCCGCGACTGACCCCGACGCTTTACGCCCCATCTCCATGCCCGAGGCTGCCTCCAAACCTCTGCTGCTGCTGATCGATGGCCATTCATTGGCCTTCCGCAGTTTCTATGCCTTCAGCAAAGGGGGAGAAGGCGGGCTGGCCACCAAGGATGGGCGGCCAACCAGCGTGACCTACGGCTTCCTCAAAGCACTGCTCGACAACGGGAAAAGCCTGAAGCCGCAGGGGGTTGCAATCGCTTTCGACACCGCCGAACCCACCTTTCGCCACAAGGCGGATGCCAACTACAAGGCGCACAGGGATGTGGCCCCGGAGGTGTTCTTTCAAGACCTTGAACAACTCCAGCAGATCCTTCGTTCGCAGCTCAACCTCCCCCTGTGCATGGCACCGGGCTTTGAAGCTGACGACGTGCTGGGCACCCTGGCCAACCGTGCCGCCAATGAGGGCTGGGGGGTGCGAATCCTCTCCGGGGACCGCGATCTGTTTCAGCTGGTTGATGACAGCCGCGACATTGCGGTGCTCTACATGGGCGGAGGGCCCTATGCCAGAAATAGCGGCCCGACGCTGATCCGTGAGGAGGGCGTGCTGGGAAAACTCGGCGTGATGCCCGACAAGGTGGTGGATCTGAAAGCCCTCACCGGCGACAGCTCGGACAACATCCCCGGCGTTCGTGGTGTGGGCCCAAAAACGGCGATCAACCTGTTGAAGGAAAACATCGATCTCGATGCCGTTTACGCCACTCTTTTGACTGTGGAGGCGGAAGGCCCTAAGGCCAGCAGTGGAGCCATCAAGGGAGCGATCAAAGGAAAGCTGCGCAGCGATCGCAACAATGCCTACCTCTCCCGCAAACTGGCCGAAATCCTGGTGGATATTCCTCTTCCGGAGGAACCGTCGCTACCGCTGACGCGAGTTGATTCCAATGGTCTCAGTGCCTGCCTTGAAGACCTGGAATTGAACAGCCTGCTGCGTCAGGTCGGTGGATTTGTCGCAGCCTTTTCAGCCGGGGGATATGCAGCGAACGTTGAAACAAAACCTGTTCCAACGTCCACAACGACCCCCTCTGATGCATCACCCTCGGCCAAAGAACCAGAGCCGACAGAGCCAACCCTTCCAAAGCTCAAGCCACAACTGATCCAGGACAAGGCCGCCCTGGGCGCCCTGGTTGAGCGAGTGATGGACTGCCGAGACATTGGGGCACCGGTGGCCCTTGACACCGAAACCACAGATCTCAACCCGTTCAAGGCTGAACTCGTGGGAATCGGACTCTGCTGGGGGGACGGCCTCAATGAGCTCGCTTACATCCCACTGGGACACAAAGGCAGTGACGACATCAGCCCAGAGCAGTTGCCCTTGGAGACGGTGCTCACCGCTCTCGCCCCATGGCTGACCAGTCGCGATCACCCAAAAACGCTTCAGAACGCCAAGTACGACCGCTTGATCCTGCTGCGTCATGGCGTAGCCCTGGAGGGCGTTGCGATCGACACGCTGCTGGCGGATTACCTACGGGATGCTCCCGCGAAGCATGGTCTGGAGCTGATGGCGGAGCGGGAATTCGGCTTCCAGCCCACCTCTTTCACGGAGTTGGTGGGTAAAAAACAAACCTTCGCCGATGTACCGCTGGAGCCCGCCAGCCTCTACTGCGGCATGGACGTGCACGTGACCCGAAGGCTGGCCGTGCTGCTGCGCACTCAACTGAAGGCGATGGGTCCACAGCTGCTGCCGCTGCTCGAACAGGTGGAGCAGCCACTGGAACCGGTGCTCGCCCAAATGGAAGCCACTGGAATCCGCATCGACGTGCCCTACTTACAGGGTCTCGCGGAGGAAATGGGATCCACGCTGCAGCGGCTGGAATTGGAAGCCAAAGAAGCCGCCGGTGTGGAGTTCAACCTGGCCTCGCCCAAACAACTGGGGGAACTGCTGTTCGACACCCTGGGGCTGGATCGCAAGAAATCCCGCCGCACCAAAACCGGCTTCAGCACCGACGCCACCGTGCTCGAGAAACTCGGCAACGATCATCCCGTGGTGCCATTGGTGCTGGAGCACCGGGTGCTCAGCAAGCTCAAAAGCACCTACGTGGATGCCCTGCCCCAACTGGTGGAAGCTGAAACAGGGCGGGTCCACACCGATTTCAACCAGGCGGTTACGGCAACGGGCCGGCTGAGCAGCAGCAACCCCAACCTGCAGAACATCCCGGTACGAACCGAGTACAGCCGGCGAATCCGCAAGGCCTTCCTGCCTCAGGACGGCTGGACCCTGCTCAGCGCTGACTATTCCCAGATCGAGCTGCGCATCCTCACCCACCTCTCGGGCGAAGAGGTTCTGCAGGAGGCTTATCGCAGTGGCGATGACGTGCACGCACTCACTGCACGGCTGTTGCTGGATAAAAACGACGTCAGCCCGGATGAACGTCGCCTGGGCAAAACGATCAACTTCGGGGTGATCTACGGCATGGGTGCCCAACGCTTCGCCAGGGAAACCGGTGTGAGCCAGGCAGACGCCAAAGAGTTTCTGGCCAAATACAAACAGCGCTACCCGAAGGTGTTCGCCTTTCTGGAGCTGCAGGAACGGCTTGCCCTGAGCCGCGGTTATGTGGAAACCATTCTCGGGCGGCGGCGGCCGTTCCATTTCGACCGCAACGGGCTGGGCCGACTGCTGGGCAAGGACCCTCTGGAGATCGACCTAGATGTGGCCCGCCGCGGTGGCATGGACGCGCAGCAACTGCGAGCTGCTGCTAACGCACCGATCCAAGGCTCCAGTGCCGACATCATCAAAGTGGCGATGGTTCAGTTACAAGCAGCCATTCAGAGCCAGGGGCTTCCGGCCCAAATGCTGCTGCAGGTGCATGACGAACTCGTCCTCGAAGTGGCCACAGAAGCGTTGGACACCACACGAAATATTGTGGTGAACACCATGGAAAGTGCCATCAAGCTCAGCGTTCCTCTCCTAGTGGAAACCGGTAGTGGCTGCGACTGGATGGAGGCGAAGTAAGAGGATTTTTAAATAAAAAAGGAGCCCTGCTGGACTCCTTTAAAGTTTAGTTTTTAAGAGCTAGAAATTCAAATAATTGGATCAACGATATTTTCACCATCACCACCTACTAGTGCCTCAAGCCCCCCGAGCTGAAGTCCCGAAAGTTCAGGCTCAATAACGTCAAATACTGACGCACTCATCGCCAAAAGAACAGGACTCGAGAGCGAACGAATCTGAGCACGATCCAACTCGCTTGCGAAATCCTGAGACATCTTCTCGGCCTGCTTCTCAGTCATTCCCTCTAGAGCATTGGGCTGAAGTTCAGCAATCACACCCCCCTTCATCTTCTTAATTAATTTGGATTTCAATTGCCCAAATTGATCCTCATCAATTTGGGCAATTAACTCATCAGACAAGCCATTAAATTTCTTCGGATTAAATCCAGTAAAAGCACCTGGATTGATTTCGCCAAAAGTATCCGGCCGCATATCAGCAAGAAGATCGTTCGACAGTTTTTTTAACTGGCCGGGCTGAAAACCTTGAAATGCCTCAGGAGGCAATGTATTAAAAACAGCAGGCTGAATCCCTTTAAACATATTGGGACTTAAATTCTCCAATTGATCTGAACTTATTCCAATGATTGCCTCCTCAGGCAAAGACTCAAATGTTCTTACATTGAAGCCACTCATTGCCTCTGGAGCAAGCTCTTGAAATGCTTCCGGCTCGAATTCCTCAAAGAGATCCTTAGGTAACTTTTTAATATGCTCTGGCTGAAATCCACCAAATGCATCCGATGGCAACGCATCAAATTGATCCAACTGGAAGCCACCGACAGCTTTCGGAGGGAGCCCAGAGAATTGTTCTGGGCTGAAACCTTCGATCGCTTCAGCTGGCAATGATCCAAAAGTTTGAGGATTAAATCCAGCCATCGCATCGGCAGGAAGTTCCTTAAATTCTTCTAAACCGAAATCTGCAAAGAACTTCTTGGGCAGCTCCTTAATGTGATCCTTTTGAAAACCTCCAAACGCTTCAGGCGATAGTGCTTCAAACTGATTTCTTTTGAAACCTCCGACAACATCCGTTGGCAGCTCAGCAAACTGATCTGGCTTGAAACTTCCGACAGCTTCAAGTGGCAATTCTGCGAACTGGTCTGGCTTGAAACCTCCGATGGCCTCAGGCGGCAATTCCGCGAATTGATCTTGCTCAAAGCCACCAATTGCATCAGCAGGAAGACCTGCAATGTCTCCAGGGGTTGCTCCCCCAGGTGCTAAGCCGCCTGGGAGAGGCGGTGGCGGTGATGCGCCTGGTGTTGTCCCAGGCAGTGATGGCAAGGTGACTGCACCTGGTCCTCTTTCTGGTATGCCTCCACTTGGACCTTCTGGCAGGTCATCAGCTAGACCGTCAGTAACGCCGGGTATGCCTTCACCTATGCCGTCGGGTATGCCTCCACCTGAGCCATCGAGCGCCTGCAGAAGATCTTTTTCATCTCTATTGCTGAAAAGAGTCATAACCCATTCAAGATTTTTTACTCAAAACTAGCCATAGAATAAAATTTTGACAATAAAAATAGAAACCCGAAAAAGCAATGAAATTATTTTAACAATCAGAGCAGAAAGCCCCACCGTAAAGATTCAATCTTTACCAAGACAAGGCCCAATAGCTTATCAACGAAAAGCCGCCAAAAACGTAGCAATAGCGTCGAATAAAATTTTTAAAAACCCCGAAAATAGATAGCTTCAATAAACATCAAAAAGAGCGATTCGGCTTATAAATATAAATCGTGATGATTAGACAACCGTAAGGACATCGACCCACACTGGAGCCGCAGAGAAGCAGCAAGGCCCACAGATCGGTAACAACACTGGGAAACCGAGCGATTCAAGAGCGTTAAAGGCAGGGGCTGGCCGTAACCTCCTTGGAGAGCCTGATCAGACCTTTGCCACTTCGCCTCACGAACAGCCTCAGCAATCGCACCGAAGACTTCGAACCGCTTGAGGCAGGCAAGGCAACGATCTATTGCTGTGGGGTCACGGTTTATGACCTTTGCCATCTCGGCCATGCTCGGAGTTACATCAACTGGGACGTCTTAAGGCGTTATCTCATCTGGCGCAATTACGACGTCACTTTTGTGCAGAACTACACAGATATTGACGACAAAATATTAAACAAGGCCAACGCCGAGGGATCAACAATGGAAGAGGTCAGCGAAACAAACATCAAAGCCTTTGAAATAGACATGGCGCGCTTACACATTCTTCCCGCAGACAAAATGCCGCGGGCAACATGCTGCATACCTGGCATCCAAACTCTTATTGGCGAACTTGAAAACAAGGGGGCAGCTTATAGCTCCAAAGGTGATGTGTATTTCGATATATCGAAAGCAAAGAATTATGGCCAGCTGAGCGGAAGAGACCCTAACGAGCAACAACAGGGTGCCAGCGGCCGTACCAAAGGAGAAGAAGAAGAACGCAAGCGACATCCCTTCGATTTCGCTCTCTGGAAAAAAACCAACGATGGAGAACCAGGCTGGGAATCACCGTGGGGCCGCGGACGTCCCGGTTGGCACATCGAATGCTCAGCCATGGTTCGCGAAGAATTTGGCAAAACAATTGATATCCATCTCGGAGGAGGAGATCTTGTCTTTCCGCATCACGAGAATGAAATTGCTCAGTCAGAGACAGCCAATGAAGCTCAGCTAGCCCGCGTATGGATGCACAACGGCATGGTCAATGTCGGCGGAACAAAAATGTCAAAGTCGCTCGGCAACTTCACAACAATCCGAGCCTTACTCGATAGCGGTGTTTCAGCGATGACTCTGAGGCTGTTTGTTCTCCAGGCGCACTACCGCAAGCCACTCGATTTCACAGCAGAAGCTTTGGAGGCGGCAAGCACCGGATGGAAAGGCCTCAATGCGGCCATCGGGCTAGGCGAACGCCATAGCGCAACCCTGGGTTGGGGGACCGTCTCTCCCCTCTCAGACCGTGCTGCAAAACATCAAGGCAGCCCTAGCGGAGAGGAGCTGCAAAGGCTCGAACAGCGTTTCATCAGCGCCATGGACGACGACCTCAACAGCTCGGGGGCCCTGGCGGTGCTGTTTGATCTGGCCAAGCCACTCAGGGCTCTGGCCAACCGGCTCGATCGTGGCGATGGGGCAGAACTTCCGGCCGAAACGCTCGCCGAGCTTGCCGGCCGATGGGACCTGCTGCGCAACCTGGCCGCGGTGATCGGATTGCGCCAGGAGAGTGAAGCCTCAACGGCTGGAGTGGATGACGCAGCAATCGAGGCGGCGATCGAAGCGCGACGCGCGGCCAAGGCAGCCAAAAATTACGCTGAAGCCGATGGCATCCGTGATGACCTCACGGCCAAGGGGA
>QCUJ01000024.1 GCA_003210795.1 Synechococcus sp. AG-679-B05 | reverse complement strand
TGGTCTGGGCTTTTTCATTGCCCGGCTGACGGGTGAATCGGTGGCGGCGCAACGCACCATCAGCATTGAAGTTGGCATGCAGAACTCTGGCCTGGCAGTGGTTCTGGCGCGCAGCGGTGGTTTTGTCAGTCCGCTCACGGCGCTCCCTGGAGCCATCTCCGCTGTGGTGCACTGCATGCTGGGGAGTGCCCTCGCCGGTTGGTGGCGCCGCAGAAATCCGGCTAACCCCCGCGATGCAGCTGGCTGAGCAATCGGGCTGCCAACCCTCGGGATAGTCGACGGGATACCAGCATGTTGCAGATCCAGTCGAACAAGGCTGGAGCATCGGGCTCATCAGCCAACCGTTTTTCGAGAGAAATCAGCTCCTCTGTGCTGGAACATCCCCGTAGGGCATCGATCAAACGTTCCTCTGTCAGGACGTCCCGTAATTGTCCTGTTACTGCCATGGCGTCGTCGCATTCACTCTTCTGTCATGGCACCGGTCCACCGGGTCTGTCACCTCAGTCCTGCCATTGAGCTCGATCTTTAGGATCGGGCCATGAACAAGCCGGACTCAGAAGCAGCTTCGTCCGGTCTTGACCCGGCTGCGATCTTTCCTTTTCCGCTGGATGACTTTCAGCTGGATGCCATTGGAGCACTGAATCAGGGACATTCCGTCGTGGTCAGCGCGCCGACGGGATCAGGTAAAACGCTGGTGGGTGAGTACGCCATTTATCGCGCCTTGGCCCATGGCCAGAAGGTCTTTTACACAACTCCGCTGAAGGCTCTCTCCAATCAGAAGCTCCGCGATTTCCGGGAGCAGTTTGGCGACCAGAACGTTGGTCTGATGACCGGTGATCTGAGTGTGAATCGAGAGGCTTCGATCGTGGTGATGACCACAGAGATCTTCCGCAACATGTTGTATGCCGAAGCGGATGCAAGTGATGATCCGCTCGCTGATGTTGAAGCCGTGGTGCTGGATGAGTGCCACTACATGAATGACTCCCAGCGCGGCACGGTCTGGGAAGAATCCATCATTCACTGCCCTCCCCCGGTTCAACTGTTGGCCCTTTCGGCCACGGTTGCCAATGCCGGTCAGCTCACCGACTGGATCGAGAAAGTGCATGGGCCCACCACCCTTGTGGTGAGCGACTATCGGCCCGTTCCGTTGCAGTTCAGCTTCTGCAGCGCCAAGGGTTTGCATCCGCTGCTCAATGATGCCGGCACGGGGCTGCATCCCAACTGCAAGGCTTGGCGCGCACCCAAGGGGCAGAAGCGCAAAGGTCGCCCAACTCGACCGCCTCAGCCGGAGGCCCCACCCATCAGCTTTGTGGTGGCTCAGATGGCTGAGCGGGACATGCTCCCTGCCATCTATTTCATTTTCAGCCGTCGAGGCTGCGACAAAGCGGTTCGTGATCTTGGGGGGCAATGCCTCGTCTCGAAAGACGAGCAGTTGCGCATCAGCGCCAGGCTCAAGATCTATACAGACAACAACCCCGAAGCGGTGCGTGATGGTGTTCACGCCGATGCTCTCCTGCGTGGGGTTGCTGCGCATCACGCAGGCGTCCTCCCGGCATGGAAAGAGCTGATAGAGGAGCTGTTCCAGCAAGGTCTGGTCAAGGTGGTGTTTGCCACGGAAACTCTGGCCGCAGGGATCAACATGCCGGCCCGCAGCACCGTGATTGCGTCGCTCTCCAAGCGCACAGAGCGAGGCCATCGGCCGCTCATGGGCAGTGAGTTTCTGCAGATGGCCGGCCGAGCGGGGAGGCGTGGTCTGGATTCCCGCGGTTATGTGGTCACCGTGCAAAGCCGTTTCGAAGGGGTGCGCGAAGCGGGTCAGCTCGCCACCAGTCCGGCGGATCCCTTGGTGAGTCAGTTCACCCCGAGCTACGGCATGGTGCTCAACCTGCTGCAGCGCCATGACCTGGCCAAGGCCCGCGATTTGGTGGAACGCAGCTTCGGTCGCTATCTGGCAGGTCTGGATCTTGTCGATGAAGAAGATCTGCTAGCGCAGTTACGGCTGCAGCTGGGGCAGCTGGAAGGGGTTGCCGGTGACATTCCCTGGGAGGATTTTGAGGAGTACGAGAAGCTCCGTGGACGGTTGCGCGAAGAGCGCCGCCTGCTGAGGATTCTTCAGCAACAGGCCGAGGAGACCCTGGCCAACGAGCTGACCATGGCCCTCCAGTTCGCGAGTACGGGAACATTGGTCAGCCTGAAATCACCCCAGCTGCGAGGTCGGGTCACGCCGGCGGTGATTGTCGACAAGGTGGATGGCCCGGGTCAGTTCCCCCTGTTGCTTTGCCTCACGGACGACAACCTTTGGGTGCTCCTGCCCTGTCAGTCGGTGGTGAGCATCCACGTTGAACTGAGCTGCCTGCAGGTCAGTGGCGTGACAGCACCGGACCTGAGTCGGGCCGGTGAGCTGCGTCATGGCGATCAGGCCAGTGGCGGTCTTGCTCTTGCGGTGGCTCATATGGCCCGTCGTCACGATATGACCACGCCTCAGTACGACCTGGCCGGAGAGGTGCTGGCTCAGGCTCACTCGGTGCGTGATCTCGAAGATCAACAGCAACAGCATCCCGCCCATCGCTGGGGTGACCGCAAGCAGCTCAAGAAGCATCGCCGTCGGATGGAGGAGCTGGAACATGAGATCGAACAGCGTCAAAGACTGCTTCATCACCGTTCCAACCGCCATTGGGAGACGTTTCTGTCTCTGATGGAAATCCTTCAGCAATTTGGCTGTCTGGATGACCTCGAGCCGACGGAGATCGGTCGCACGGTGGCCGCCCTCCGTGGGGACAACGAGCTTTGGCTTGGACTGGCCCTGATGAGTGGCCACCTCGACGAACTCTCCCCCCCAGAGTTGGCGGCCGTGTTCGAGGCCATCAGCACGGAAGTCAACCGCCCTGATCTGTGGAGTGGTTTTCCGCCGCCGCCCTCTGCTGAAGAGGCTCTCCAGGATCTCTCCGGTCTGCGCCGTGAACTGCTCCGAGCCCAGGAGCGTCAGGGTGTGGTGGTGCCGGCCTGGTGGGAACCGGAGCTGATGGGTCTGGTGGAGGCATGGGCCCGTGGCACCGATTGGAACGATCTAATCGCCAACACTTCACTGGATGAAGGTGATGTGGTGCGGATCATGCGTCGCACCGTTGATCTGTTGGCACAGGTGAACTACTGCGAAGCCGTCAGTGAGCAGCTGCGCAGCCATGCTCGCCAGGCTCTGTGCGCCATCAATCGTTTTCCGGTTGCCGAAGCGGAGGATCTGCACAACCAACCAGAGGCTTCCAACCCCGCCACGGAACGGGCCGCCTGACTTCAGGTGCGGGGTCGCGCCATGACAGCTGGATTCATCAGGGCGTCAAAGCGTTCGGCAGTGATGTGCCCAAGTTGGATGGCGGCTTCCCTCAAGCTGAGTCCTTCCTGATGGGCATGTTGTGCAATTGCGCTGGATAACTCGTAGCCGATCTCGGGAGTGAGCGCTGTCACCAACATCAGGGAGCGGTCGACAAAGGCTGCGATCTTGTCTCGATCCGGCTTCATTCCCTCCACCAGGTTCAGGCGGAAGCAGCGGCAGGAATCGTTCAGCAAATTGATGCCTTGAAGCAGGTTGGCTCCGATCAGTGGTTTGTACACATTCATCTGCAGCTGGCCTCCGGCCCCTGCCGCGGCCACAGCTGCATCCAGTCCAATTACCTGGGTGCAGACCATGGCGAGGGCCTCGCACTGGGTTGGATTGACCTTGCCCGGCATGATCGAACTACCGGGTTCGTTGGCCGGTAGAAGGAGTTCTCCAATCCCTGCTCGCGGTCCGCATGCCAGCAGTCGGATGTCGTTGGCGATCTTCAGCAGGCTCACGGCCAGACGGCGCAGCTGAGCCATGGCTTGAACCAGTGCATCGTGACCGGCCATCACAGCGAACAGATTGGGCGCAGGATGAAACGGAGTTGCGGTGCGTTCCGCCAGAAGATGCGCCACATCGCGTGAGAATCCTGGAGGCGTGTTCAAACCGCTGCCTACGGCTGTTCCGCCAAGGGGCAACGCCAGCATCTCCTCTCGAGCCTGGTTCAGCCATGCCCGGCCCTGATGGATCTGATCCCGCCAAGCACTCACCTCGTCCCCAAGGCGTAGCGGCACCGCATCCTGCAGATGGGTGCGGCCGATTTTGACGATATCCATCCAGCTGCTGGCCTTTTGATCAAGGCTTGTGATCAATCGGTCGAGCTCCGGTAGAAGAGTGTCCTGCAGCAAAAGCACTGCCGCCAGATGGATGGCGGCGGGAAAGGCATCGTTAGTCGACTGTGATCGGTTGACATGGTCGTTGGGATGAACAGGGTCATGGCTGCCTAGGGGGCAACCGGCGTTCCTGGCCGCAAGGTTGCTGATCACCTCGTTCACATTCATGTTCGTTTGGGTGCCGCTCCCGGTCTGCCAGACGCTGAGAGGAAACTGGTGGTCGTGCGATCCATTGGCGATGGCTGCTGCCGCACGTTCAATGGCCTGAACCTGTTGTGCTGTCAGCAGCTCATGGCGTCCGTTGACCGCCGCACAGCACCCCTTGATGAGGGCGAGGGCATGAATCAATTCGGTGGGGATCCGCTGGCTGCCGATGGCGAAGTTGTTGCAGGAGCGCTGGGTCTGTGCGCCCCAGAGGGCCTCTGCCGGCACCTCCACGCAACCCATGCTGTCGTGTTCCTGCCGCAGCTCGCCGCCCATCGCAGAATGCCGTCCCAAACCTCTGATCGTAGGGATGCCCTTCATTCCCCTTGCTCAAGGGAGGCACCACTGTTCAGTGTTTTGTGTCGAGCCAGATCAGTGCTCCATTGCGCGATATCTCAGCGAGCCGAAACGGCCCATGGCGGCCTTGCTGAATCGGCAGAGGATGGAATGTAGGAGCGATGGTGCATTCCTTTATCGGTCCAGACCCTTTCAGTTGTTGGGCTACGAGATCAAGCCAGAGGTTGTCTTCACCATGGTCTGGTCAGAGCAGGAGTTGCTGATTGTGTTTCAGCACATCCGGATTCAAGGGCTCGGAGCTTTCGAGCGGGCCATCCGTTTCAGTTGTGAAGCGGTGCTTCAGCCATGTTCCGAAGGACTGAAGGCGAGGGTGTCGGCCTCTCTGCTGATGGATGGTGACCATCCCATCGCTCTGGTGCCTGTGCCTCTTCGCCGTCGGCTGGCCGATCAGGCGTTGAAGTTGGTGTTCGCCCGGCTGGAACGGCGCTGCCAGGGGGGGTTGAAACGCTCATTAAATCGCTGGTTGGAGACGGAAGCGTCGCCAGGAAGGACATCTTCGGAATGCGAGTAAGGTCCCGATGACAATCAAACCAATGAAAGGATCGATCTGATCAGAGTTGTTAGATGAGCCGCATCACCTCCTCCAAAGTTTTCAAGAGCGTGCGCGCCTTTAGCGATCGCATGATGTTGCAAATCAGGATTGTCTTGGCCCTAGCAGATATGGACTTTGCTCTACGTGCTGAAAAGGGCTTTTTTGGGGTGTGGGGAGTGTTGTTTGAACCCATGGCTTTGATGCTTACGCTGCTGGCGCTAAGGATTCTGGTTCGCTTAAAAACAACGGATCTGCTTAATCCGGTGATCTGGTTGGTTTGCGGCGTTGTACTGCTTTATTTGTTTCGCAAGGTTGGTATCAAGGCCCTCACTGGTGTTTCCAAGAAGCAAAAATTATTTTTTTACAGAAGAATTCGGCCGTTAGATACTCTCCTTGCCTCTACATTGATCGAAGCGAGAATTCATGCATCGGTTCTGGTTCTTGTTTTTCTGGCGGTTTCAGCCTGGAGTTGGACGTTCCAGATTGATGATCCCGCATTAATGGTCGTTGATTTTATTTTGACAGTTTGTCTTGGTCTGGGTGTCGGAATGAGTGCCTTGGTTGTGGGTCATCGTATACCAATTGTCAAAGTGTTGACTAAGTTTGGCATTAATAGAATTCTGCTTTGGACATCTGGAATCTTTTATGCAACATATACACTTCCAGGTCCCGCACGACCGTTTGTGACATGGAATCCTTTGCTTCATTCAGTTGAGTTATTACGTCACTCCATTAATACGGCGTATCCATTGCCAGGTATCAGTCTTCAATATCTCGCTATTTGTGCGTTTGTAAGTGTTGGTTTTGGTTTAGTCTTCTATTTCTCAAATGAAGCCCTGCTGCTCTCCGATGACTGAACGGCCATTCCAGGGCTCACGCACCACCAAGCTTCAAATGACTCGGCAGAAGATCCAATCTGGTGCGAGATGGCTGGGGAACATGGGAAGTGAGCTGTCAACAATTGCCATTCCTAGGATTCGTACGGACGTTCAGGCGCCGCTTCCTCGGCTTTTAAGCGGTCGCGTACTGGCTGCCACCTTTCTCGCTATTTCGGGCTTCTATTGCTTTGCGATCGGTCGTGACCGGTATCAAGCCAGCTCTGAATTTGTGATTAAGCAGCCAATGCCGCCCGGGACTTCGGCCGCAATGGTTCTTGGCACTCTCCAAAGTTCCAGTGTTTTGTCTTCGCTTGAAGATGGTCGTTATTTGCAGGTGTATCTTGAATCAAATGACATTAAAAATGCTGTTTTCCCCGACAAAGAGGTTTATCTAAACAGCTACGCCGCTGCTTCTCCTGATCTTTGGAGCGGTTTGTCTGCTGATGCTAATGCTCAGCAGCAGTTGGAATTTTTCCGCAACCAATTGGATGTGATTCCGCAAGAGCTTTCCGGTTCGATTGTTCTCTCTACAAGTGCTTTCACGGCTGTCGATGCTTATTCGCTCAATACAAAACTTCTGGAGCAGGCCCAGCGCTTTGTTAATGATGTGAATCAGTCGATCAGTGCTGATCAACAAGCGTTTGCGGAGACGCAAGTCACCTACGCGCAGAATCGTTTAACCGAAGCCAGCAACGCATTGGAGGCTTTTCAGGATCGCTACGGTCAACTCAATCCGCTCGCAGAGCAGAGTGCTGCAGCAAGCTTCATTACAAGGTTGGAATCCCGATTGGTTGACCTGAAAGTCGAAGAGGCCAGCCTCCGTCGTCAATATCGGGATCCTGATGCTCCGGAAGTGGCTTACGTCGCTGATCAGGTCGGGGAGCTCGAGCGTCAGATCAAGGAAGAGCGGCAGAAGGCCGTGGGTGCTGGAGGTCGCGACCTCAATAGAATTGCCAGCCAGTCAGTGAGACTTGAAGGAAATGTCTCGTTTGCACGTGAGTCACTGGTTTCGGCTATGCGAGCTGCTGATAATAGCCGGATGGAAAGTCAGCGCCAGTTGAAGTTTATTGTGATGCTGAGTAAACCTCAGATGCCCCAGGGACCCGATCATTCCTGGCGTTGGAAGGCGTTTTTATCATGTATAGGTGTTTTGGTTGTGGTTTGGGGCGTCTTTGGGTTCATGCTAGCCGCAATGCGACGGGATTAATAATCCAAGGTTGTAAGAGTTGAAATTAAAGGTCTCAATTAACGGACTCTTTTAGCTTTATGCCAAATACACTGTTGGGATCCGTTGTTCCTTTCTTCTGCTGGAGTTGATGTGAATATTGGAGACCTTTAACGAGAACTAGAGGTCTCTTTTGCTGCTGGTGAATACAATCTTTTCTCCTTACTAATGAAGGCTGCGCGAGAGAAAGCAGATGCACGCTTGCTTAAGCATTTGGCTGATTTTGATCAGCAAGGCGCTCTTGGACTGGTCGTAAAAAGAATGCCGATATGGCCAAACGATGTGGGCTGGAAATAAAGTATTGGTATTCTGAAGATAATTACAAGATTGTTATTACCTAGTGAAGAGGGCTGAGCAGCTAAATCTTGAACATCACCTTATTACGCATTATTTAAAGATCTCTGGGCTTGCCTTGGGCCGTCCCAATATATTAATTGTTTTAAAGGGGATTCAATGGTCTCGCATTAGTACGCGATCTGATTGTGAAAAAGCAATTTTAGATGCTTGGGTTGTTAATTCCGGCTTAGCGGATTGCCTTAAATTGTTGAGAGAAGTCATTGCTTTTCGGATGCGTAAGAAAGGTCTATATGCAGATTTGATGGAAAATTTTGAGGAAGAGTGTGTTGAGTTCGAGCTCAATAAAAAGCTCGCCGCTTTTCTTTCAGGCTCTTAAGTCTGTTGTATTCCCTCGAGCTGATCCTCAATCTGCCTGGCTAGTGATTTGTTCCCCTTGCGAACAACTGATCTCCAGTCGCTGATGTCAATCTTGTGGGGGTTGTCTCTGAGAAGGCTTCTTTTGATGAATGGAAAGTTTTGGTTTTCAATTAATGATTTCCATTCCGCATGATAAGTATTCCCATTGGCGTTGTTACTGTAAATGCTCTCGAGCTCCATGCCTTCTTTTTCAAGCAGAATTGGCAGCCCTACCTCGTAATTTTTAACGATGCTACGCTTGTTAGTCCAACATTGTATGTTTTCCCAAAAAGTCCAGAATTCTGGACATGATATTGCTTTTTTGTTGAACATCAAGAAAGGCGATTGAAGGTGTGGCTCATACATCAGATTGTCGGTTAGCCCAATAACGTCACCCGTGGATTGACGGAGGCGATTGATCAGACCCTTCAGAGGGCGCACTGGACCCCAGAAACTGTCGTTGCAAAGGACAAGCTGCTGTCGTTGTTCAATAAGCTGGCGACAGTAACGGATGCCAGTCATCCAGCTGCCGTAGTCATATCCCTCGTTGCACCGGACGATGAGTCCATCGCAGACCTTTTTGAGTGCTCTCAGATCTCGTGGACGTTGTAAAAGAGCAGGAGTTGCCGCTACAACCTGCACGTGGAAGTGTTGGCGATACTGCTGCAATAAAGTCAGGATGTCTCCCCGAATGGGTGTCTCTGGATTTTCTTCGAACTGCGCAAAGATCAGAGGCGTGCGTTCATCTTTGCCATGCTTGGATCGATTCCAGGTGTACAGAATCTGCTCCCGTGCAGGTCCGGTGGGTGGCTCAGCTGGCGGGGCAGGCTCGTAGCGGTTCGAATGGTTGTGCAGCAGCGGACTGGTCAGTGGATCCCCCTCCTTGTAAAGCAACCGATGCTTAAGGCGTAGCCGTCCTGACTCGCGTTGATGTCTTGCCCAGGACTCTCCATAGAGATCTTTCCCACGACTGATCGATTCGTGATGAATGATGTCGGGATGTGGGCTCACCACGATTCGACCACCGGCTTCCCTTAGTCGTAAACAAAGATCCACATCGTTGAAGACGACGGCCAGTTCCTCATCAAACCCACCGATGTTGTCAAAGCAATCGGCCTTCACCATCAGACAGGCCGCGGATGCTGCGCAAAACTCCTCCTGGGTTCTCAGCGGCAAAAGGCTTGCAATGATCTCCTCTTCGCTCAGATGCTTGCCGGGTTCAAGCACGCAGCGGCGTTCTCCTTTAATCAGTACGACGCCTTGATGCTGAAGACTGCCGTCGGGATATTTCAGCTTTGCACCAACGGCAGCCGTGCTGGGATGGGCAAAGGGATCTAGAAGTACATCAAGAACACTATCGGAGATGAACTCAATATCGTTGTTGAGGAAAAGTAGAAAGTCTCCTTTGCATAACTGGCGGGCTTTGTTATTTAGTCGCGAGTAATTAAATTCTTCGTCAAGGCGTATGCATTGAATGCAATCTTCCTGGGTGGCTTTTTTTATCCATTCTTTTGTAGAGTCTTCAGTGCTTCCATTGTCAATTATAATGATTTCATAAGTGCAATTGTTCCCGTTATTGCTCCTGATCGAATCAACACATGCTCTTGTTAGTTCTACTTGATCTCTAAATGGAATCAATATGGAAACCAATGATGATTCATCTGTTGGGCGAGACAAATCGTGGCATCCTTCCTGTAAAGGATTGGGCTTGAGACCCCTCTCGATTCCAAAATATTGTTTGGCATGCTGACTTCTGATACGAGCGATCTCATCTAATTGCTTATCACTAAATAGGCATCGTTCCCTGGGCCATCCCTGTTCGGGTATGGAAGGATTCTTAGAGCTTTGATGCTTCACGAGCGCTTGATGACAATGACTGGTTCTGATATTTTTGCGAGTTATCTGTAAGAGTAGGTCCAGGCGCAATGCTTCTAGGCAGGTATAATTAGGAGCAAACGTACACAGCTTTATTAGAGAATAAGGTAGCGTTAGAAGTCCTCCAATACCTCCGCGGGTGCACAGTCGAATGGCTGATACTGGGCTACGGTATTGCCGATGTTCATATCCGAGTCCATCATTCCAAAGTTGGTACATAATAATGTCATCGCAGGTCAACACAGCGTCCGTTGATGTTTGATGGAGGTGTCCTTCTAAAGCACGTGCGGCTCCATCGGCCAAGATATCACTGACATGACAAATGCTGATCCACTCTGCAGAGTACTCTCTTAGCAGATTTGGCAAAGCATTTATTTTTGTCAAGGAGCATGAAACTACATTGTTCCAACCACCTACAACAGCTAGAGATAGTGCTTGGTTTGTTGTTCCATCACTCACTAAAAGGAGATGATTTGATGTTGAAATACAGGATTTTATTGTGGGTAAGTTTGTTGAATGATATCGGTCAAGTCCTGTCGCAACAGATTCTTGCCGACGAAAATGCTCCCACCCTTCCGTCGCAAGGTGTTCGAGCAAAGAGATTTTATTTTTGCGTCTAATTTGTCTCTGTGTTTTGTTTAGACCTGCGTAATAGGCTCCAATTGGTATTGGTGGTAGATCTCCGTAAAGAGATAAATGACCATTTAAAATCTGATTAAGTGTCCCACTTGTAAGTAGCTGATCGATTGAAGAGAGGTGCCGATGTTGAAGAAGTAAGGGAATTTTTTGAATGCCATCCTCCAGAGGGTTCCATGTTGTTGGCTCCAATAGGAGGGAAATGGGTAGATATAGTGGATTAAGTAGATGATAGTCTAGATAATTATGCAGAGTTGCAAGATCTGTTTTGATTAAATCAAGATCAATGCCTATTCGTTTGAAAAGTTTGAGCTGCTTTTGTATAGAACTAATAGAAATTTTACCATTTCTCCAATCTTGAAAAGACTTTGACCAATGGTCGTTTGGATTCATTGACCTTTCCTGCGTGCCAGATTAAGAAGTCTTCGTAAAACTATTTTAGGAAATAGCGCTCCTTTATCAGAGTGTGTGACTTCTAATTGTTTACTTGGCTGACTCGCATTCATTGCCGATCCGTGAATCACTCCTTCATGGTTGCCACGTATTAATCTATTCTCGCCTATCTCGGACTTTTTAAATATCAACTGAATTATTGAGAATTTTTTTGCCTTTTTATTCTCTTCTAAAAGCAGTGCATTTTTATTTTTTTGTTTCCTTAACGAATTTTGTAGTTGTTCATTCTCCCCCACAAGGCATTCATAGTTATTTTGGATCTGTGCTAACTGATTTAAACTGTTTCTAACTTCTTCAAAACTTGCTTCGCGGTCTAGGTTGACCTCCCACCAGTCCATTAGAGCCATATCAATCAATGAGCATTGACTCAACCTTTGTACATAATTACTGTCTACTTCTAGACCAAATAAAAATGATTTCAACTCTAGCTCAAGGTAAATATCAACAATTCTTGGTTCTTTCCGCGCAATTCCTAGTGTTAGCAAGCTAGCAAGGGGTTTGAGGCTGGGGAAGTTAATACTTTTGTCTAGCTGTGGATTCTCACCATTGCAAAGCCTTCTGATTGATGTACTGTCAAGCAAATTAAGACGCCAACTTGACGAAATATTTTTGTACTTTACCGATAACAGGGATAACTCTTCATAATGTGCGCGAATTTCATCGCATGTTATTGCCGTGCTCTCTTCAAGTCGTTTTTGTTCAAGAACTTGATTGGGAGCCGAATAAATCAATAAAACATTTCGAGGTTCAATATCAGTATTGGCTGATGAAAGGGATTTAAGTCCTGCTTTGGCTAGTTTGTCTTTGAGTGATGAAAGAATATCTGTTGTCGAATACCAGTACTGCATTTGATTACTGACGCTTACACGCAGTCTATAATGCAGAACGCTTTTGAAGCTCACATGGCGTCCAGTCAATGCATGAGTGTATTAGTAGGCTGTCCCTCTTCGCTAACGCAGCTACCTGATGGACCTTGTTTGATTATTGATGCTGAGTCAATCCAGCAAGAAAAATTGACTAGTCAAGAATGCTTTTTTGCTCATTATCCTGAAATTTCTTTCGACGATTTAGTAATTATTAATAAGACCGTCATTTCAGAATTCGATCATCAGATTATTGATTGGCACACTTTCTCAGACAAACGCTTCGACGGCCCTTCGAAATTATCAGAGTTATCTGAACAATTTCCAAACCTAAGATTAATTGAAAGCAGGAAAATTGAAGGTATCACCCTCTCCACTATATTCAAAAATCAGAAAATTCTTTCTGATCCACTTTCATCTTTTGAGCTCATTTTACGTCAAGGTGATCCATTAATTGCTCTTCAAAGTGCCAAGGAGTGGTTGGCCCGTTGCACTCGAATTTCTTTGCGTGGTTTAGTAACTAGTTCTAGATCTCTTGAGTCAACTGAAGCATTTTTGGGGGCATCGGGTTTTTGCAAATCGTCGGTTGATTCTTATGTATGGATTCCTGAGCTTGAGATGTCTTCACTTCATCTGTCTTTAATCAGATGCGGTTTATCGGCTTTATTTAATGCTGATATCTATCGTGAACTATATCCTGAGACGAAGGAAATGAAAGATGTTGAATTGATTGATCATTGGTTGTCACGAACTAATTTTAGAGAGATCGCTGAGGAGATTGAAAAGAATATCCGCAATTCGTCAGATAGGGATGGATTATTGGCGTTATTCAATGCTAATATTTATCGGAAGCTATATCCTGAGACAAAGGACATGGCTGAAGTTGAATTGCTCGATCACTGGTTGTCACAGCCTGATTTTAGATTTATATCTAAAACAATGAATGATATTATTCAACGTAAGGCAATTCAAATTTCTGAATTAACCGACCAAGATCCCGCACTCCAGTTGTTGCAGCATATTTTTCCTTTTGATTTATATCGGTCTCAGAGACCAGATCTTTCGCAATTCCCTAACAGAGAGTTGATCAATCACTTTTGGGAAAATGGGCAACATGAGGGGATTGATCTGTCAGAATCAAATGTTCAAAATATTCTTGATGATGATAAATCTTCGCAAGTCAATCTATTAACTTCTCGCGTGAATGAATTAGAGCATCTTTTATCATGTGCCAATGCACAGCTCAGTTGTATGCAAAAGTTGATTGTTGGTTTACGTGATTCTGGAGTTATAAATGGACAAGACTGATCAGATACTTGCTTGCCGTTTTTTGGCGAATGATTATTTATGCGGAAGATGGCAGAAAATTTTCAATACAGTGTGCTCGTTTAAGTATTCATCACTATACGCGAATTGTTCTATTCTTTCTGACTTCGCGCAACTTCTTTTTACGTTGTCGCCTGCAGAGATATTGCAGAAGGATTGGCAACCTTCTTCATTTTCACAGCGCACTTCCTTGACAGAGTTGCATCTCCGATATTGCGCAACTCATTTACTTGGTGCTTGTAATGATCTTGCATGCAGAAATGATCTTCAATATTGCTACAAGCTGCAATTGTTCTGTATCAGCTTAAGCGAACTATTGAAAACTGACGCTGATTTTCTACTTATTGGTGATGTCTTCTCACTTTCTGAATCTTGCACGTCACTTGGTCAAAGTATTCGAATATTTTATCTTGCTTATAGCCGTCATTTGCGTGAGTCATTCCCTCAACGGATGACGGTTGTTTTAGGGATGCATCGCAGTGGAACATCTGCTTTAACTGGATTACTTGGTAACTTAGGGATTTCTGGACCTACTGACGCTTTAGGTGCTACTGAAAATAATCTTTTGGGGTATTGGGAATCTACTTCTTTAGTAACTTCTTCCGATAGATTTTTGGATTCTCAAAAAAGCCATTGGTCGCAACTTTATCACTGGTCTTCTGGTTGGTGGAAATCAGCAGCGGCTTTAGACTGGATTGATTCCTATTGGGATGATATGCAAAATGTTTATAATACGAATCAGCATTTCGTCTTAAAAGATCCACGTCTTTGTATTCTATTTGAGGGCATGATTCCATGCCTTGTAGATTCCTTGTTGCAGGTAGATTTTTTATTGATACTACGTTCTCCTGTCGAAGTTGCCATTTCTCTGTGTAAGGCTGAAAAAATCTCTCCTCGCGATGCTATTAATTTGTGGATTGGATCAGTATTTCGCGCTGAATCTATGTCACGCCCTTATACTCGTAATACTTTCACATACCATCAGCTTCTTAATACGCCGCAGACTATTTTGGATTCTTTGGGTCTGGCCTGGAATCAAAGCTTCAATGAATCGATGCTTAATCAAGCAAGATCCTTTTTGCAACCTTCGTTGTATCGAACTAAGGTGGATTCAGTAAGGGAATCATTTTTAGAAAAACATCCTGATTTGGCCAATCTCCTTGCCTTAGCTGAAACGATTTTTGAATGTTTTCAATATCCCACCTCGGAAATTCTCCAGATATCAGAAAGCTTAAACTGTCAATGGATTGAACTTTTGGCAGATCGTTAGCAAAATCCACTGCGAAGAACTTTCTAGCCTTCTATCTCTGATAGTAATCTTTGATCTTCATGAGGTTGGACCTAAGTTCAATTCCTTGGCGCACACTTTCTGGGGAAGTGTTGATGCTAAAATCTTCCTTGACTTTTGTTAGGTTTGGATTATAAAATAAATCACTTGGTAGCTCTTTACTGCTTTGAACGTCGTATTGGTTTAGCATAAAATTTATTTCCTTCTTGAACCTTTTTTGTTTTTCGGGAGAGTCTTCGGCTCCGCGTGATATTGATTCGTGGTGAAACAATTCGGCGTACGGTGTGAATATATTTCGATATCCTCTTGCATGTACCCTCATGCAAAAATCGACATCGTTAAACGCGATTGTAAGGTCTTGTTGATTTAGACCACCGACTTTGTTGTAAATTTCTCTGCGAATCGCGAGACATGCTGCAGTTACTGCTGTCACCTGTTGTGTATGTTGAAGTCTGTCGATATAGCCAGGACTATCTCCTGGGAAGTATTTATGGGCATGACCGGCGACTTTGCCAATGCCAATAATCACTCCTCCATGCTGAATAGTCCCATTTGAATAATATAGCTTTGCACCGACACATCCAACATCAGGCCTTGAAGCGTGAGAAACGATTTCTTGGAGCCAATGGCCGGAGATTACCTCGACATCATTATTTACCAAGACAATGATATCTGCTCTTGATCTGCCCACCGCAAAATTATTGATAGCCGAATAGTTGAATCTTTTGTTGTATTTGATTATATTTATCTTTCCTGCATGCTTTCTCTTTAGTTTTTTGAATAGATTCTTGGTGGCGACATTTGTGCTCTGGTTGTCAACAATTGTAATTGTATAGTTGGTATATGTCGTCTTGGTGATGATTGAGTCAACCGCTAAATTTAACACCTCTGATTGATCTCGAGTCGGGATGATTAGTTCCACAGATGGTGGCTTCTCTGGTATCTCCCACTGGCAGGTGAATCTGTTCCTTGCCTTTATTCTGGCTGTCGCTTTAACTCCTCCACGTCGATGCTGCTCGTCCAGGAAATCCTGCACTGCCCTATGTCCGCTTTCAGTCGTGTAATCCTTGCTATCTGGGTTGCTGGCGGTTGATTCTGAATGAGCTCGCCAGTGGTACAAGACTCTGGGTATATGAATAATTTGGTCCGGGGAAGATTCCAGGGCAGTCCTGAGTGCAAGATCGTGATCTTGGCTTCCCTCGTAGCCAACTCGGAAGCCACCAATTTGCTTGAGGATATCCCTTCTGTAAACACCCAAATGTGAAATAAAATTATAAGATAATAGAAGATCTATGTTGAAAGCTGGCTTGAAGTGTGGGCATGAACGTATTCCATCTTCATTGACTTTATCTTCGTCGCTATATATTAAATTTGCATGCGATTTTTTCTGCAGCTCTCGAGCAATCCAGTAAAGAGCATTGTCTGCAAGGATATCGTCATGATCTAGTAATGCTACGTATTCTCCTGTCGCCAGGCTAAGTGCGTCATTGCTAGCTTCACATATGTGGCCATTCTTTTTGCGAAAGATAAGTTTGATTCTAGGATCTGCCGATTGATAGCCTTTGAGGATTGTCTTTATGTTCTCTGCTCCGGAGCTGTCATCGCATATGCAGAGTTCCCAGTTGGGATAGCTTTGACGGCATACGCTTTCGATGCATTCGCGAAGGTGATTGCTGTTGGTATTGTAGGTAGGTACAATAATGCTGATTAGTGGTGCGTCTCTGTTTAGGTCAATCCATTTCCTGATTTGCTCTTCCTTGTGGTCGAGTTTTGGTTCTATCTCTTTTAGGTAGTTTTCATATTTTTTGTCTGGCTCGTGTTTTGTTGGGTTATTGAAAGGAGCTTTTTGCCAGGTTTGATGCCTGATCTGCGCCAATCGATAGATCTGTTCTGTTCGCCAAGCAATTTCTTGCGTTATTGAGTACGTCTCTTGCGCGACTGCGTTATCCTTGCCTTTGGGCTTTCTTGTTGTCCATTGTCTTAAAATATTTAAAAGTATATTTTCGGCTGTTGGTAATACTGAAATGGTCGCATTGATTTCGCCTTGGCTGTTGACTGGTTTGATCTTGACTCTGCTCCTTTGTATGACGACGATTGGAAGTACAAGATATGGTTCTGTTTCTGTGCTTCGGATGGATACATTGAAAGTTCTTGCCAACGATTTGTTGGGACCAACCGGCTCTATTGATACTGAGCAAAGTGTTGGGCGCTCTTCCGCATTGATTGATAGCCGAAGTAAATAATATCCTTTGGCTAAACCCTTGCGTGTTTCGAAGTAACAGTCTGCATGTTCGGCGTAGTATTTCCCGTTGCCAATTAGCCGTATTTTGCTTCTTACCCAATCCTGCCGATGGAGGATGTTCTTTCTGCTTTTTGGTGTTTGTTCCACTACGTTTTCTTATTTGCATAATGTGCGATGTACCACTGCACGGTCTTTGCAACGGCTTCAGAGAATTCGTGCCGTGGTTTCCACCCCAGCTCGGCTTCAATTCTTGCTGGATCAATTGCGTAACGCCTGTCATGTCCTGGGCGATCAGTCACCATTTGAATCAATTGCTTGTGCGGCTTCCGAGCCGGAAGTAGCTGATCCAAGTGGCTGCAAATGCATTCCACCACCTCGCGATTTGTTCGTTCTCCATAGCCGCCTACGCAGTAACTTCGGCCTGATGCTCCTGTGCATGCTGCCAGCAGCAGGGCATCGACGTGGTCTTCAACGTACAACCAGTCTCTGACGTTTAACCCATCGCCATATAAGGGTATGGGCTCTTCGGCTGCAGCTTTCAACGTCACTACGGGAATCAACTTTTCGGGGAATTGCCAAGGCCCGTAGTTATTGGAGCAATTCGTTAACACCACTGGTAATCCGTACGTATGGTGCCAGGCGCTCACCAGATGGTCACTAGCCGCCTTGCTACTGGAATATGGACTTCGAGGGTCGTAGGGCGTTGTCTCTGAAAAACGACCCTCTGCGCCCAGGGAGCCGAATACTTCATCGGTGCTGATGTGATGCAACCGGAACTTCTCTTGGCGTTCTCCGCTCAAGCCCTCGGCATGCTCTCGTACGGCCTGCAGCAGGTTGTAGGTCCCCGTCACATTGCTTTCGATGAACACACCAGGGCCTGCAATCGAGCGGTCCACATGACTTTCGGCCGCCAGGTGCATCACCAGGTCGGGATTCGCCGCCTTCACCGCCTCACGAACAGCGCCGGCATCCGCGAGGTCCACCCGTAGCAGCACATGCCGTTGCTCGGCACTCTCCCCGAGTTCGCTAATCACCTCCTTGATCGAGGTTAGATCGCTTGCGTAGCCCATCTTGTCGAGGTTGAACACGATCGCCTCGCTCTCCTTGAGTAGGCGCCGTACCACGGCCCCACCGATGAATCCGGCTCCACCGGTCACCAGGACACGCCGGCGAGATCCCAGCAGTTCTGCAGCATTCGGCATTGAGTTGGTCATCGATATCAAGGATTCGTGGGGATGGCCTGCAATACATCCTTGAGGGCTGCGCGCCAATGCTGAACCTCCAGCTTCAGCGCTGCGCGGGTGGCCTGGCAATCCAGTAGCGAATAGACGGGACGGTTGGCTGGGGTTGGGTAGTCGGCGGTGCTGATCGGATTGACCGTGGCTGTGCGCTCCAGCAAGCCAAGGTCCATCGCCAGCTCACCCACCGCTACCGACACGTCGTACCAGCTTGCGGCACCGCCATCACACCAGTGCAGCACAGGGGGTAGTTCCACTCCATTGCTGCTGTTGGTGATTACCGTCCAGCAAGCCGTCGCCAGGTTCAAAGTGCTGCTCGGGCAGCCAACCTGGTCGGCCACCACACCCAACTGCTCTCTCTCTCCATGCAGCCTCAGCATGGTGAGCGCAAAGTTTTTGCCCACAGGACCCATCACCCAACTGGTACGCAGCACCACTCCTTGGCCACTGGCCCCTAGCAGCTCTTTCACCGCCTTCTCTCCTCTGGCCTTGCTGGCGCCGTAGACCCCAAGAGGATCGAGGTCTTGATCAACCCGGTAAGGGGAACCCTGCTGACCGCTGAATACAAAATCCGTACTTAACTGCAATATTCGACCTCCTTGTGCCTGGATCGCTTCTGCAAAAGCTCGCGGCGCACCTCCATTCACGGCATGGGCCAGATCCGCTTCCGCTTCTGCCTTGTCCACGGCGGTATATGCACCGGCATTCAACACCCAATCGGGTCGGTGCTCGTCAACCACCTGCCGGCACGCTTTTGCATCGGCTAGGTCCAAGGCCAGCAGACCATCGCCACCATGGCGACTTGTGGCCAGCAGCTCCACCTCATACGGCATCTTGTCGATCAAGGCCCGCCCAAGCTGGCCTGCCGCACCTGTGAGCAATACTTTCATCAGAAGACGTCTCCAGCAGCTTTGGCCTGATCCAGCGTCGGGGCGTCTGCATCCTTGCCCGACAGGCTCACCACAGCTCTGCCCAGCTGATCCAGAGGCCAACGGATACAGATACTTGCATCGTCCCAGCGAATGGCGCGTTCACAGGTCTTGTTCCAGAAGCCCCTGGCCTTGTACTGAACTTCAGCCACGGTGCTCAGCGTCAGAAATCCGTGGGCAAAGCCCTCAGGAACCCAGAGTTGCTGCTTGTTCTCCGCACTCAAGTGAGCTCCCACCCATTGCCCAAAGGTGGCTGAGCCCTGGCGGATGTCCACCGCCACATCAAAGATGCCTCCGATGCTGGCTCGCACCAGCTTGGCCTGCGGTTCCGGCGAGAGTTGATAATGCAGACCCCGCAGCACGCCCTGTACTGAGCGGGAATGGTTGTCCTGCGAGAAAACCACCGCATCACCCACGGCCTCATCGAAGTTGCGCTGATTCCAGCTTTCAAAAAACCAGCCCCGCTCGTCGCCGAATGCCCGTGGGCTGATCAGCAATGGCCCCTCGATGGTTGCCCCTTTAGGGCTCTTTAGTTGCTCAAACTGCATTTGCCGGCACCTCAAGGCTGCTCTGCAACGCCGCGTGGTCGCTGATGCTTTCCTCCAGCAGCTGCAATAAGTAGGTGCCATAACCGCTTTTCTTGAGCGGCTGAGCCACGGATTCAAGTTGCTCTCCGCTGATCCAGCCTTGCCGCCAGGCCACCTCTTCTGGGCAGCCCACCTTCAGGCCCTGGCGATGCTCCAGCGTGCGGATGTAACTACCGGCATCGTTAAGCGACTCGCAGGTGCCGGTATCCAGCCAGGCCATGCCCCGACCCATCAATTCCACCTTGAGCTGGCCGTCATCCAGATACTTCTGATTGAGATCGGTGATCTCCAGCTCACCGCGGGCTGAGGGCTTCACCTGCTGGGCTCGTTCCACCACAGTTTCGTCATAGAAGTAAAGCCCCGTCACGGCGTAGCGGCTCTTAGGCCGTTTGGGCTTTTCTTCAATGCTCAGCACACGTCCTTCTGCGTCAAATTCCGCGACGCCGTAGCGCTCTGGGTCCCTGACTGGATAAGCAAACACTGTTGCACCTTCCGCTCGCCCGTCGCTGCTCAACAGCTGCGGCACCAAGTCGTGACCGTGGAAAAGGTTGTCTCCCAGCACCAGTGCTGCGGGGGCTCCGCCGAGAAAGTCCGCGCCGATCAGAAACGCTTGGGCCAAGCCATCAGGGCTCGGTTGCACCGCATACTCAATCCTCATCCCCCAGCGACTGCCATCCCCGAGCAACCGCTGAAACGCCTCCTGATCATGTGTGGTGGTGATGATTAAAACCTCACGGATCCCCGCCAACATCAGGGTGCTGAGCGGGTAATAAATCATCGGTTTGTCGTACACCGGCAGCAATTGTTTACTAACCGCCTGGGTGATCGGATGCAGCCGCGTGCCAGAGCCCCCGGCCAGGATGATTCCTCTACGTTTTGGAGAAAGCCGCATCCGACAGCTATTACTAGGGTTATTTGAACATGAACCCTTAAGCAGGCCCTGAATCATTGCCAGTCGAGCCACGGCAGGTTTGGGATGATCGCTGGAGTGCTGCGTTTGTATCCGTCGTAATCCGGATGAATTGTGCGCAGTATTCGTTCTTCTCGACGGGCCTTTCCCCCTAGAACCACTACGAGAAGCAGGAACAGCAGCAGATGCAGCAGGCTGCCCACGCCAACTACAACGCCCAGGGAGCAGAGCAGAACGGCCTGGTAAATCGGATGTCTGCAGCGTTTGAAAGCGCCGCTGCAAACGAGTCGGTTGCCTTGTTTTGGTTCCGGTAGAGGAGAGAGGCTCGATCCAAGGGAGAGCAAGGCCTGGCTTGCAAGCCACAAACCAGCTAACACCAACAATGCACCCAACAGATTGAGCTGCCAAGGCCAGTTTGGGACGCCCAGTGAAGACGTCTGCGGCCACACGGGCAGCAGATGTGCGCAAACCAAAAACAACTGCCCCAGCAGCCACCATTCGCCGCGCCGGTTGTCCAACCATCCACCCCAGCTCAGACCCCAGCCCGAGAACATCACTCCATCACCGGCAATTTTCGAACCTTACGTTGCTCAATCTGGCTGGCCAGCTCAAGTATTTCATCACTGTGAATCAACCCCACGCAGCCCAATGTGCCGCTGTTGGCATTTCGGTGTTCGTTGGGATCGAGGTGAATGCCGAGGTGTCTACGGCCTGTTAGGAAAAGCGCCTCAAGGCCAATCCAGACCGGATCGAGTTCTGCTGGATCATGGTTGCTGAGGGTTCAATGGGGCCTTCGATACACGTGCCAGGTAGCAGTGGAGCGTGGGTGCCGTCATGGTGCCGATCAGCGTTTTACAGCTTGTACCGCTTGGAGCTGAACAAAGCTGAAAAACCGGCTCCCACACCTCAGGCCGAAGCTATGGGATAAGGCGCCTTAGGGGTAAATTTTTTCTTTGGCTAACAAAAAAATGCTCAACGACCGATAGATCGTTGAGCATCAAAGCTCGTCCTGGATCAGTTGTCGGGTTGTTGACGCGTCCAGTTCACTCAGTCCCCAATCGATGTCGAGCTGGGGTTTGAGCAGCTCTGATGCCTTCCGCACCTGCGGAATGCGAGGAACGGCGGGATGGATCCCCAGTCCCCTGAGTGCAACGTTCATGGCCGTATCACCTGTCTGCGGTTCAGGTCACCTTGCTCGATCAGGCAGGTCCCGTTGGTCAGCGTTCCGGCGGCAAAGGCTCGGATGCTGCGAGCCAGTTGGAGACGCGAAACATTGCTCTCTACCGCGTCCTGTATGGGTTCAGCCAGGGCTTGAACGTTGCTGATGGCACCGCAAGTCAACAGAACCAAGAGCCAACGGGGTATTCCACCGACACAGCTGCACTAGCTAGCAGCTGACTGCGCTGTTGTGCAGGCTCACGCTTTAATCAAGTCGCGGATAGCGATCGGCGATGGGATTGCCGGTGAAACGTGCAACCCAGCCTGCGTTGTTGTTGAAGAACCGCAGTGCGCAGAACGAGGGTGCGGATCCCATGTCGAACCAGTGCCGCGTGCCAGCTGGCACACGAATCAGATCACCTTGCTCGCATAGGACCAACAAGACTTCCTCGTTGATATGGAGACAGAACAGCCCTTGACCTTCCACGAAGAAGCGAACTTCATTGTCGGAATGGATGTGTTCCGCCAGGAATTTGCTGCGGAGCGCTGTCCGTTCGGGATGGTCCGGCTGAATGCGGATTGCATCGACCGTGACATAGCCCTCGGTGGTCTGGATTCGGTTGATTTCATCGGCATAGACGCTGAGAATTTCAGCTTCATCGGCCTCGCGTCAGGCTTCGGCAGGTCGGCCAATGCCCAAAGGTGATTCCGCGAGCTATTAGCTCACGGTGAATGGAATCAGGGTCGATGCAAATTTTGTGGGGACGAGGCGTCTCCCCCCGGATCGTTTTGCTTTGGTCTGGAAAGATGCTCAAACGATTCATCAACCTGATCCATGAAGGAGCTCCCCGCTGTCCATCATTGACCCCCTTCCAATCTCTGGCCTCACCCTGGTTGGCGTTGGTCCCGGAAATCCGGAACTAATGACACTGGCGGCAGTCGACGCCATCAAGCAGGCCCAGGTTGTCGCATTCCCTGCTGTGCGTGATGGGGCGGAGAGCATGGCGGCTTCGATCGCAGAGCCA
>QCUJ01000023.1 GCA_003210795.1 Synechococcus sp. AG-679-B05 | reverse complement strand
ATTGATATTGGATTAATTTTTGGCTACAAAGAGATTTCTGCAAGGAAAAAAACAATGTTCAATGCATCTCTCAACTGGACATCAATTGTGGGTCTGCTTATATTTTTTTATGGCATTTTGACAGCCCCTGTAGCAATGGCTCAAATATTTTTCATCCTTCGACGCAGGGCTGATACATCCCCAGCTGTAATTGCAAAAACAATCATTGTCTTGATTCAAGCTGCTGGAAGGTTCCTGCTCTTACCAGTATGTGGAGGAATATTATTTTTTCAGGGATGGCGATTAGATCCACTCCTGCAGTTCGGACAATTTATTTTGGCCATTGGAATTATTTTTGAGTCAGCTCCAAGTGTTTTTTCTGATTACCAAAAATGGAGATTCAGGACTGGGAGGGCAAATGCTGTAATTCCTGGTCAAGACCAGCCCAGTGACTTAACGGATCAATAAATGATCTACACGTAATGCTGATCACGAAGAAGGGCCCCAGTAAATGAAGGAGGCTGTTGCCAGAGTAGAGCTTCGCTCAGCAAAAATTCCTAGCTTTCCTGGAATCGTTGCTGACCACTATTGGTTAGTAGTATTTCATGCCGCTGAAAGACGCCAGCTCCAGGAATGTGATCGATGGGAAGTATGGCAACACGCTCACCAAAACGAATCATGTTGGGGGCATCTTCACAAGAACCTTCTGAATCCCTATCAAGGCGTTGGCAATGGGCCATCTCAATTAATCAAACAATGGATAGATGAATAAGCCTTGTCTATTGCTAAAAAAGTCGAATCTTCTCCACACACCTATCCATTCATTAATAATTACAGATACTGGCCTGGAGCAAACAGCAACACCTTTGCCCAGTGGATCGTTGGAGAAAAGGTTAAACTAGGTTGCAGGGCAATTGGCAAAAACTTTCCAGTTCCAGATATGCATCAAAATACCTGATGAATTAGAAACAAAATCTAGGCTAGCATTATTCTTATTGCGCTTCCCAGAATATTAATATGGCTGTTGGTGATTTGGCTTAGCATGGGCGAATTGATGGTTAAATGAGGGGTAATCAGAAAGTATCCATGCCGCACATATCAAGACAGGATTGTGGGATTACTGTCTTCAACTTCGCGGCACTAGCTTCAGCCCTTTTGCGCGGAATCAGCAAGAACGAACCCGAACGCTATTTCCAAGAAGGATTTTATCTCACTAATATTACAGCAATTCAACTTATTTTTGCTGGAATAGTCTGCCTCAATACAGCCCAAATTCAACCAAAAGCAAATAAAATAAGAGTATTTTGGTTTGTTGCCGCCATAGGCCTGATAGGCCTTGGTATTGACGATCAGTTCATGATTCATGAACACATCGATAACATCATCAATGAATGGGCTGAAATCACCTACGGATTTAGCGGCAACAGTATTACCAAGCGCCTCGATGACTTTATCGTCTTAGGTTATGGATGTATAGCGCTTTATTTTGTCAGGCATTTCCGTAATGAACTTAAAAAATTCCTGATGCTACGCAGAGGGTTCCTGCTAGCGATAATTCTTTTTATATTGATGGTGATAATCGACATTCTTTCCAGTAGAATGGATTTAGCAAGGTTAATATTAAATGAGTACTACATTCCTGCTTTTAAGTCGATTAGCCTCATTGTCGAAGAAACTCTGAAACTAGTCACTGCAGGGGTGCTTCTGAGCATGGCAGTAAAAGCCAGAGGAGTGGCCAGAGGAATAGAAAGACGAAGGGAATCGTCCAAATAAATTACGTCCTGTACTGCCCGTCCTGACCTCTTTCTCAAACAGTTGGATAGAGATAAAGGTCAAGAACAGGGGTAATTCGTTTTCCCAGCCGGGGCTGCCAGGCTGGGAAGAAGTCGTAAACGCGACTGCTGCGGTTGCCGCCCTCAGATGGTGGGGATTGGGAAGCACAACATGCGCCCTACTGGCCACTACTACCGGCAGCATCGAGGCCGGACACAATGGACACGTTCAGACATGAGTACTGTCTGCTCTGATCTCCTGCAGTGCAGTGGCTCTGAACCGGTTCGGACAAGAAGACACGCTTTCAGATGTTCCCTCCCATGAAGGGGTTCCCTAGAGCTTCAGGGAACTCTGAACCGTGTCCATCTGTCTGAATCAAGGCAGAGCCCTTCTCAGTACTGAGATTGCGGCAGACACTCTTCATGTCCGCCGCTGTCTGCCGTGTCTAAGGGAATGGTTTGGTCGCGTTAAACGCCATCACCGTGCCCACCTGTAGACATTCACCAAGGCCCTGCTGGTCCAGTGCAGCGATGGCTTTGCTGAGCCCCTTCGCACCACCCTTGCGGATCGGCTTATTGCCGTTGTCCTTGGCGATCTGCCAGGTGATTAACTCATCATGAACACGATCGTTATCCCAGCTGAGGCTGTGGACATGGCGCATCATCACAGTCCCGATGGTGTCGGGGGGTTGGTGAAACTCCCTCGTTTCAGCGATGCACTGATCCACCATCGTGGTTGCAAACCGGATGTGGTTCAGAGAGATCTCAGTGCCAGGTTCATCCTTGTTCCAGACCAGGTGCAGCATCCCTGCAACCCGCAGCGCATTGCCTGAGGTCTCCACAACATTGCGCTGATCACCGATGGCGTTGAGGGCCGCAGAGCCTCCAGCTGGTGAGCATGAAACCAGCAGTTGAGATGCCTGCGAGCTTCAAGGCTTAATTGGTAAGACTTGGGTACAAGCGTGTAGAGCTGACGAGCCCAGAGAGCAAGGGTTCCCTCAGCCTTCTCGTAAGCCTTCTTCTCCTCAGAAGTAATCGGATCATCCTTGAGGTTCAGCGGCCTTAGCGGGCACTTCACCATGATCAGCCGGGCAAATTTGCCGCTGGCATCAGAGCCGTTGATTAGCTCCCTCAGCACCTGATCTTGGATGCCACCAAACAGGGAGACGTGGCAGCTGGAATAGCTCCGCACCTCACCCGCACCGTTCTTGCCAACGCGCAGTGAACAGCAGCCATCAACGATGCTGCCTTTGGTGTGGCCAACGTCAAGCAAACTGCGTCACTGACCAAGCTTCAGCAGAAGATGCAACAACAGCAGTAGTCGGTTTATTAAGAGGTGGAAGCTGGCAGCACAGTTGCGGCATCCGATACGTGGCTTAGTTGGCTTGTTGACGATCGACGCGCCCAAGTTGGCGTCAAAAGCTGATGGCATATTTCGGCCAAATTTCCACGTGTTTTTGGAGATCCAGACAACCTCTCAAAAAGCCCACACAAACACCATGGGTGTCCCCATAGTTGGTTCCTTCGGATCGCTGCGCTGGATGTAGAGCCGAGGCAGTACCGGGAGAGCGACCCGGTATCTGGTGGAAGAGTCCTCTGTTGAGAGCGATCAACAGAGGACTTTTCTTAATACTGAAATCTGAATTTAAGTAGTGCATACGGACGGTTCGCCTGTGCACTCAGGAACGTGTTCATGTGGATACCGCATCGCTCGGGGAGGACAAGTTCCTCCTCGCGGTTCCCGTCTTTAAATTTCGCCTATGAGTCTTCGGCTCAGGAAGACGAGACGGAACGTAGCCATTGGTCCTGTCGGCTACGCAGTGCAGACAGGTCAAGGCCAATGGAATGAGCTCAATATGCGAGATAGCCTGTAAGCAAAGGAACGACCTTGATGACCTCGCTTAAACCTGTTCTTGCGTCGCTACTGATTGGCATAGCGGCAGCGCCATTCTTTGGCCTTGCAGATGCTGAAGCTCAAACTGCTTCGCAGCCTGGTTATTCACGCACTACGCAGTGCTTTAGAGACGAATACAGGGAGGAATACGTACCTGGCACAAAAGATAGGCCTGGATACGTTCGCAATTGGACCGAAAAGATAGAGATCACTTGCAATGAAAGCACGACTCAGGCTCCTACACAAGAACCCCAAGCAGTTGATATCGACAACAACGACTGCAGTCAGGGGAGTGTGATCGGTGGACTGCTCGGAGCAGGACTTGGAGCGGCTTTATCCAGGGACAAAGGCCGTTGGGTAGGAGTCCCTGTTGGGGCTGCGGCAGGAGCAATGGTCGGCTGCCAAGTCGATGGTGGCTGATACGCATGAGCCCTTTTGTTCTGCTAACTGGATTAGGACTCGGCGGTTGTCTCGCTTTATGGCGAAATAATCGAGCCTTAAAAGTTAAATCGAGGCGTAGGCGCTAACGAGGCCTCCTCAGGAACACGCTGCCAGGGCGCCATTGGCAGATGCACAGCAGCTTCTGCCTCAGCAACTCTATGTCAACCAAACGCTGGCCTGTGTGCTGCTGAATATGGACATGCTGATGCAGATAGCCGTCGTTAATCAGTCGGTAGAGCTGAGACCTGGATTTATATCCGAGACGTCTTGCAGCCTCGCTAATCGTCATTAAATGCATCTAGGTGTCCCTAACTGTCCACTGTTTTGACAAGCACAGGCTAGATAAACAAAGCGCCATCGGATGACCCACAGGAATTGATTCAACAAGGACCCAGTCGCAGCACTATTTCCATCGAGCACTGGGGCTCCACTAAGAATCGGTGCTATTAGTACCAGATACGGCTGATGGCGCATGAGACTAGTCAAGCTTGCTGAAAAAACCGGCATTCTCTTAGTAGTTGGTACAGGCTTTTTTGCCCCCAAAGCACTCGCCGAGATAACGGTGTACAACGTTAATGCAATTCATGAGCTTTACAGCGAAAACGAATTAGCAGCCAAAAAGATCTACCACAATAAAAATGCACTTGTATTTGGGAGAGTGGATAAGGTTGACAAAGAATATGTAATCATCGAGGGTGACAGTGAATTTGGACGCTTATTCTGTAGATACAGCAGTCAAGATTTGGAAAAAATCCTTACTCTTCGTGAAGATAGCAGGGTGAAAGTCCGTGGAACCCTTGAAATTGACTGGGCTCCCTGGGGCATGTTCTTAAACATGAATGACTGTCGGTTAATCTGATTTCACAAGTCTCAGGCTTGCTCAGAGAACGACCGTAATAGACATGATGTCAAGGTGATGGATGCATTTACCGCTTTTAAAAGATATTTATACTAGCAATTAGTAGTTGTAAGGGTAATCTTACTCTTTCTGTTTATCCTTACCTTGCTTACTCTGCAGCTAGCCTTGATTCCAGTCGGAGATGTTCGGTCGACAACGCCATTTGTGCATATAAAAGCCATTGCTCTGCCGGCAGAATTGTGCTTCTTGTAACATTCACTCAGCCAATTGAATTTAAATTTGTAGCTACCATTCCAGCTCTGCTCAGAGTTTAAGTATTCTACAAATTCACGAGAAGTTGATACTGGTACCGAGAAGACAGGCGGAGGAAACAGAGTCGTAGTGCTGACACAAGTGGTGAAGATTAAAAGCTTATTCTTGAAAATCATGTAGATTAGGTTTGCATGCTTGCGCCTAGGCTACAGGAATGCATTGCTATAGGTAGAAATTAAACTATTTATTTATAAGACACCTATGGCTTAATAGTTGCTTACAGGGTGTCGCGTTAAGCTAATTGTGGAGACCTTAAGCCTTGAACTTCTGTAAGTTGCTGTATAGGATTATCGGCATTTTCTTGCTTCTCCGTCCTCGCTGTGCACGCTTTCGTAATGGGTGCACGTAATGACATCGGCTATGACCGTTGAAGCCTATATGGTTTCAACATTCTTAAAAAAAACCACAAGGCTTTCAAACCCCTGGCCAGTACGCACCACAAGCAGATGGAGAAGGAGCTAGACGCCGCCAACATGGCCCTGGCGGCAACGCTCAGTAAGCGTCAGCAGCAGATGCAGGCCCTCCATGTGGGTCCGATCGAGTTGGTTGGGGGAGAACCAAAACCGGAGGTGAAACCTTGAAGTTCAACTACCTTCCGCCACTCCTGATGTTTGCCATTGCCTGTGTGCTCTTAATCGCACAGCAAAACCAACAGCGACAACAACCAGCGAGCAAACGTTTCATCAAAGGCAACATCCCACTCGAGGAGATCTTTGCCGAATGGAACACCAAAGGCCTGAAGGGGCCTCGCTACATCTGCTTGTGCACCCAAACAAAATGCGATACACGACCTAGTTGGCCCCAACGATCTTTTGCTGAGGGTGAAGCTATTCCAGTTCTCGGAGACTTCAACAAAAACCGCAAGCAACAGATGGGCTTCACGCAATGCTCTCCCCTCTGAATCCTTTTACGACTTTTGAGTCATTACCTGACAGGCGGGGGCAGCGTCTCCAGCCTGTTTTGTGTATCAGCGCCACACTGAAAGGATCGATTAACCAGCCATGTCTTCGCGTTGGACGCCGTACGAGTTCGAGGAGATCAAGCGCGGTTTCCCAGAGTTCAAAGCAATGGGCACAAAGCCAAGCCTGGACTCAATCGTTGTTGCATTTTTGAAGAGATACGAGGTTTATGTCACTCCGGCCACAACGTCTGATCGCAGAACCGGAGGAGAAGCCGCAAGTGATGCCTTTTTTGGTGCCATGAGCGGGGCCACCGGCAACCATGAATACGCGGCTGACGCAGCAATTATTCGGAATCAGAAAAAGGGTGCTGCTGTCCAAGAGTGGACGCAGTGGAAGCAGTGGGCACTAGACCACAAAGACTTTGAATCCTTTAGAGCCGAAGTAATAGAAGCCTGGGAAAATCTAAGTACCCGACTTGAAAGTGATGAATTTGCAGCAGAGTGGTTGATAAAAAAAGAAGTTTTGAGAAAAGAGTATGAGGAGCAAAATCTCAAAGATCAAGATGCTTTTTATAAAATTGCTATCCCATTTTTTGCTATGCAAATTGGCCTTTCAGCCTTTCTTTTGATCTCCGAAAATATGAGAAAATCTCCTCAAAAAAACAGTCAGGCATTGGGATCAATCGAAGTCATTGCGAGTTGACATAAGGTCAGTTGAGACAGTCAGCGCCACACTGACGGCATGGACAAAACCACCAAAGGCTTGCTGATCGCCCTTGGATCAATCCTCGCGCTCGCTGTTGGGATGAACTTCGCGAGCAAGGTCATCAATGACATTGCCGAAATCAGAGAGCGCCAAGAGAGGGCAAAAAAAGAGAGAGAGACCGGATTCCGTCTCCGTATCGAGTGTCATGAAGACCGGCGGAAGCTACGCCATGCCGAAGAGCAGCGGATCGCAATGAAAGAGTTCCGCCGTTACAAACAGAGCATTTGGGAAGGGACCAAGTTGCACCAAACAGAGCCACGCACAGTTCCACCAGTTGAGAGCGAAGAGGCTTGCAGACAACGCCTTGAAGCTCAGCTCCTCCGGTAGTAATGCCCGTTGGGGCGATGACCCCTGAAACCTTTCTGGTCAGCACCCAACGCCATCATTCGGTTTAGTGCCGTTATCGCGCCAACAGCGGCTGCAAATTGTCCCGAATTTTCCGCATTGCGGGCGATGCGCTCTAGTCGTCCAACCTGCTGGAAAAGCAAGTCCCGCTGGTCAATCTCCTCAGATCCGTAGGCAGCATCCAGCCAATCCTTTTGGGCAGCAGAGACGACATCGCGAGCGTTTCGACGACTACACCCCCATGTATCGGCAGTAAAGGCAGTTAATTCGCTGAGACCCATTCCGGCGTCTATCTGCCGCACCGCCCATTCATGGCGTTGTTTCTTCTCACTGGCGGTGACTCTCTTGCGGGTCATGGCTACCTAGGGGGGAATGAATAACTGGTGTTGGTGTGAGTTGGAGTGCTCCTGCCTGGGTTGAGCAAAGCGACGAGGAATACAGAAAAATGCTCCGGCGGAAGGCCATGGCAGTGACCAGGCGCGACAAAAGGCGTGGCGGCAAATACAGCGTCAAGGAGGCAATGGAGGCCATCCATCAGGCATTTCATCGCTGCAACGGCTTTGATCCTTACGACGGTTCCAAGCTGGATCCAGAGCTTCTGGGCGAGTACAAAAACGACGAGGCCAAGGCTCAAAGAGCGGCCTACAAAAGGCGTTTCGCCATGCTGCCGACTGTTGATCACGTCAAAGCTGAGCCGGTTGCTGACTTTCAAATCGTCAGCTGGCAGACCAATGACGCCAAGGGGGACATGCCTCCTGAGGAGTTCATCGGTTACTGCCGCCGAGTTGTTCAGGTCGCAGGTCAGCAATGATCAGTTCGACTTTGAAGCTTTTACTGTGATCTCAGCTTGATCGCTGCCCTAAAGTAGGACAAACCTGCTCACCCTTTTGCTCACATAATTTGTATTAAGTAAGCGTCAGCCTAGTGCTGCCAACGGGTTTGATGCCGTTGAACTCCTCAATGGCATGTAGGGGGTAAGGAGTTCGAGTCTCCTTGGCTCCATTCTTATGAAAAGTCAGTCCAGCACTGGCATTTGAGCGGTCCAAGTGGGACGCTTTTTAGTGCAAAACAGTTAAATATCATTTTTTGTGCGCCAAACTGTGCGCCAAATGCTGGTAAGTGACTCCTTTGGCGCAAAAAGTTGGCGCCGATTAGTTGCCAGAGCAGTTATCGCAGTAATCGTCGTAATCAACATGCCAACCAGCACGGATTCATGCCTCCGCTTCCTACATGTATTGGCAAGAAGTCATCGCTTAGAAAAATTAGGCAACTAGCTGATCATCAGAACTAGCAAGTTCCTGTTGCAATATTTCTATTTTACGCAAAAGAGATCCACAATGCAGGCAGCAACTGGGATCTTCAGGCAGAAACTCATCTCGATAAAGCATCGATCGGTAGATCTCGATTTGTTCTTCCAAAGACGAGTTCACAACACATAGGGATAACTCAAAAAATTTTGGCGACTTCTACTGCCGGATGTATCCAAAGAACCGAACAATGTCCGGAACTCAACAACACAATTTGTTCAATTGGTTACACTTCAATCGGTGCACCACCCTCAAGCCTCTCCAGTTGTTGTTTCAACTCAGCAAGTTGCTCTTGCTGCGATTGGTAAGTCAAATGCCTTGCAACCGTCTGGAACACCAAAGCCATTGATCTGCGTGATCGCTTGCAACGTGACTTAGCCGCAAGACAACTGATGTCATGACTGCTCTCGACTGGGTTGATGAAGGCCCTGTTCTGTCAGCAGAGCTGGCCAGACCCAAGAACATCACCAAAGCTCAGATCCAACACTGCATCAGCAAGCTGACGTCGTATTTGACTGATGAACAACTCGACCTAGTGATTGAGATGTTTCAAGCGCACGGGCTGATTTGAACATGTTTGTCAAACTGTCACCAACCAATCGGATACTCAAGGAGACTATGGCTATTTTAGAAATAATGAATATAGTTATGCAATGAATAGACTTCACCTGTATCCAATAATATGAGTTTCCAATTCTTCGCCACCATTAATCACTGGTCATGGAGTCGCTTCAAAAAAGGTGAATTCGTCGAGGATGAAAGCTATGAGTGGAGAGACGCAATACTGGACCGTAGGTTGGGGGTAAGAATACGCAAAACAAAATACTTCATTTTCTTCAGAGAGATTCGATACAAACAAAGAAAGCATAATTATTGGATTGAAAAGGCTGGTGGCTGGAGAATTAAAATACCTTTTTGCAAAACATATGAGCAGACAAGGATTGGTAACTGGATTCTAGTTGATTTGTCCTTTATGATATTTTGCCTTTGGATTGTCTTTTCGAGTTTTTGATCTCTCAACATAGTCACGAAGTGATTCCTGAAGCCCATAACAAAGAGGGCTGAAAGCCGTGTAAAACCCGAAAGGGAAAAGCAGTGGGAGCCATGTGTCGCTATTCATCTCCCGATAAAACCTCACACACATTTCACCCCGTCAGCAAAGGCGGGGTTTTTTATTGCCTGTGCAGAACTGACGGCTTACACAAGTGAGTTATCAGGAGCCCTGAATACGGGCTAAAAGAGATGCCACTCCAGTTGGTTGCGCTTCCCGATGGCTGAGTTTAACGCGCAGAAGGTAACCAAGGTCTCCAAGAGCGCAGCGGTAGAGCCTGATGCCCGCTTCAGCGTTAAAGGCACCGATGGCGGCACCTTCGCCATTACCTCCACCAAGAAGGAACTGAAGCATCTGATGAAGAGTAACGCAGATGTTGTCTATCACGAAAGGAAAGGCAAGCTCTTCCTGAACGACAACGGCTCAGCCAAAGGTTGGGGGGAGAGAAAAAGGGTGGTGGCTTGGTTGCCAGGTTCAAAGGCAAACCTGAATTATCAGCAGACCTCTTCGATGGGCTATCAACTCACGAGAGTGATGCCATCACAGGTGGTGAAGACATCAAAGACCAGATCGCTTTAGCTCGTGAAGGTTTGACTGACGCAGAAGAATCAGAGCTTTATGGCGAAATTTTGATCAACCCCAAAAAGGGTCTCAAGAGCATCAGAAAGGCAGCCAAGCAAGAGGGCTATTTGTTTGACGAGGATGAACTTGCAGACGCTCTCAATGAAATGGATCAAGCTGGTGCATTTGTCAGTGTGGAACTGGATGATGCAGCTTTAGATGCACTGCTTGGTACGGGCGATGTATTTGGACAGGAAGGGGGTGGTGGTAGATGCTGATTAGAAAAGCAGCTGTGATGTAAAGAATTGATCGAAAGACTTAATCGCTAATCCTTAATGGGCAATTGCTATGGTTATACCGAGCTTGATAATTAAATCCCTGCACCATTTGCTTTTCATCTCGCCAATTAGTTGAACCGCCCCTAACGATTTGAGCCTCTAAAGTATCTAAAACAGCATATACTTGATTCCGGCTACAACCTGAATCCAGCATTACGCACGCAAATGCTGCAGCTCCCTGACCAAAGTCATATCTCGCAGCTTGTGCTGGAGCTGCAGTAAGTAAAGCGGCGAGTAGGAATAGTCTTTTCATAAAAGCAGGCCGATGCAGGAATTCGTACGGGACCGCAACCAGAAAATAGTTATTCCGCGGAAGCCAGTCGTACCAGTAGTTTACTAGAATCTGTAAATGGGTCAATATTGTGATTTAGAGCAGGTCTAGTGACAGCATTAGCGCCTTGATCGCAATCATCAGACGATTCAGCCGTGAGATGGATGAGGCTGGTTCATTCACCGACGTGGAAATGGACGATGCATCTCTAGATGCACTACTTGGTTCGTGTGGTGCGATTGGGCAGTATCGTAAAGCTGGTTGTTAATAAAAAAGCAACTAAAGATCAACGCCACCCCGTCAGCAATGGCGGGGTTTTATTGTGCTTTTACACCTCAAGTATTCTAATTTGAAAAACTGCCTCTATCCTTGACTTATGTACAAGTTCCGTAAAAGGCTTGCTTTTGCTGCTCAGGTGACGCTGGTCGGAATAGTGATGTTTGGTTTCATGACCCTGTTCTTTGAATGTTATCGAGGTAAAAGGTATCCTTTCCGCGAAGTACCTGAATACTGTGAGGAATAACTAAGGCATAAGCTCTTCCCCGACCAAACAACTCATACATATTCCACCCATTCAGTAATGGCAATCACTACACGACAACAACGCCAACAGCGTCGTAACGAGGCTCTAAAGCTAATCAGCAAAGGATTCCTAGCCATGAAAATCGTCTCTAGTCACTCTTTGCCAGGCAGTCATGGGCCTTAAATCTCCGTTTTTAGTTCCACTATTGCTTTTGACTGCCGCAGCATTCTTTTTTATCAAAGATTCTAAGGGACCTTCGACAAGTGAGCCGAGTGATTCTCCTGCAACCGGTGTTTCCACCTCAGCTGCCCCAAAACGTTCAACTACTCAAGGCCTTATTGAGAGTGAAAAATGCCTGCGGCGATCAAAAAAAATCTATAATGACGAGATCTCTGAATTCGAAGCTCTTGAAAAGAAGCTAGGCTATTTTAGATTACGTAATGACAGATATGGAAAGGGTTTTAATACAATCATGAAAGAACAGTTGGCTCGAGAAGCTGAATGCTGATGCTGAATGATGGGCTACACCCATGGCAATAACCACCAGAGCTCAACGCCATCAGATCAAACCTGGAAGAAATCGAGGGTAGAACGCCCAACGTGATCGACGTTTGAACGTTCACCCCATCCACTCTCTTAAGGCGTAAATGAAAGCCACAACAATAGTGGGGATAAAAATGATTAACCCCACTGCAGGATTGACAAAGATCGTCAGTAAAAATGAGATGCCAAGAGTCCAGAGAAGTGCAGAACGGCGTCCCTTCCTTGTGGCTTGACGCTTTTTGACGTCTGGCCTTTTGGAGCCCTCCTTCATCAGTTTGTCGAATTCACTCATTGCAGAGGCCGTTTGAAGTTGTAGTAGTGAAAAGTGGTTCCATTGGCCGAGTTGTCCTGGTTGACCATGTGAGTCACAAGCTCCCAGCCGTCTTTTCCAAGAGCCTCGAACATCTCTGGAAGAGTCGGCACCTCCTTGTTAGACCCCCACCCGCGTACACGCTCGCCGTCGATATCGAGAAGATTGATCTCCTGCGTAATCCCACGTCCCTTGTAGTCAAGCCGGATATGCTTGTACTGCCACTGACTCATCTCAATTAAACCGACTAACTAGTTGTTAGCGCGATGAACCAAGGATGTCAGCGATTTATTTGCCAGCAGAAGTGATAAAGGGACTTACTTCATCTCAATGCCGTAAGGCACCCATCCCTTTTTTTGAGCCTTCGCGATTTTCACTCTAATTTCGGTTTCAGGGATTTTGAGTCTCGTGCTGAGGTTCCCACAGTCGATGTGGCCTAGCTCTCTGTTTGATTTCAAGGCTGCCTCTGCACAGGCTTGAAGCTTGTCCAGACGTTTCTGTCCATCGCTCCAGAGGTAGGCCCCTAACCCGCCAAACATGGCGAGACCCGGCAATGCCTCAAGGTCTCCTTGGGGGTCGTCATCCATAAGGCAGCCCAAGAGCCCTAGGGCCATAACCGCAACTAAGACTTTCCCCCAAGTGCGCATTGCATTGATTGCGACGTGAACCAAAGATGGCAGCGTTTGAGATTTCTGGATAGAGCGCGCTTGTCTCAGAACAAGGCCGTTACGAATTTGTCACCCCTCGTCACCCCTAAGGGTATTTGGGAAGAAGATTTTCTAGGTGCTCTCAGGAATGTGGCTTGTTTCTCGCGCTTCTCCCAGAGCAAGCGCTCTACCAATTTGTTTGCTGCTTACAACTGCTGCTGACGCTTGGTCAGTGATGCGGTGAGCTTGGCGTTGGCTGCATTAAATGCAGCATCGAGGCCAGCCTCGTCAGTCCATTGGCCGTAATGCTTCATATGGGTGCGCACGTCGTGGCCCATTGATGCGGCGAGCTGTCTGAGAGGTATGCCGGCAAGGGCTCCTCGGTAGGCGTAGCCATGCCGAAGGCTGTATGGCGAAAGCCCTGGATTGGCTTTGACCAATGCAGCCCAATAGGGATGGCGATCGAGGTATTGCCTGAAGGTGTGCCCGCAGGTTTTGAAGTCTTGGGCATTGAGGATCCCGACCGGCAGCTTGAACAGCCCGCTGCTGAGCTGAGCCAGAGCCTGACCTGCAGCACCTGCGAGTTCTGGAATCTCCAGTGGGTAGGCAATGCGATCAGGCTTAGGAGCCTTTGCTGTGGCGCGGTTGCGTTTGACGTTGCCGACCTTGAGCTTCCCGTCCTCCACACGCATTGCTTTCAGCTCCGCTGGACGTAGACCGAACAGCCCCACCAGGGTGACGGCCAAGCGCAGCTCCGGCTTCTCGTAAAGACTGTCGATCAATCCGAAGAACTGTTCTGGCTTGACCGGGACTTTGTCCTCTTTCCTTGTCTCCGCCAGGCCAATTAGATCTTGAAGATCGTCACCCTCGATAGGAAGCCAACTTTGCTCTGCGCCGCATTTCGTCACCGCGAAGCGCAGGAAGCGTGAGACATCGAGCAGCCGTCTGTCTGTTGTTAGATATGATTCTTCAGGATGAACACTTGCCTTTTCAAATGTGCAATATGGGAAGTGAGTTGACCTTTACACAGGGTCTTGCAGACAGCATTGAACAGCAGCAAATGTACATAGCGAACATTGCAAGCCGTCCTACAATCTCCTTGCAACTCAATTACCGATGTTCAAACAATCCGCATTTTTAGCAACGACAGGTTTATTGCTTTGCTCGATCCCAGGGGCTCCTAGTCTTGCGAAGCCGCAGATCATGCAGGAAACAATCACTGTTGGAGACGTAAAGGCAGCACAAGAAGGTTGGTGTAATGCAGTAACCGACCTTAGCAAGACCTATGCGGAAAGCGGGTTTGAGGCATCGAAGCGTCTGGCTAGTGAAGTTGTTGATTCGGCGTATGGCTATCAGTTCGGTCCAGTCTCATTCAAGCCAACCTGGGCCTATGGGGAAAAAACTTTCCGTCCGACCAAGGAAGGTGCAGTGTCTTACTTCGTTGGTGGGAATCCTAAGTACAGAGATCCCGGCTTTACGATTGCTTCGCCTGGAGATGGAAACTATCCAAATCTTCAAAACCGAAGTCAATGGGTAAAATGTACCCCTGAAATTGTTACTATTCAAGTTTTTGGGAATATCGCGACAGCAATGGGTTGGGTTCGTTTTGAAGCTGCCGATGGTTATCAATCAAAAGTTGACAAAACGTTCGGCTACATGCGTGATGATTCTGGAAATCTAAGAATTATTGTTCATCACTCTTCCACACCCTACAAATGGTGAAATTATAGAAACTTCAACCAGACAACTTTACGTTTCCTGGTCGACTTAGCACGGTCAATAGGAGCTGCTTATGCAGTCCTTATTTAATATTTTAACGATTCAGATCGAAGCTTGGAAAGGGCGACATCTCAGTTACTTAAGCAGTATGATGAGTTGCGATTACTGTGTTGGAAGAGAGAAGTAGAGGCTATTCAGCTCATCTGAAAGATGTTCAATGAATCCTTGGTGGACCCCCGACCAGGCCTGTGATTCGTAGATTTGAAATTCACCCATAAGGCAAGCATAGGTCTTTGACCTTATGCTGTAAGGCTTATTATCCATTTTTGCGTACATCCTCCCAATAAGTATTTCAGCACGTCTTGTTATTCCGTCAATGCCATGCCTTGATGTGTATTGGGATGTATCAAGATAATACTTTTCTTCTTCGTTCCAGTCTTTGCGATTTAAGGCTGTTTGAAATTCTTGGGCGTGAAATTTCCCTTTTGCGTATGCCATTTGCCAGCTCAAATTGCTGACATTCTCTTTACAACTTCTAACTATTTCACGCACATCAAACTCCTGTGCTTGAACGTTCATGCCGAAGGACACCAGGGTGCCTACTAATAGGAGCGTCCTTTTCATGAGGTCTGCGAGTTGGCTTTCATCAGTGTGCCAACAGCGCGAACTTCTGAATCCTTCTTGTCCCTGTCGCTGGTCCAAGCGCCGTAATGCTTGAGATGCGTTCTGCTGTCATGACCCATCAGGTCAAATAGATCGCGGAGCGGAACGGCCTTGTCGTAGTGCTCGTATTTGACGGCTCTCCATGCGTAAAAATGTTGAATGGGTCATTTGCCCCAGAACAGCTCTGGTAACTAATTTGCACCAACATTTTGCGCCCAAGGAGTCATTTACCAGCATTTGACGCACAGTTTGGCGCACAAAAAATGATATTTAGCCGTTTTACACTAAAAAAGCGGCCCGCGTGGACCGCTCAAATACCAGTACTGGATTGGCTTTTTGAAGAATGGAGCCAAGGAGACTCGAACTCCTGACCCCCTGCATGCCATGCAGGTCTTCACCGTGATGAGACTGCAGATGTGGACATAAGTCTCACCATCAACTCTCCGCTGTCTCTACTGAGATTTATACAAACAGGGCAGTTTTTCCCGAAAAGCCTTGCAACAACTGGATTTTAAGCAAAAGCAGGTATAATCGGCAACGATTCACGAGACAGAGACGAGACTGCTTGCATATGCCAAAAGCTCTACCCACCACCAGCGCCTTCCCTTCAGAAGTAAGCGACCTGGAGCGTGAAGCACTAGAGGCCGCTTACTTGGATCTGAGGCAGTGCTACCGGAGCCTCATGGTCAGCAGAGGCCAGTACAAGGGGCAAGCTCAAAGGGGAAGGGAAGCCATCACACAACTTGAGAGCCGTATTAGAGCAATTGCGGAAAAAGAAGCCTCAGTAAGAACAGAGGCCTATGAAATGCTCCAAATCGTCACTGACGTCATAGGTGACCTAGAAGATGCGGGAGACGATCTCGTAAATGAATTTGGCGCTTATCAACTAGGGCGAAGATCATACCAAGGCGGCACTTTTATAGGCAGACTTGTTAAATCTGTAATCAGATTTATAAATCGCTGGACGAGATCCAAAGAAAAGCTTGAAATACTAGTTCAAAAACAGAACCAAATAAAAAATCAACTTGAGGCTGACAATGGGGAAAATAGCTGAGGCATTAAAAGCAAATCTCAAAGAAATCGCTCAGTCTGACGCGAGAGCACTCCGTGAAATAGACAACGAGCTTCGCAAAGCCAGCGCACCTATACAACCGAATGATGCACTCAAAGGCCGAGGTCAACTTGATCTACTCCTTGGCGGAGGAAGCTTTGAGAAGCAAACAGTATCTACACTCAAAAAACTATGCAGAGAAAACAAGATCAAGGGTTATTCCAAGTTAAAAAAGCCTGAGCTTTGCAAAGAACTAAAAAAGAATGGAATCACACCACCACCTCCCCCACTTGAGAGTTTTTCCAAAAAAGCACTTATCCAAATCATAAAACAACTGACCTCATGAGCAAAGAACTAGACACAACACAACAAGACGGCAACAGCGAAAGAGAAGTTGCATTAATGATCGTCCAAAACTCAACCCCAGAAGATAGGCTCATTCTTTCTAAATGGGCGGAAGAACTACTGGCCTTGAAAGAATTAAATACGGGGAAGCTAGAAAAAGCGAAGAAAGCAATATCTCTCACACTACAAAGCAAGGCGGCTATCTCTGCAGCAAAAATAATTACCAGAAAACTTAAAAAAGTTGCATGGGATGACAGAAGTACTGCGGCTCGTTTTGGGCTTGGCGGCGCAGCGGCCGGGTTAGCATTTTTTGGTGGCCAAGGTGCAGGAATTGCTGCTCTTGGAACCGCTGTAGGGGTGCCCTTATGGGTTGTTCTTGGTGCAGGATCATCAATGGCAGGCATTTTGCTAGAAGAACTGACCCGCAAAAAAGCCGAAGACATTGACCTGATTGACGTATCAAATTTAGAAACTGACAAAAAAGAATCCTGAATCCAAGCAACTTTAATTTGACGGGAGAGGAAGCCAAAGCAACTTCCTTTGCCCTGGAAACAACTATTGCTCTCATAGAAGGAGATTATCGCCAGAAGAAATCCTGCATTCTTAAAGTACGTCGGAGTTAAAAAATATTTATTAAACTGATAGATTTTGAAGTTGTCAATAATGTTCTTTCCACTCTGTTCTCCAACAATATTGAATCAAGAGGCAGGGATGAGGTTGAACTTGACCTCGTAGCGATAGAACTCGATGCCTTGAGCAACCTGTAGTGCTCTTCTGATCCGCTTGTCATCGTCCAAAGCGATGATCACTCCACGCACTCGTTGGTGGTCTTCGGCTACGTCCTCTTTGACGTAACCCATGTATCGCTGGATTTGCCCGACCACCGCATCGCTGGCACGTCCCCTCTTCAGTTCGACGACAAGCAACTCCTTCTTGTCCTTACTGATGGCGAGTAGGTCAATCGGACCTGTATCAGTAGGGAACTGCTGCCCACTCGACTCCTCCGTTTCATAGAGGTCATGGGTTTTGCCAAGAGGCGTGCTGGTCCAGTTGGCAACCAGAAAGTCCTCAAGGTGCTTCTCCAAAGCGAAAACAGTGGCGTCCTCAACCGTTGGGTCCTGACTGACGAGTACCTGGGGCTTCGCCTCTCCTTTGATCAGATGCTCTAACTCCTCCCTGTATTTGGAGATATTGCTGACGGTTCCAATCGATCCTGCCGAGTGCCGCAGCGAGTCGCTCATGTCGGATCGATCAACAAGTTCCTCATGCCAGGAAACAGACCGCTGATGCGGTTGGTCGCTGCCAGCGACGAAGCGGTATTCACCCGTTACTTCGCCAACTAAATAACGCCCCTGCCCATTTGGTGACAACACGATGTCGCCCACCTGTATCCCCTTTGAGATCGTCCAGAGAGCACCACAACTGAGACCTGCTGCGATCTTGCTCTTACTCGGATTCACCTCCAAAAAGATAGGGATGAATTCCTGGTTGAACTCACGCCAATTTTCTGGGAGAGAGTTGCTCAGGTCTTGCTTGATGTCGAACCCAGCGCCGATAAAACCCTGTTGGCGACAGACATCGGCATACATGCTGCCTCTACCCAGCATCACTCGGTAGTAGTCCCTCATGCCGCCTTCACCAGGTCCTCTCCAAGCACCTCTGCTTGCTGAAGCACTAAGTCGATGGCGTTCTCCTGTTGATCAGGTGGGTACTTGTATCTCCTGAGTTTTGTCCTGATCAAAAGGCGCAACCTTGCTCTGACGGACTCTCTGTTCTGCCAGTCAATGGTCACGTTGTTCCGAAGGGTTTCCGCCAGTTCTCTGGCAATTGTTGCCAGCACGTCTTCCTTCATCAGTTCCTGTGCTGATGGGTTGTTCGCCAGGGCGTCGTAGAAGGCAACCTCGGCATCGGTCAGACCAAGAGCAATGCCACGTTCCAGCTCCTCTCGGAACTTCTTCGCCATCTCGATCAGTTCAGCGATCACCTGTGCCGCCTCAACAGCACGGTTGGAATATTTGGTGAGAGATGCCGTCAGCAATTCACTGAACCGCTTCTGCTTGACGACATTGGTCTTGAACTTGGTCTTCAGTTCGTCCTTGATCAGACGCTGAAGTAGTTCCACTGCCAGGTTCTTCTGGGGAATCTTGGCGACCTCTGCCAAGAACTGCTCCGACATGATGCTGATGTCGGGGTTCTTCAGGCCAGCAACCTTGAAGACATCCATGACGCCCTCTGCCACCAGCGACTCAGACAGCAGTTGCTGAAGTTTGTAGTTCACATCAATGGGGTCACCTGACCCGCTTCCATCTCCCTTGATCAGGGGTGCTCTTACTGCCTGAAGGAACGCCACCTCTTCAGTGACTGCCATTGCTTCTTCAGTGGTGCCACAGAGGGCGAATGCCTTGGTGACCTTCAGAACGGTGTCACAGAAACGCTGCTTGCCATCAGCAATGCCAAGGATGTGGTCAAGGCAGTTGGAGATCAGTTCAAGTGCTTTGCCCTTCTCCCTGAACCCGCTCCAATCGACGGGGTGAAGGATGTCCTTGGCGATTTGGAGTTGCTCCTTAAGGATCCGAACCGCCTCACTGGTATCGAGCGTTGGTTTGCCCTTGCCCTTTGCCGCTGTGTAAGTCGCCAGTGCCTCTTTGAGTTGGGGAGCGATGCCGATGTAATCGACGATCAGACCACCTGGTTTGTCCTTGAAAACCCTGTTCACACGGGCGATTGCCTGAGCAAGGTTCGCCCCCTTCATGGGTTTGTCGACATACATGGTCGCCATACACGGGGCATCGAATCCCGTTAACCACATGTCCCTGACGATCACGATCTTCAAGGGATCGGCAGGGTCCTTGAACCGCTTCTCCAGGTCTTTCTTTTGCTGCTTGCTGGTGTGGTGAGGTTGGAGATGGGGTTCGTCTGATGCCGATGCCGTCATCACGACTTTGATGGCACCTTTGCTGGTGTCGGGGTCGTGCCACTCAGGTCGTAGAGCAACGATGGCGTCATAGAGACGGGCACAGATGTCCCGACTCATCGCCACAACCATTGCCTTGCCTGGTTGGGTCTTGGATCTCTGCTCGTGATGAGAGACCAGATCCGCTGCCACCTGCTTCAAGCGAGGTTCAGCACCCACCAGTGCCTCCAGTGCTGCCCAACGACTTTTCGCTCGTTCAGCAGCAGGGATGTCGTCCTCGTCGCTGAAGAGTTCATCAACTTGGTCGTCGACGCCAGAGAGGACGCTCTCCTTCAACCCCAACTTCGCCAGTCGGGACTCGTAATAGATCGGCACCGTGGCACCGTCTTCCACTGCCTGCTGGATGTCGTAGACGGAGACGTAATGCCCAAAGACCGCCTGGGTGTCACGGTCGTCTTGGGAGATGGGTGTTCCCGTGAAGGCAAGGAAGGTTGCCTCGGGCAGGGCATCTCTTAATGCCTTCGCCAGTCCGTATTTGATCTCGCCCGTCTTGGTGTCGAGGCGACCTTTAAATCCGTATTGGGTCCTGTGTGCCTCATCACAGATGACCACGACGTTGTGGCGATCGCTCAGGGTTGGAAACTTGTCCTCACCCTCTTCGGTGCCGAACTTCTGGATCGTGGTGAAGATGATTCCGCCGCTGGGTCGGTTGGCGAGCAGGTCTCGTAGTTCCTGTCTGCTGTCTGCCTGTTGAGGGTTATCGCCCAACAGATCCCCTGCTCCAGCGAAGACACCAAACAACTGACCATCGAGGTCCTGGCGGTCAGTGACCATCACCAGGGTTGGGTTCTGGAGGCGTTGGTCGGTGAGCAACTTTCCCGCCAGACATGCCATCTCAATACTCTTGCCAGCACCTTGGGTGTGCCAGACCACGCCACCTTTTCGGTCACCTCCTGGTTTGCTTGCTTCTGCCACCCGCTCCACTGCTGCCCTTACGGCGTGGAACTGGTGATAGGCAGCGATCTTCTTGATGATCTTTCCGTCGTCCTCGAACAGGCAGAAGTAGCGGATGAAGTCGAGAAGTCGCTTCTGATCGAAGAGACCACGGATCAACGTCTCCAGTTCACGGAACTTGCCCAGAGGGTCCAGGTCCTGCTCGGCATCGATCACCCGCCACTGCTGGAAACGTTCCTTGGAAGCAGATAAAGACCCCACACGGGCATAGGTGCCATCACTGATCACCATCAGCACGTTGGAGGTGAACAGGTCGGGGATGTTGTCCTTGTAGGTCTGGAGTTGGTTGAACGCTGCCCAGATGTCTGCCTTCTCGTCAGCAGGGTTCTTCAGTTCCAGGACTGCTATCGGCAGACCGTTCAGGTAAACGACAACATCAGGACGTCGGTTGTGTTTCGGACCCTGGATTGCCAACTGGTTCACCACCAACCAATCGTTGGATTTGGGGTCGTCAAACCCAATCACCCTTAGGCGGATACCGACCTCTTGGTTCCCATCCATGTAGGTAATGGGCAGACCCGTGGTCATCCAGCGATGGAACTGACGATTGGATGGCAGCAGACCTGGGGTATTGGGGTTCGCCAGTTGAAGCACTGCGGACTCGATGGTTGCCGCTGGCACCCCTGGATTGAGTTTCGTCAGTGCTGACCGAAGACGACCTGTGAGCAGCACCTGGCGGAAGTCATCCCGTTCTGGGGTCTCCCCATCAGGAGCGAGCAGTGGTCCGTGGATGAAGGTGTATCCGATCTCCTGGAACCAACCCAGGGACATCTGCTCCAGATCGTCTTCTGAGATGAATGCCATCAGACACCTACCTCCTCAAGCATCTTCTCGACATCAGGGACTCTTAGTTCACCTGAGATGAGGCGGGGGAGGAGGGCATCACGGATTGAAGAAAGAGTTCTGGATTCAAGTCGCCCCTGGATCTGGCGATTCAAGAGAGGAGAAAAGACCGAATTCATCCATTCCAGAACTTCTGGTGGAGGAACAAGCACTAATGCTTCAGACAAGTGCTTCCTCTGGATGTGCCCCATGGTGGTCGCCTTGCTTTGAGCGATCGCCTGGAACTCTTCGAGATAATACTTTGTCCACAAGTAGTAAAACCATTTTTCAAAGATCTGCGAAGTCACTTTGAAAAGATGCTGATTTAAAGCGCCAATTCCGCCAACCCAAACATCTACAAGCAATGAACCTGACCAAGAGAAGAGAATGTCTCCATCTTTGATTACGTATTCGACACTCAATTCATTCGAGCACTTGCCTGATTCGAGGGCGTCTCCTTTCCTGAGTTGAGCAATCTTGATGACGGGTAAATCAGTATGGTCGCCCTTAGGCGGAAACTTCTGGAGTGCCAGTCCATTTAGATAATTAGCGATCTTATCGAGTGGCATCAAAGACCACCCACTCGGAATCTCTCCCAGTTCCGAATCCTCAAACGAATCTGGGAACAACTCGCTGATCTCATTAGGCAGTCCAGTCGGTCGCCCTTCTGCCTTTGCTCTAACTGGATCAAAATTCACGAACCAGGACTTGAACAGCGCATTCGCTGTGCCTTCAAGGGTTTCTCTGGTCTTTCGGTCTAGTTCGATTTTTTCGTCGAGCGTGCCCAGGACATGAGCAATCGCCTTTTGATCTACGAGAGGAGGCAAAGGGATCTCAAACTCAAGGCAGTCGGGGACACGTATGTGATCGACGGTTGATCCCGTTCCGCCATATGAGTTGAACTGTGATTGTAAAGCAGGGGACAAAAAGGTGTAGAGCAAATACAAAGAATCAAGCACTCTCGGATTTGACCTGTATTGAACGATCCTTTGCCCTAAAAAGTGATTTTTTTCGTCTCTTACCATTGCCACAGAACCAAGCGGCGCTTCTCTTGTTAAAAGAACATCTCCATGCTCAAGGGACGCTCTTCTGGTCCACTTTTTGTATGTCTCTTCGGAGACACACTTTTCATCCGTCAACCTTATAAAACCATTTTTTATATGACTCGTTCTGATCATCTTGTAGGGCGTGACTGATGCTGAAAGAGGCGCTGTTTTGTTTACACAATCAACAACGAATTCGCAGGCATCTGAAACCTTTACTGTCTGCCATTCAGTTTTCATATCCAATCCTCCTCAGATTCTCGGAAATCTGCTGGTCTAACTTCATCCCTTCTTCCTGCTGCTGCTTGAGCAGAGCAGTGAGACGTTTCATCTTTTGATCAAAGGGTTCATCATCTTCTTCCTGATCTGCTGCTCCCACATAGCGACCAGGAGTCAGCACAAAACCATTTTTCTCGATCTCGTCGAACTTGGCGGAGTAGCAGAACCCAGAGACATCCTCGTAAGGGGTCTCGACCTCTCCATCACCACGCCAGGCATGAACCGTGCCAGCGACCTTGGCGATGTCGTCATCGGTGAGCATCCGCTCCACACGACTGACCATCGACCCCATCTGGCGGGCATCGATGAACAAGGTCTCCCCTCGTCTGTCCCGACCACGTTGGGTCTTGTCGTTGGTCAAAAACCAAAGGCAGACAGGAATCTGGGTGTTGAGAAACAACTGCCCAGGCAGCGCCACCATTACCTCAACCACATCACCCCGAACCATCGACTCACGGATCTGCCCCTCACCGCTTTGGTTGGAACTCATCGACCCATTGGCAAGCACCACGCCCGCTTCACCACCAGGGCGAAGTTTCCAGAGCATGTGTTGTAACCAGGCGTAGTTGGCATTCCCAGCAGGAGGACGCCCAAAGGTCCAGCGAGGGTCGCTGTCGTATCTCTCCCCGCCCCAGTCCGAGATGTTGAACGGGGGGTTGGCAAGGATGTAGTCGAACTTCTGGTCGGGGTGCTGGTCCCTGGCAAAGGTGTCAGCAGGTTCCTGTCCGAGGTCAGCAGCAAACCCACGGATCGCCAGGTTCATCGCTGCCAACCGCCAGGTGGTGGGGTTGCTCTCCTGTCCATAGATGGAGATGTCATCACGTCGCCCGCCGTGACTTTCGACGAACCGCTCGCTCTGGACGAACATGCCGCCCGATCCACAGCAGGGGTCATAAACCCGACCCTTATGAGGTGCCAGCACAGCAACCAGGGTCTTCACCACATGGGCAGGCGTATAGAACTGTCCGCCCTTCTTGCCCTCGGCACTGGCGAACTGACCAAGGAAATACTCGTAGACCTCGCCCAGGACATCGCCTGACTTCTTCCCTTCGCCAAACCCGATGGTGGAAATGAGGTCCACCAGTTCACCCATCCGCCCTGGTTCCAGTTGGGCAGCACCAAACCGCTTGTCCAACTTCCCCCGAAGCGTGGGGTTTTCGTTCTCAATGGCAACCAGTGCCCTGTCGATTAATTGCCCGATGTCGGGTTGCTTTGCCTGGTTCCTCAGCGATTCCCAGCGGGCATCAGTAGGCACCCAGAACACGTTCTCCTGGGTGTAGTAGTCCCGATCTTCCAGTGCTTCCTGGTGATCTGATGGGTCATCGCCCAGGTAGTAGTCGGACTCTGGATTGCTCACCGTCGCCAGCACCTTCTGCTGCTGCTCCACGAAGGTGTCGGAGATGTATTTGAGGAAGATCAGACCCAGAACCAGATGCTTGTATTCGGCGGCATCCATCTGGGCACGGAGTTTGTCCGCTGATGCCCAGAGCACTGCCTTGAAGTCCTTGGCGGGTGCTTCCTTCTTCTTGCGTCCCCGCTTCTTGGGGACAGGAGATTCACCAGAGCGGATCGAACCCAGCAGTTCATCCAACCCAGAAGGCACCCCGGAGTCGACCTCGCTCATCTGGCAAATATTCCATTGGCCAAGGATGACTGAGTGGACAACTCAAGGCATCCCCCAAACGAGGGATAAATAGTTTGTAAATCCTGAACCGTTCAGGGCTCGAACGACTTTGCTAGCAATCGATCGAGGCCACCGAGGGAATGATTCAAACGAAGCACCGGGTTCAATAGCAATCAAACCGGTATGGGCCCTGTCTCACCCTGTCTTGAGACAGGGGATGAAAAGCAATCCAAAAACTAGAAAACCCTTGCATTGCAAGGGTTTCAAAAATGGAGCCAAGGAGACTCGAACTCCTGACCCCCTGCATGCCATGCAGGTGCTCTACCAGCTGAGCTATGGCCCC
>QCUJ01000022.1 GCA_003210795.1 Synechococcus sp. AG-679-B05 | reverse complement strand
TGGGAAACCTTCAGAATCCGGAGGATGTTCGGATGCATTCTAAGGGAGTTATGTTTCAGAGAACGCCCCACGATTTATCTTGAGATGTGAGGCGTTAGACGGTAGATTAATGCTTCTTTTGACTGATTTCAGGACTCCTCAATTGCCTTGATAAATAGATCGATTAGTTCATCGGTGAAAGCAGGATGCTTAGCCGTGATTAGGTCGCCATCCACAACACTGCCAACAGTGCCATCATCGCCATACTGCACATCACCCCCTGCGTTCTCAACATCACAGATAATATTGTGAGCACAGGTTACTTTCTTCCCCTCTAAAAGACTTCGATCTGCACAGAGCAGCCAAAGAGAGTGACAAATAGTGCCGACTTTCACGCCGGCGGTATTGTTGATTTTACGCAAAAGCTCAACAGCTGGTGCATCATTGGGCTTCCCTTTCTCAGGCTTGACTGAATAGCGCATGCGATCTGTCGCATAGGCGCCAATCAGAAGAAATCCCTTGTAATCCGTAGGATTTACGTCTTTGACATCTTTGGAAACGGTGATGTGTTCTTCGACCCAGCCGTTATCAGGATTTGAACCGAACTGCAGGGTTGGGCAGTTCCAAAGGTTGGTGATGTATTCAAGGTCGAATCCTGCCGCAGGAAATCTTTTGTTGAATATGCGGTATTCCGTCATGTCGAAGTGATCTTCGATGAAGACACCGATCTTCCCTTTGGATTCACCGTGAGCTGGGAGAAGCATGGCTAGGAACTATAAAAAACTTGAGCCTGTCAGGCTTATTTGAACTATAGGCAAAGAAAGCTGGCGGGACTATCGGGAAAGCAGCTTTACTGCATAGCGGTTTTTCATGTTAGCAAAGCAAGATATTGGCGAGCTGGCAAGCAGGCTTTGCTGATAAATATTACACAAAGTTGGCCTAGTAAATCCTTTGGTTTTTTTCGCTTGACGCTTTGCTCTGTAGGGCTAATTTTTGATCAGGAGAACTAGGGTTAAGCCTTAAGGAGTCTCTAGCTTCCCAACTAACTTTTTGCATTTGTTCTATGGCACGCCGCAATTATTATGAGGGCCTAGCTGCTGATTATTCTCGGCCAGGACTTGTAAGTGATGAGCTGAAAGCTCAGCTGATCCAGCGTTCTGACGAGATCGGCGACCTTAAAGAAGCAACACTCCCGTCCATTGGTCCTGATTACACTCTCGAGCAGATTGAGGCTGAAAATAAGGAATTTTGGCCGACACATTGTGAAGCACTTCGCCAGGGACGAGGCGATCTTTTGACAAAGGAATATCGGCCTGACTTGGTCTACCACTGTCAGGACGGTCCATATCATGGCACCACTGAGCAGCAGAAGCGCGAAAAGCACTGGTGGGCAATCATCGCTCAACCGAATGTCACAATGGTTTGGCCTATTGTTCAGTTTTGGGGTGAATTTACTCATTTCGAGTGGATTTGTCTGGACGATCAAACTCATGAGCAAATTGCCAAAGGCAGTGTTTGTTGGGTTCGCCGAGGGCACCGTGGTGGCTGTTACTACAAGAGTGAACAACTCACTTTCACTCGCGATGTATTTGCCTCTGATGACTTGCTGAAATTGATCAGCGTTTAATTTAATCTCGATTGATTTTAACACCAAGAAGAAAATATCTTCTTGGTGTTTTTCGTTGCCGCCTGTTGATCTGATTATTTATTCTACATTGAAGGCAATGCAGATTCGCTCTGAATCGCCGTTTAGTGGAATAGTGCAGTGCGGCAGATAACTTGGGAAGAAAACTGCCATGCCATCTTTTGGAGTAACGATCAGAGCCTTTTGATTTTGCGCCCCAAAAAAGCAAAGATCTCCGCAATTACCATGGGTTGCTTGTTCCTGGACATTGGGAATTTTGACGTAAAAAACACCACTCAAGCGAGCTTCAGGATGAATGTGACGTTTTTGATAACCACCTTTAGCGAGTACGACTGCCCAGCCACTCAGTTTTAATGGTTTAGCCCATGCTCCGGTAAGAGATTCGAGATATTGTTTGTCGAATGATTGGATTATTACAGTAAGTCTATCAATTAATTCATCGATAGCTGTTGATCGGCCACGACTGGCAAGTATTTCATGTGATTGTGATCCTAGACGAGTGGGTTTGCCCGCCCGATTCCATATAAGACTCGGATCTTGTCTGATATAATTAGCAAGTTCATTTAGCAATGGATTATTGGCATCGAAAAGATCTCTGCATTTAACTTGAATTTTGGGATTATATAGATGTTGGTCGCTAATTTTATTTTGATAGCTTACAGGTAGTTCGAGAACAGCGCTGTGCCAGCGAACCAAATCTAGATCGCTTTTGCAGTTGTTCAGTTTGCTCGTAGCCCTCTCCCATTCAAGATTCTCGATTGATTGATATATATCTTGCAAATTATTTGATTCGCCTTCTCTTTTTTCCTGTGGGTTTTTTCTCCGCTCTAGTTGTTCTAATCGTTGTAAGGCTTCTGGTGCATGGGGGACGATTTGAAGACAAATTTTGTAGTACTGAAGGGCTTCTTCTTCGCGCCCCAGCATTGCCAAAAAACCTGCGAGGTTGTAATTACCGAGAAATTCGCGTGGTCTACTTGCAATAACTTTTCGATAAAGTAGTTCCGCTTGTCGATAATCACCCAATTCTGACTTGATATTTGCTAGATTTGTAATTAGTGAAGGATCATGTGGATATGAGTTTAAAGAGGATTGAAGAACAGCTTCTGCTTCTTTGAGCATCCCTAGTTGAATAAGAGCTTCACTGAAGGGTAAGGATAGAGCAGGTGTTTTAGAATCGTTTTTGTGCAATTGTCTCAGTACATTGGCTGCAAGTTGCCAAGAATTATTCTGTATAGCGATCTCGCCAATGCTAAACATCAGCTGAGGCGGAAGCTTGGGCCAGCTGTGGGGTTTGAATTTGTATTCAAAGTTTTTTAGGAGCTCCTTTGATCGCCCTTGGCTAAGCAGGCTTTTCCCTTCTTGAGTGAACTCCTCAAGGGTTTTGTGAAGTGAAGTGTTGGCAGCCATTAAGGGTTTGAAAGCGAATAAAAAAGGAGACGCCGTTAAAGGGCATCTCCAGTATAGTGAAATTGTCTATTTTGGTTATTTAAATAGACAATCAGATAACTTCAAACTCTTCGCCAAGTTCTGCCTCCTTTAGTCCTTCGGAGACTTCTGGATTCAATCCTTTCAGTTTAACGGAGAACGATGCTCCACGCTGTTGCGCAGTGAACAAGAGGTAGTTCCAGCCAGTGTCGTCGACAGTTTTCAGGTTGGTCATGTCAAGCACAATTCCTTGCACCCCACCGAGTTTTTCCAACTCTCTTTTGAAGAGAGGTAGATTTTGTTTCGAGAGGTCTCCATCAAGTGCGAACTGAGCGATTCCATTGTCGAAATTGATCAAATCTGCACTAAAGCCAAGTCCTGCAGGTTCGATTCGTACTCGAACACGTAGAGACTTGTCAGACGCAGGAAGATTCACGATCATATTTTCCTTGTCGAAATCGGTGTAATTTTTATCGTCAATCCAGACTTCGGAAAGTTCAACGCTGCCCTTGGGAAGTAAATCAGGAGCAACCCGAAGTTTGTTGTCAGGCCAGCCCTGAGGATCAGGTTTGAAGTAAAAGTCCATCGGCTGCTTGTTCACCAACAGATTCGAATAGATCGCAGCTAGGAAGCAAAGCTCGAAAGAGTGATAGCCAGCCATGGAGTGACTGCCTTTGCCACGTTCTGAGCCAAGCGCATAGGGTTGCCCGTTGGCCAATACGTTGAAGTAAATGCCGCCTGACTCGTAGTCGAGGAACCAGCCGTTGTAGAAGGCAGAGCCTTCACGTGCAAAACTCAGATATTCAGGCTTGTCGTCATAGACGCCAGCCATGATGTAGTAAGCGAGGATGCCTTGTTCCTGTTGCCACCAGGCTTTGCGATCGTGCCAAACGCGACGGTAGTTTTCTTCGCCATCTTTCAGCGTTCTTTCCATCATGTCGTACCAGCCACCTCGCTGGTTATCACAGCCTGCAGCAGGAATGGCATCTGCAATTTGGTGAGCAAACGTCTTGTAGCTCTCCTTGGGCATCAAGCTGTGCATCCGAGTTAAGTTCCAAGCCACTTTGAGGTTGTGACCCACAACACATCTTGCTTGATGAATGCCCCAATTCAGATCGTGCGTCCAGTCATCAAAGAACTTCTCGTTCATAAAGGGACTGTATCCGTAATCGGGGAAGTGATCGCAGATAGTATCGAATGTATCTTCGAGGAACTTGGCGTAATTTTCTTCGCCAGTTGCAAGATAAAGGTTGATCAGATATGCCGGAGCATGGTCACCTACAGAGTTCCAATTCTTCTTCGCTTTGTTAACACCGAGTGACTCTGCCTTGGCATCAAAAGTGACAGGGTCAACGTGGGAGTAATAGCCTCCATATGGACCATGATCTTTGTAGTAGCGGTTTAGGAATGCGATTGTGTTATCTATGTCGTGGCGAATACCATCACCACCTGTCAGCCGCCAGGTTTGAGTTGGGCCTGCCAGGGCATAAATTTGTTCATAGCAGGGAATAGCATTGCCGCCTTCATCACCACCAGCGGTGGATCCCATATATTTGCGAACACTGCCATTGTGTTGAATATCAATTTGGCTGTACCAATAACAAATTCCTTCACTCTTGTTTTGGTGTCTGAAATGCCTTTGCATATATTCTGTACCGTTGACGGCGGCCTCGAGGGCGCGTTCGTCGCCAGTCATCATATATGCGGTGGCGAATCCGTAGATCAACCTCGAAATGGTGTCGAGATTTTGAACTCCGTCTTGTTTCTTCCCTTCTGCACTCAGATCAGTTCTGAACTTCTTGAAGTCGATTTTCTCACCTTCAACAACTTGGAATTGAGCTTCCAGATAGAAGTTCAAAAGTTGTTGGATTTGGTGAATCCACCAATTTTGTTCTTCAAAGCGAAGGTCGTTTCCTCGTCCAAATAGCAAGAGGTGTTTGGCTTCAAACTTCAGCCGGTCGCTTTCTGGATAAAACAGGCCGTAGACATGGATGAATCGATCTTTGACGAGAATATGGTTTAGGTCTGGTGCCATTTGGAATGGCTCGCCAAGGTTCCTGACGAGTTCTGCATATGCAGCATCTGTGATCTTTACAGTAAACATCCGACCATCGGATGTTTCTAATTCGACCTCGCCTTTGCAGTCAAAAGTCTCTGGATAAGAAACACTTCTGATGTAGCCAGCGATTAGGTCTGAGAAGGGGAAGTCGAGTTGATTTTGTGAGGTCATTTTGACTATGAAAGGTTTTGGTTTTTGGTGAATAGAGGATTGGTTTTAGCTTGTTGCTCTCGATGTGAGTACAACAATGCTGCGACCTGTCACGACATAGCTGTTTTCATTGATAGCGATTTGTTTTTCAGGTTCAGCAATGTCATTGGGGGAGTTGAGAGATGTGTCGATGACTCGATACCAGTTCAACCCTTTGATCTCCGGTATCTCAAACTTAACGCCCTCCCAATACATGTTGAACATCACATGAATATTGCCTGTCTGATCGGTATCTTCCGCTGTATCTCCGAGTGTCATCCCAAGACACCTCGCATCAGGGTCATCCCATCCAGGTTGATTCAGCTTTGTTCCATGCCAAGAAACATCGTAAAGCCCATATTTATTTATTGCTCCAGTGAAATATCGCCCTTTGAAGTGGTTGATAAACCTTTTTCTTTTCTCCATCACCATCGACCAGAAGCGAATCATCTCTTTACTCCGAGTTGATCCGATGTCATCCCAGTTGAACCAATTCAATTCGTTGTCATGGCAGTAAGTATTGTTATTTCCTCCCTGACTCCGCATGAATTCATCACCCGCAACCATCATGGGTACACCCATTGATAGCATATGAATTGTGGCAAAGTTCTTGATCTGGCGTTTGCGTAGATCGTTGATCCATTGGTCTTCGGTTTCGCCTTCAGCGCCACAATTCCAGCTGCAATTGTCGTCAATTCCATCGTTATTGCCTTCGCCGTTTGCCCAGTTGTGTTTTTCGTTGTATGCGGTTAGGTCGTACAACGTAAAGCCATCGTGAGCGGTGATGAAATTTACGCTGTTCGTTGGTTCGTGATGTCGATCCTGATAGAGGTCTGCGCTTCCGGTGATTCGTCCCGCCACTTCTCCGATAATGCCTGGCTCGCCCTTAACGAAATTGCGGATGCAGTCTCTATATTTCCCGTTCCATTCAGCCCAGCGTGCTCCTGGGAATCCGCCAATTTGATATAAACCGGCTGCATCCCAGGCTTCGGCGATGACTTTCGATTGGCCGAGAAGGTCGTCCAGTTCAATGGACCAGATCACAGGAGGATGTTCCATTGGGGCGCCGTCTTCACCACGGCTAAGAACAGATCCCTCGTCAAATCTGAATCCATCGACGTGCATTTCCTCAACCCAGAAGCGCAGTGAATCGATAATTAGTTTTTCGCCAACAGGATGATTGCAGTTGAATGTGTTCCCGCAGCCTGTGTAGTCGTAATAAAATTCTTTGCTTCCATCGGCACCTGTTAGGTAGTAGTAAGAAACATTGTCAATACCCTTGAAGCTGAATGTCGGGCCTTGGTGATTTCCTTCGTCTGTATGGTTGTAGACGACGTCGAGAATGACTTCGATCCCTGCCTTGTGCAGGGCTTTCACCATGTCCCGAAATTCATTGATGTGTTGGCTTGTGTCCTGGCTGACGCAATAACCTTGATGTGGTGCGAAGTACCCCATCGTGCTGTAACCCCAGTAATTCACCAAGGTCCGCCCTTCATGCACCTTAGTGACATCAGTATGGTCAAAGCTGCAGATTGGCAGTAGTTCGACTGCCGTGATTCCGAGCTTCTTAAGGTATGGAATCTTTTCAATCAGCCCAAGATATGTTCCTGGATTCTTCACTCCACTTGTGGGACTTTTTGTAAACCCGCCTACGTGCATTTCGTAGACAATAGTTTCCGCCATGGGAAGTTTGAGTGGTTCATCCCCTTCCCAGTCATATGTCGATGTATCAACGACAACACTGCGCATGCTTTTGTGCAGGTTGTCCCCTGGAACGCATGAGGCGCCTCGATCCCAGAGGCTTAAGCAGTTGCCTTTGGAATAGGGATCTACAAGAACCTTTTCTGGATTGAATCGGTGTCCATTCCAGGGTTCCCTGGGCCCATCAACACGGTACGCATACCCCATTCCGGGTTTGACGCCTTCAATAAATGTGTGCCAAATGTTGAAACTTCTGTTTGGACCACTATCCAGATCGACGACTCGACTTGGTTCTAAGTCGTCAGGTTTATTGAAAATCAGCAATTGCACCCCAGTGGCGCTGCTGCTGTACAGCGAGAAATTGACGCCATCGCGTTCAACCGTACTTCCAAACGGGTGCGGAGAACCTTGAAAACGACGCAGCTCTGTTCCTTTTGGCTCTAGTGGATTGCCTCTTAATGAGGTTCTCGACGAAGCGGGGCTGATCGTCATATCAGGACAGTTAAACGTAGTTTGCGAGGGATTGCGATGTTTGAGACAGGAGTCCCCGTCGCTGGTATTTCCCTATTGGTCCGAATCGGACATTCCTTGGATAGCAGCCATCCGTCTTGTCCGGGCAACAACCCCTATTTCGTTCTGTTTTGCCCACATACTTGACGGATTAATTTTCCTCGCTATGCCCGAGTTTCTTTTGTGTGTATTGCAGGGCTTGCAGTCGGTCTGGCATCACCTTGTTCACTCCGAATCGTTGAAGGCGTTTGGTCAGCTGTTGGTTGGCACCGGCTACGACGGCGATTCGCCCCTGTGACTCCGCTTCCTGAATCATCCGCTCCACGGCAAGAGCAGCTGTCACTCCCATTCTTGGTACTTCGCTGATGTCTAAAAGCAAGGCTTCATAGTTATGAAGTTGTGCCACGCGGGAATTGATTCCCCTTGCTGCTCCGAAGCTCATCGGTCCGCGCAGTCGAAACAACATCAGTCTGTTGCCACAGGCTTCGATGATGCTTTGTTCTTCCTGGCTTAGATGTTTTGCTTCTTGGCTTTGAGCGTGAGGATGATTGTCGTCGTCCATCCACTGGAGCTGGCTTTGGGTGATTCCGTCGACTGTGAGCAAGTTGGCGATGAACATGCCAACAAGGACTCCCCAAATCAAGTCCCAAAACACCGTCATCAACAGGACGGCATACATCAGCGCTGCTGTCTTGGCTGAGAGTCTGTGAGCTCGCAATAAGAAGCCCCAGTCGATGATGTCGAGACCGACCTTGATCAAGATTCCGGCAAGCAGTGCGGTGGGAATCGTTGCGGCCATTGGACCAGCACCCACCAGAACGAGCAGCAGAACAACGGAGTGGGTCATGCCGGAGATCGGTGTTTGACCTCCCGATTGGATGTTGATTACGGTTCGCATCGTTGCCCCTGCTGCCGGCAGGCCTGATACGAACCCTGAGCAGGCATTGGCGAGCCCCTGGCCAATTAATTCTCGGTTTGAGTTGTGGTTGGTTTGTGTGAGGTTGTCGGCGACCAGAGACGTGAGCAGGGAGTCGATCGCTCCCAGCAGAGCCAGTACCGCACCTGCCTTCAACAATGTCTGCCAGTGTTCGCTGAAGTTGGGCAGCACTGGCCGCAGCCCTCCTTCCGGAATACTGCCAATCCTTGCCAACGGTTCGACCCCGAATTCTCTGAGTCGGTCGTCGTTGAACAGCAACAGTGACAGTGGCGTCACGATCAGCAATGCCAGCAACGGTGATGGCACCCACTGACGTATGCGTGCAGGAGTAAGAAACACCACGGCCAACGTCATGCTGCCTACAGCCACAGCAGCCAGGTTGGGTGAGGACGAGTCCAGCAACATCCCGATATTGGCCATCACTCCGCCGCGGGTGGCGATGCCAACAAAGGGGCCAATTTGCAGGATCAGGATGATGACCCCGATGCCTGACATGAAGCCCGAGACCACCGAATAAGGGACGAGTGTGATGTATCGACCCAGGCGGAATATTCCAAGCAATGCCTCTAACAGACCTCCGATGACCACTGCTGCCATCACGAGGGGAAGCATCTCTCCAGAGGCCAGATCGCGTGAAACACCGACGGCCGCGAGGCTCGATACCACTCCGGCAACGGTGACACTCATCGGACCTGTTGGACCGCTGACCTGAGCAGGAGTTCCTCCAAACAACGCCGCGATAAATCCTGCGGCAACAGCTCCGTAAAGCCCGTAGATGGCACCTCCGGGTCCAAGGGCTGCGTTGCCGAAGGCCAGTGCGAGGGGCAGGGCCACGACGGCCGCTGTAAGACCTCCGAGAAGATCTCCACGGAGATTTCTGAAGTGCAGCCCGTGGATGAGGGCCATGGTTAATTCAACCCGCTCCAACGCCGCAGGGTTTCCAGGGATTGCACGCCTTCCAGCCGTGATCCATCGCTCAGCTCCCAGGTGGGATAAACCCTCAAATCAGCGTTCCGACAGAGCTGGGCTTGGTCGGGATATTGCTCCGGTTTGTGGCACTCGACATAGGGAACCGCATCAATGTCATTCAGTCCGAACAGATTCAATTGGCGTTTGCACGCCGGGCAGGTCCACGAGCCGTAGAACCGAACGCCAATCGCCTTGAGGTGTTGGGCCAAGCGAATGGTGCTGGGCCTTGACGCTGAGTGGCTGCTGGGTTGGCCGAGAACTCCAGCGTTTCCAATTACAAACAATGTGCCGAGCCCGACAACCAGAGCCGTTAAGCGGTTCACCTTGAAGCGAATCAACACGTTGTTGAAACGCTAGGACTCCCTTCTCGTACGGGCTTCCCTCCATGGGGAACCCACAGCAAAGTGGAACAACGCTGAGACAATGAAAATGTGAATTCAATGACATGGCCGGCAGCGGATACAAGGACTATTTCCAGGTGCTGGGTGTGGATCGCGCTGCTGATTCAGACGCCATCAAACGCGCATTTCGGAAGCTGGCGCGTCAATACCACCCGGATGTCAATCCCGGAGATGCATCCGCCGAAGCCCGCTTCAAGGAAGTGAGTGAGGCCTATGAGGTCCTTTCCGATCCGGACAAACGCCGTAAGTACGAGCAGTTCGGTCAGTACTGGAACCAGGCCGGGGGAATGGGTGGTGATGTCCCAGGGATGGATGTTGACTTTGGCCGTTATGGCAATTTCGACGACTTCATTAACGATCTCCTCGGTCGGTTTGGAGGGCCTGGAGGAGCTAGTGGTTTTCAGAGCAGTGGTTTTCCGGGTGGAGGATTTCCAGGAGGTTTCCCCAGGGGTGGAACAGGATCTCGAGCCCCTGTGAATCTGGATGCGGAAGCCACCGTCAATGTCAGTTTCGCGGAGGCGTTCCGCGGTAGTGAACGGAACTTGTCGGTCAACAACGAGCGCGTGCAGGTTCGCATTCCACCTGGTGTGAAAAATGGTTCGCGTCTTCGGTTGAAGGGCAAGGGAAATCTTCAGCCCGGCACGGGTCGACGGGGCGATCTTTACTTAAATCTCAGTGTCAAGGACCATCCGGTTTGGCGACTCGAAGGTGATCAGCTCAAGGCGGATCTTCCCGTCAGCCTGGATGAACTTGCTTTGGGTGCCACCGTCACTGTGATGACGCCCGATGGCGAAGCCCAGGTTGCGATCCCAGCAGGCACCGCGCCGGGTAAAAGCCTTCGACTGAAGAACAAGGGTTGGCAGGCCAAGGGAGGTCGGGGCGATCTGCTGTTGACCCTGGCTTTGGTCATGCCTTCTTCATGGAGCTCGGAAGAGCAGCAACTTCTTGAGCAGCTCAGGCGACAGCGCTCAGAAAACCCACGCCATGGCTGGTTGCGATCCGCCGCTCTCTAGCTCACGGGCCGTACGATCTCTCCCTGCTCAACGGACTTGATGGAGCTCACCTATCGCCCTCGGCGCCTGCGCCGCACACCGGCTCTCCGCTCCATGGTGCGCGAGCACAGCCTCTCCGCCGCCGATTTCATTTATCCCCTGTTCGTGCACGAGGGGGATGATGTTCAACCGATCGGCGCGATGCCTGGGGCAAGTCGCTGGAGTCTTGCGGCTCTCACAGGAGAAGTGCAGCGAGCTTGGGACCTGGGAGTGCGTTGCATCGTGCTGTTTCCAAAAGTCTCTGACTCCCTCAAAACCGAGGACGGTGCTGAATGCTTCAACCCTGAGGGATTAATCCCCCGTGCGATTCGTCAGATCAAAAAGATGGTGCCTGAGATGGCGATCATGACGGACGTTGCTCTTGATCCTTACAACTGTGATGGCCATGACGGCATCGTGAGTGAGGACGGTGTCGTCATGAATGATGAAACCATCGAGCTGCTATGCCGCCAGGCTGTGGTTCAGGCCGATGCCGGCGCTGATCTGATCGGTCCCAGCGACATGATGGACGGTCGTGTTGGCGCCATCCGCGAAGCTCTCGACGATGCCGGCTTCGAGCACGTGGGGATAATCAGCTACACCGCTAAATACTCTTCGGCCTACTACGGACCCTTTCGCGAGGCGCTTGATTCAGCTCCTAGGGATGCAGGAAACAAACCAATTCCCAAAAACAAGGACACTTATCAGATGGATCCTGCCAATGCGCGGGAAGCGATTACTGAAGCCCAGCTGGATGAGCAGGAAGGTGCCGACATCATGATGGTCAAGCCTGGCCTGGCTTATCTCGACATCATTCACCGTCTGCGTGAGGAGTCGGAGCTTCCGATCGCTGCCTACAACGTGAGCGGGGAGTACTCGATGGTGAAGGCTGCGGCGGAACGGGGTTGGATCGATGAAAAATCTGTGGTGCTGGAAACCCTGCTGAGCTTTAAGCGTGCCGGTGCCGATCTGATCCTCACGTATCACGCCTGCGATGCCGCAGCCTGGTTGAAGGAGGCTTGAATTGATGGGCAGCGTCAGTCGTCTCGGCCATGTCGCCATCCGTGTTGAGGATGTCGACAGAGCCGTTGTTTTTTACACCGGGCTGGGCATGCGCCTGGTCTGGAAGGCTGACGACTGGTGCTATCTGGAAGCTGGAGAAGGTCGGGATGGTCTGGCCTTGCTCGGACCGGGATATAAAACCGCCGGCCCTCACTTCGCCTTTCACTTCAAAAATCGCGAAGACGTTGATCTGGTTCACGACCGGTTGGAGGCCGACGGCATCCGTGTCGGGGCTGTCCACGACCATCGTGATGGCACCGCCTCTTTCTATTTGAGAGATCCAGAGGGCAACTGGCTGGAGATGCTTTATGAACCCCCCGGTGGCATTCCTTCCAACTGCAACTGAACCTGCAACGGAACGGTGCCTGGATGACCAGGCCTGGCAGGAAACCCTCGAGCTTCTCGAGTGGCCGTTGGTGTGCCAGCACCTCAGCGACTTCACCAGCACACGTATGGGACGTGACGCTGCTCGGACGCTTGAACTCCCGGTCTCACTCGCGGCGAGCAGCCAGCGACTCGCCGAAACCGTGGAGATGGTGGTTCTTGATGACCTCAGTGAAGGGGGACTGAGTTTTCGCGGTGTGGTGGATCTGCGTCCAGTGCTGCTGCGCTGCAGTAAAGGAGGTGTCGCATCTGGGGAAGAGCTCCTGGGAGTGGCTGAAACCCTCGCCGCAGCGCGGCGCTTGCGCAGGCAGATCGATCAACCGGACTTGCGTCCGGTTTGCACTGCTCTGATAGAGAGCATGGTGACGCTGCCTGAGCTTGAGCAGCGACTGAAGTTCGCTCTCGAGGAAGGCGGTCGTGTTGCCGACCGGGCCAGTGCTCCGCTCGCCGTTCTTCGCCAGCAGTGGCAGGGGCTTCGTCAGGAGCGTCGAGACAAGCTGCAGGAGATGCTCCGGCGGCTTGGCACGGTTCTGCAAGACACGGTGATCGCCGAACGCCATGGCCGGCCGGTGCTGGCGGTGAAGGCCGGTGCCGTCAGCCAAGTGCCAGGACAGGTGCATGACAGTTCGGCTTCGGGGAGCACGCTGTTCGTCGAGCCCCGTTCGGTGCTCAGCATCGGCAACAGGTTGGTGGATCTGGAAGCCCGCATCCGCGATGAGGAGCGCAAGGTGCTGGCCGAACTCAGTGGGCATGTTGCGGAGGAGGAGCCGACCCTCGCTCAGCTGGTGCTGGTGCTGCTGCAGTTGGATCTTGCCTTGGCGCGTGGTCGTTACGGCCGCTGGCTCGGTGGTGTTCCCCCTGAGTTGAACGACAATCCTGATGCGTCATTCCTGTTGCGCGAGCTCCGCCATCCCTTGCTGATCTGGCAACAGAAAAAGGCGGGCGGACCTACCGTGGTGCCGATCAGCGTTGATGTGTCATCCAGCCTGCGGGTGGTGGCGATCACCGGCCCGAATACGGGTGGAAAAACGGTCACGCTGAAAAGCATCGGTCTGGCAGCGCTGATGGCCCGGGCCGGAATGTTGCTCCCCTGCTCCGGTCAGCCTTCATTGCCCTGGTGCGCCCAGATTTTGGCGGATATCGGAGATGAGCAGTCGCTCCAGCAGAGCCTGTCCACCTTCAGCGGTCATGTGAAGCGCATCGGTCGCATCTTGTCTGCTCTCGCTTCTGGACCTGCCCCGGCCCTCGTGTTGCTGGATGAGGTAGGGGCTGGCACGGATCCTAGTGAGGGAACAGCTCTCGCATCCGCCTTGCTCAAGGCTCTCGCCGACCGCGCCCGACTCACGATCGCCACCACGCATTTCGGTGAGTTGAAGGCTCTCAAATACAGCGACTCGCGGTTCGAGAATGCTTCGGTGGCCTTCAACGCTGAGACCCTTTCGCCGACCTACGACCTGCTTTGGGGTATCCCCGGGCGCAGCAATGCTTTGGCGATTGCCTCCCGTCTTGGGCTTGACCCCGACGTGCTCAATCAGGCCCAGGAGCTGCTGGCACCAGCAGCGGAGGGGGAGGTCAACAGTGTGATCCGCGGTCTCGAGGAGCAACGCCAACGTCAACAGTCCGCCGCTGAAGATGCTGCTGCTTTGTTGGCGCGCACAGAGCTGCTGCACGATGAGTTACTGCAGCGCTGGGAAAAGCAGAAGCAGCAATCCGAGGTTCGGCAGGAACAGGGGCGCCAGCGGCTGGAACGCTCGATTCGAGATGGTCAGAAAGAAGTGCGTTCCCTCATCCGACGATTGAGGGACGACCGGGCCGATGGAGAGACTGCTCGCAGGGCTGGGCAGCGATTACGAAAACTGGAAGACAGTCACCGTCCAACTCCGGAACGGCGTCAGCCTCGCCCTGGTTGGATGCCTGCCGTTGGCGACAGGATCCGACTGCTGGCTCTCGGCAAGGCGGCAGAGGTGTTGGCCATCAGCGACGACGGTCTGCAGCTCACCGTGCGTTGTGGCGTGATGCGGACAACGATTGACCTCACGGGTGTGGAGAGTCTGGACGGCCGTAAGGCGGAGCCGCCACCGAAACCAGTGGTGAAGGTGCAAGCCCGTGCAGGGGGTATTGGCGGAGCACAGGTGCGCAACAGCCGCAACACCCTGGATGTGCGTGGCATGCGAGTGCATGAGGCTGAAGCCGCCTTGGAAGAGCAATTGCGTCATGCCCATGGACCGGTGTGGGTGATTCACGGCATCGGCACCGGCAAGCTCAAACGCGGATTAAAGGCATGGCTGGACACCGTGCCTTACGTGGAGCGGGTGGTCGATGCGGATCAGGCCGATGGTGGCCCCGGTTGCAGTGTGGTCTGGGTTCGCTGAAGAACCGTCTTCAGTTCAGGTTCGGAAGACTCGGTCCCGCGTCCTCCTGCTGACCAGGGCCAATGGCCTCACCTGTGCTGTTAAACAGTTTCCAGCCGCTGGGGTCTGGCTCCAGATGCAGGGTCTGTCCAGGACGCCAGTCATGGTCTGGGGAGGTGCGCACCTGAACCAGGTGATTCCCCTCCTGTAGTTGACATGTGAGCACCTGTTCATTGCCCAGCACCTCGCTGTGGCTCAGGGTTGCGGCCAGATTTCGGTTGGTTGCAGGGGCGACCCGCCAGCTCTCCGGCCTGAGCCCTGCCGTGAGTTGTTCGCCATCCCTTCCTCGCAGAGCTTCTGCCATCAGCCCATCCACGGCCAGGCGATGGGGGCCGAACTGAAGCGTTGAAGCTGCTCCGACAGTCACAGGCAGGAGTGCCATGGGCGGGCTGCCAATGAACTGGGCCACAAACAGATTTGCGGGCCAGCGGTAAAGCTGCATCGGGGTGCCGAGCTGCTGCAACTTCCCCTGATTGAGCACAGCAATCCGATGGCCCATGGTCATCGCCTCCACCTGATCGTGGGTGACGTAAACCGTTGTTGTTCCAAGCTCCCGTTGCAGCTCAACAATTCGGGTTCGGGTGCTGTTGCGCAACTTGGCATCGAGGTTGCTGAGTGGTTCGTCCATCAGAAACACCGCGGGTTCGCGGGCCATGGCGCGGCCCAAGGCCACCCGTTGCTTCTGGCCGCCCGAAAGCTCCTTGGGTCTGCGGTCCAGAAGAGGTGTCAGCTCCAGCGCTTTCGCCACCGTGGCGATCCTCTGCTCAATATGTTGCTCGCGGCGGGAGCGAATCCGCAATGGGGCTGGCAGGCTGCCGCTGAATCGGTGCAGCTGATCCTGCAGTTGCTGCAGAGCGGTTCGGGTCTGGCTTCGCCGCAGCCCGAAGCTGAGGTTCTCTCGAATGCTCAGGTGGGGATAGAGGGCATAGCTCTGAAACACCATGGCCACATTCCGCTTCCCCGGGCGGACCTTGCTCACGGGGCGGCGGCCGATTCGGATTTCACCGCCCGTCGGAGACTCAAGGCCAGCCAGGAGGCGCAAAAGGGTGCTTTTGCCACATCCGGATGGACCCACGAGTACCAGGAATTCCCCGTCTTCGATTGTCAGATCTAGGGATTCGAGAACCTCCACGGGGTCTGATCCACGCCGACCTGGGTAGGTCTTGCTCAGAGCTTCGAACTGAATGCCGGCCAACGGCAGTGCTGCAGCGGCTGAATCCTAGGGTTGCTGGTTGGATCCATCCGGCAGCGCCGTGCAGTTCATCGATCAGGCGCGGATCACGGTGCGGGGCGGTCGCGGTGGCGATGGCATTGCAGCGTTCCGCAGAGAGAAGTACGTGCCCGCAGGTGGGCCCTCTGGTGGAGATGGTGGTCAGGGCGGGCCCGTTGTCCTGGAGGCGGACAGCAACCTTCAAACACTGCTCGATTTCAAGTACAAACGCCTGTTCGCTGCCGACGATGGTCGCCGCGGCGGTCCAAACAAGTGCACCGGTGCCTCAGGCCGCGACCTGGTGATCAAGGTTCCCTGTGGAACAGAGGTGCGTCACCTCACAACCGGCATCCTGATGGGGGACCTGACCGATCCTGGTCAAACACTCACCGTTGCGTTCGGTGGTCGTGGCGGGCTTGGCAATGCGCATTACCTCAGCAATCGAAACCGGGCCCCCGAAAAGTTCACGGAAGGCAGAGATGGAGAGGAATGGCCGATCCAGTTGGAGCTGAAGCTCCTGGCCGAGGTTGGCATCATTGGTCTCCCCAATGCCGGCAAGAGCACGTTGATCGCCGTTCTCTCGGCAGCGCGTCCAAAAATCGCCGACTATCCCTTCACCACCTTGATCCCCAACCTGGGGGTCGTCCGTCGTCCCAGTGGAGATGGAACGGTGTTTGCCGACATACCCGGTTTGATCGCTGGTGCAGCCCAGGGGGCGGGTCTTGGCCATGACTTCCTGCGCCACATCGAACGCACCCGACTGCTGATTCACCTGGTGGATGCCGGTGCTGAGGACCCGCTCGATGACCTGCGCACCGTTGAGAAGGAGCTTGAGGCCTACGGCCATGGATTGGTGGAACGTCCCCGTTTGCTGGTGCTGAACAAGCAGGAGCTGCGTTTTGAAGATGAACTCCCTCAACTCATGGACGAGCTGGCCAAGGCCAGTGGCGTTGCGCCTCTTTGCATCTCAGCGGCAATGGGCACCAATCTGGATGCACTTCTGGAGCGGATCTGGAGTGAACTCGGGGTTTGATCGATTGGTGTGTGCCGGCACACGATCACTTGTGGTGCCGGGCTTCAGCAGCCATAACGGAAACAGACCCGTCTGTGGAGTCGTGACCATGACCTTCTACACCTGTTTCGATCCTCAGGGCCAGATGATTGCCCGCTGCCAGACCCCTGAAGACATCAAGGTTCTGAAACGAATGGGGCGACCGATTGCTGCTGTTCAACCCATGCGCAGCGAGGAAGCCGTCGTCTGCAGCCTGACCGGAAGCCCCTCCGAATATGACGAGGAGTATTGAGCCTGGAGCAATCAAGGCCGGACTCACTCGCTGAACCCGGCACACGTCACGCAGCGGGCCGTTAGCTCAATCGTCGTAAACGCGGCATTCGTCCGCTTCGGGATTGGCGTCGCAGTGAAGCTCCAATGAGGTGGGGTCGTGCTTGTCGCCGGGGTTGTGCTCTTTGTATTCCTTCAAAGCATTTAGTTCACTCTCGAGGTGGCGCACTTTCGCGGCGTCACCTGCAGCCTTGGCCTCCTCGATTTCTGACTGGTCCTTTTGGATGTGCTCGTCGATGGATTTCATGGCGATCCGCTATTTCCATCGCCCACTTTAGAACTGTCAAACCGTTTCGAGATGCCGTGTCGGCGTAAAGACAAACCAATGTGCTTCTGAGCGCTACGTGCTCGTCGTCGTGGCTACTGAATCGCCCCCTGGTGTTGCACCTAAGCCTCAAGTTCACTTAGCTCCAACCAGCGCTCTTCGGCCTGCTCGATGGCGGCGATCAGATCGGCCAGTTCCAGGCTCAGCTGGGTCCGGTCGCTGCAATCACCCGCCAGTGCTTGCTCCAGTCCGGTCCGCCGCGCTTCGAGTGCGGGGAGCTGCTCGTCGAGTTGAGCCAGTTCCTTCCCCTCTTTAAAACTGCGCCGCCGCTGGCCTGGGGAGGCTTCCTTCCTCAGGCCGCTCTTTTTTGTTTTGCTGGCTTGCTGCTCCAGAGAGGCTCGTTCCCGTTCCTGACGGCGTTGTTGCTCAAGGAAGTTGCTGTAGTTGCCTTCAAATCGCTGCAGCTGGCCTTGCTCAAAGCAAAACAGTCGATCAACAGTGCGGTCGAGAAAGTAACGGTCGTGGGACACAACGATCACGCAGCCACGGAAGTCTTCGAGGAAGTCCTCGAGAACGCTCAGTGTTTGGACGTCGAGATCGTTGGTGGGTTCGTCCAGCAACAGCACATTGGGTGCCTGAATCAGCATTCGACACAATGTGAGGCGTCGCCGCTCCCCGCCTGAGAGCTTGGACAGTGGGCTGTGTTGCTGCGAAGGCGGAAACAGAAATCGTTCAAGCAGTTGGGATGCTGTGACCTGCTCTCCGCCGAGGTCGATCCGTGAGGCGGCTTCCTCGACGAAGTCGATCACCTTGCGCTCGAGCCCTTTCCCCTGACTGAAGGCTTCGGTGTGCTGATCGAGGTAGCCGATGTGCACGGTCTCCCCGAGTTCCAGGGTTCCAGCCGTGGTCATCCGCCTGCCTGCGATGAGATCGAGCAGCGTGGATTTACCGCTTCCATTCGGCCCAATGATGCCGATCCGGTCTTCTGGACTGAAGCTGTAGGTGAAGTCTTTGAGAAGGCAGCGCCCCTCCACCTGGCCATCGGCGGTCACGCTGACCCCTTCGGCTTCGATGACCATCTTCCCGATCCGGCGGCTCACACTGGCCATTTCGAGCTTGCCTCTGGCCTGAAGCGGTTTTTCATTTCGCATGGCTTCGATCCGCTGCAGTCGGGCCTTCTGTTTGGTGCTGCGGGCCTTGGGTCCTTGTCGCAGCCAGGCCAGTTCCCGTCGTAAGACCCCCTTGAATTTGGCCGCTGAGGCGGCTTCGGAGGCTTCCTCTTCGGCTTTGTGCTGCAGGTAAGTGCTGTAGTTCCCCTGATAGGTGCGGGCCCGTCCCTGATCCACTTCCACCATTCGGCTGGTGACCCGGTCAAGGACATAGCGGTCATGGGTCACCAGCACCAAGGCACCCGGGTAACGGTCGAGCCAGCTCTGGAGCCATTCCACGGCCTCGGCGTCTAAATGGTTCGTGGGTTCATCCAGCAAGAGCACTTCAGGGCATGCAACCAGTGCTGACGCCAGCCCCACCCGTTTGCGATAGCCGCCTGAGAGATCCGCCACAGGGCGATTCAGATCACTGATTCCCAGTTTTTGCAGCACCTCACGACACTGTTGTTCGAGGCTCCAGGCCTCTTCTTCATCCATCCTTTGACTCAGTTCTCCAAGCTCGGCCAGAAGAGTTTCGTTGTCTGGTGCAGTGGCGATGGCATCGCTGAGTGCGGTGAAGCGCAGCAGCAAATCCCGTTTGGCGCCGCAACCTTCCAGTACCTGTTCCAAAACGGTGAGCCCTGGCGTGATTCGGCTGTCCTGGCCGACGAGTTCAACGCGCAGTCGCGGTGAGCAGCGGCGTTCTCCATCACCCAGTGGTTCAACACCCGCCAGCACCTTCAGCAAGGTCGATTTTCCGGCTCCATTCGGACCGATCAGCCCAAGGCGTTCCCCATCGCTGATATGGAGGTCCAGATCGGCGAACAGAGTACGGATTCCGAAGTCCTTGGCTGCACCCACCAGGCTGATCAGGCTCACGACGGCGTGTCAGGCAATTACCTGACCAGGTAAGCAAACATGGATGTGAAGAGCGGGGCGAGCACCAGGTAGGGGCTGAGTGAGGCAGTCTGGGGGTAACACATTGACCAAGCTATTGATGAGTCATGGGACTTGCTTGATAGATGAGATTTTTTCGGTGTTGATGAATTGTTTAAAAACCGCTGATTGGTTTAAAAGAAATCAAAACAATACCTCTTTTGAAATTCATTTCTTCTAGTTAAAGCACCATTTTGCTGCGTTAAATGTTGAGCAATAAGCCAGGAATACGTGCCTGTTCGTTTTATTTTTTTCCCTAATGTATGAAAGCTTTCCCCTCTGGTTGGTCGGCTTTTAGGTTTCAAATAGACCTTTGCATTTGAAAAATCGGGTGTTGATCCTGCCGTGCTCTCGCATGTCAAATGTTGCTGTTGATGAGGCCGGTCCATGGGTCCTTTGTTTCCTGAAGACCGTCTTGGTGTCAGCCGCTGTATCGGTTGTCTGTTTTTCCATTGCTGACTGCGAAGCTTGCGGTTCACGGATTCTGTCGGCACTGCTTCTGCCTTCAGATATCGATACCCAGTTTTTAGATATTTGTACTAGAAGTATCTTGAAAGGTCGGTTGTTTTGTTAATTCCTGGCTCTCTTGGGCCATCGCTCTCGATAAATCACAACAAAACACCAAACCATCGCTGCGGAGAAAAATGCTTCCACCATGATTGAACTTCGTATAAACCAAAGATGATTCCAGCGCGAGTGGGATGCCATTGCATGGAGAACAACCCCACGTATCTTTTGATCTGATCGGGGATGCTCCATTGGTGGGCAACGTCATGCCCTCGCTTGGGCGTGAAGAAGCGTGATCCGATCTTTGATGTTGGAAGGTTTGCATCGATCACGTGGGTCTTCTGCAGGCATGACTGCGACGTTCCGGCCTCTTCAGTTGACTGATGTCAGTTGTTCAAGCTTTAGGCGAGGGCAATCAGCAGCCTGACACCCATCAATTCCTGCGCCAGGTTGCTGAAATCTGTGAAGATGGACACTTTTTTACGACTCTGTTTCAGCTCACACAAAGTGCAGGTGCAGTCACTACTTTGTGATGGACTTTTACTTGGGAAAGATGCCAACCCCTCGCGAAGTATTGAAAGATTATCTTCCGGTTGTTTTTGACTTGGTTAAAACCACGTCGCTTGTTGTGATCGCTGCAAGCGCTATTCATCTTGGCTATCACGTTCATGAGATGACGCATGAAGGAGTGATCTGGCGTGATCCTCCTGCTGATATTGATCACAGCGGGCATAGCCACTGACTTCTTGGTTTCTTTGAAGCGATGGTTCGCGATATTTTCGTTACAACTCTGGACGTCTCTCCAGAGTTGTCCTTTGTGTTCCCTTTTGGTGTTGTTGGTCTTTGAGACTTAAGCCCTGTTAGGTCTCAATTTTTCAGAGGTTAGTCCTTTAATTGAAGCGCTTCGTGGGTTTTGATTAGTAACGCTTCTGTTCGATACATGTTTTTCAAAAGGAGGTCTAGATTTTATCCGCTTCTGAATGCCAGTATTATGCTGCTGTAATACCCGCGATTTCCGTCAAAATGGCCGAAGAGCGTCTCTATGGTGAAGACAAAAAGAAGGCTTTGGAAAAGTATTTTTTAAGATTTTCCGAAGAGATTGATGCTCTTTTCTTAGAGAAATTCGAGGAGCTTTCTGATTTAAATGTTGGGGAAGGTGAAACCACGCGAATTGTTGGTCGTCTCCTTAATGCCAAAACCAATCTGATTGATGCCATCAAGGCATCAGGGCGATCCCATTGATTTTGCCCCCTTTGATGGTTCGTCCACCCCGCATCCGGATCAGTGTTTTCTGGTCAGCATTCCAGTATCGGCTTGACTGGCATTGGCAAAAGTGGCGCGGTTAGAGATCAAGCAGGAGTCATGAGCCAGCACCGTTCCTTCGAGCAGCTCAGACGGTGAGACTGATGACTCAGGCGATCCAGACTTTGCTGGTGCTGGGTCCGCCTGCCCCGAGGGTGATCGGTTGTTTCTTGTCGCTGCGCAGGTAACAGATGTACTGGTTCGGTGCGTTGAGTCGGAACTAATAAGTGAATGAGGCATCGAGCGAGGGCTCGTTTCGTTGACTCGGGTGGTCCGCAGACGTGTTGAGGCGTCGGACTCACCTGTCTGGGTGTTTGATGCGGCCGTTGATCTGACCCTCCAGGGCTCGTCAGGGATATGAAATAACGTCTGCAGGCCGTGGTTCTGATGCTCTTCTCTTCTGGTCGGGAAATCAGCCTGAATCAATAGGATCAGGACTTGTGAATTGTTTGCTATACCTGTTACCTACAAATTAAATTTCAGGGGATTGATCCTATTCCAGCCTCCTGGGATTTGCTTCTGATTTGGATCGCAATTTGTCGAGATTCCTTGGTAACGCTTACTTTTTAGACTTCTCCAGGTAGGCGAAAACGCTTTTATCGCCCACGTCAGCGGCGGCGGCGATGCCAAATTTTCGGCAGGCCAGCAGCACCAGCAGAACAGCGGAAACACCGATCAGCGTGAGGCATGGGGTGGCAGGCATCAGCCCCGACAGTCGGCCAAGGAGTGCAACAGGCAGAAGCAGGGTTAGGCCAATGGCTTCCGGTTGTTGGAAGCAGAAGAATTCCTTGAAGCCGATTCCAGCCAAGGCTGCGAAAAGAGGGCCGATCGCCAGTAGCCAGAGGGGTTGTTGGGCGATCGCCGGCAGGCTTGCAGGCAGTCCCTTTGTTGCGATCAGCGCAATCCAGCCGAGACAGCCCAGCAGCCAAAACAACTGAAGCAGCTGATGCAGGGGTTTCAAATAGATGTGAATCCATTTGAGGGCCAGCCCAACTCCCAAGGCGAAAGGGATGGCCCAGATCGATGCCCACCGAGCTCCAATCAGCCACCAGTTCAGGACGCCGCTGAGCAGCGACAGACCGCTTAACAGCAGCGCGAAGCGATAGTTCTGAACTTCCCTGCGGTCCATCTCATTGATGACGTACGGGCCATAAACGCCCTCGAATCGCTGATCCGTCGTGGTCATGTGGTCGGAACTCCACTGTTCACAAGTGTGCTCAGCTCCGGCCCGGCGGGGACGATCCCACCTGGATTTAAGGGAAACAAGGCACCGAAGTAGTCGTGCCTCCAGGCTTTGGAGTCGCAGGTGGCCAGAACTCCGGGGAGGGCCAGCAGTTGCTGCCGCCATCGCCAGATGTTAGGCAGCTGCCATAGCGGTTGACGGCTGCACCCGAACAGTGGGTCATACACGGCTTCCCATCGGATCAATGTGGGGAACAAGCGCAGGTCAGCCAGGGTTAATCGATCCCCGCAGAGCCAGGGGCCGTGGCTGCCGAGGCTGTGCTCCACCTGATCGAGCGCGTTAAACAAGTCGGCCTCCGCACGGTCATAGGCCGCCTGGGTTCTGGCAAAGCCGCAGCGGTAGACCCCGTCATTCACATCTGTCTGTAGAAGCTTCTGCCAGTCAGAAATGGCTGATCTGAGGTCTTCGGGCTCGAGGTCAGGTGCGGCAGCGGCAGCGGGCCAGAGGTTGAGCAGTTCCACAAGCTGGGCGCTTTCGTTTCCGAGAATGCGTCGTTCCAGCGGGTCCACCAATACCGGAACGGTGGCTCGGTATGAGGGGGAAGCGCCGCAGTGGCGGTAAAGCTCGAGCAGGGTGTTGCAGTTCCGCCATGGCGGATCGAGTTTCCATAGGCCTCCCTGGTGATCGGCCTTCGCCATCAACAGGTTGAGGCTGTCGCCCAATTGCCTCACGGTATGAACCAGCCACGTCCGGTGGGCCCAGGGGCAGCTGCGCCCCAGGATGAGAATGCAGCGGTTTTCAGCGAGTCGCCCCTCGACCGGTTTTACTGGAAGGGCCGCCGACGGGTGGTCGCCGGCCGGGCGACGGTAATTGCCATCGCTGTCCGCTGGCCCCAGGCCTCCCATCAGCTGCTGCCATTGCCAGCTCCAGCCGCAGCGCGCTGTCTTCACCAGAGCCGGGGGGATTGCCATCACGCTGATGCGGACGCTTTAGTTTTGCTCGAACGCATGCTTCAGTCACGTCATCCGGGCTCGTTGTGATGACCAGCTTCGATGTGTTGGTCGTGGCCGGGACCCATGGCAATGAGCTGAATGCCTCCTGGTTGCTGGATCAATGGGAGCGTCAACCTGATTTGGTCGACACCGCCGGACTGTCCTGCCGGCGCGTGATTGGTAACCCCCAGGCTCGAGCAGCAGGGACCCGTTATCTGGATCGGGACCTCAATCGAAGTTTCCAGCCGGATCTGCTTGCCGGTGATGGGCAGGAGGTGGAGCTGCGTCGAGCCCGGGAACTCGTACAAGACCATGGTCCGGCTGGATTCAATCCTTGCCGAGTGGCTCTGGACTTGCACAGCACGACTGCCGGAATGGGTTCGTCCTTGGTGGTCTATGGCCGGCGGCCTGCCGATCTGGCTCTTGCCGGGGGGGTGCAACGTCTGCTGGGTCTGCCGGTTTACCTCCATGAATCGGATGCTGCTCAGACCGGTTTCCTGGTGGAGCGATGGCCTTGTGGTCTCGTGATCGAGGTGGGTCCAGTCCCTCAGGCTGTCCTGGATAGTCGTGTTGTCATTCAGACCCAGCTGGCCCTAGAAGCCTGTCTGCAGGTGATCAGCGAATCCCGTTCAGGCCTTGGCCTTCAGCCCAAGTCTCTGGTGGTTCACCGGCATCTGAGAAGTCTGGACCTGCCTCGCGATGAGCATGGTCAGCCATCGGCGTTGCTGCATCCTCTCCGCCAGGGAACCGACTGGCGTCCACTTCAGGGGGGTGCCCCTCTGATGCGGCGACCTGACGGGTCGGTGATTGACGTTCCGGATGATGCGGAGAATTTGATGCCGGTCTTCATCAATGAGGCCGCCTATGCCGAGAAGCGGATTGCTCTTTCACTCACGCAGCGCGAAGTCTGGCCAGTGCTCCCGAATTGGATTGCGGCGCTTGAAAAACTGATGGAAGGTTGATGCGGAACACCGCTGCTTAACCGCATGCCCAGGTTGTTTTGCCCTCTTCCGTGCAGATCAGATCACTGGTCTGTCCATCAGCCCAGTAGAGCCGCAGTCGGTCGTCTTCAGTGCCAAGTCGCAGGGTGAGAGACAGCAAGGGGCCAGCCGGTTCTTTGGAATCACTGGGGTCCTCGCTGGTTGAATCCGTTCCAAGACGACGCTCCAGTTGTTTTAACCGAAGATCCAATCGTTCGAGTTCTGCATTCGTTCTGTCTGCGTTGAATGCTGTTGTCGTGCAGCCGCTGCAAACGATAAGACAGGAAACAAGGCAGGCCGAAATTAAACCTCGATCCATCTCAGCGGATGCGTCTGTCCCAGGATCTCAGCTCAGCGGACTGGGCACCAGCCTTTCACTCCAATACACAGTTGCTCCCTGTGCTTCCAACTCCTGGCGACGATGTCGGGCCTTGGCGAGTGGCACAGTTTCCTCCTGACGGAGGCCGGATTGCAGCCAGCGAATCAAAACCACAATGCGTCGCGTTGGACCCATGAACATTAAGGCTTTCTGTACCCCGTTCCAGGTCTGAGCTTG
>QCUJ01000021.1 GCA_003210795.1 Synechococcus sp. AG-679-B05 | reverse complement strand
GCGGCGACGTGGCTAAGTATCTGCAGCTCGTGGGTCAGTGATGGACTGGATCATTCGCCCCATCCGCGCCATGCTCTTCGCTGATGAACAGGCCTTCCTTTGGATCAAGAAGAAACTCGGCCTGACGGAATATCAGATGGCTGCCCTTGTTTGGGTGAAAGGCCTAGTGATTGGTTTCCTTCTGGGGTGGTGGCTGCTTTGAAGCTTTCGTGGCTGCTCATCGTCATTGGCTTGGCACTGGACCCCATGTGTGCCAAAGCTCAGTACGGGTGTGGTGCTGACCCCTACATCAACTACACGCATTTCGAGGCCTGCCACGACTTCTTGGATGGTGATCAGAACATCGAGGAGGAACGTCGGGATATTGACTTCAGCAAATGTCTGGACCGTTGGCCTGAGCTGATCAAGGGAGACAACTAGTCAAGCGGTTGGCTCGGCAAGACAGAGAGGGATGAGTGATGTTGATTGGGCTAGGAGCCATCGCGAATAATACTTCACAGAAAAATCTATGAAACAATAGACTGACTTTAAGATATGAATAATCCTGCAATTAAATGCAAAAATCGTGCAATTCTGGTTTAGCAAGTATAGATTGGATCAGTGCCGCAGATTTAAAGTCTGCTGATTGCACGTCTTGAGGATTTAAGCCTTTTTACTTGCATTGGGTGACTACCAAGAAGTTCGGTAGGTTCCGAAAATTCTGCAAACAACCAATAAAAATAACGAGAGAAAAACCATCATCAAAAACAAATAGAGAACAAAAAGAATATTAACCATGCCAAAATAGCCTCTATAAGAAGCCTCTCTTGTTTCTACATGAACTATCACGCCGTTCTCGGATGGCTCTAAGGCCCCGAAGGCTTTGGGAACTTATATTATTAACAGCAGAAAGAACTATCTATCTGCTACCACGTAGAGAAATCACTATCCATAAAGCCTCTACTTATCGTTGCAGCACTACTCATCCCGTCCGCAGCTAATGCTGATTACATCTACTTAGGCAGGTACAACAGCGATCGACTTGGCAGCCTTGACACCTATAACAATAGTGAATACGAGAGGCTTCGTTCTGATGACGTCATTACCAGCTATCTTCACGATATGACACTACAAGATCATTATGGTAATTATTACGATTGCGATTTCCGTGGATGCTCGGCTCGCTAAATCCAATTGTGACGTGAAATCGACTCAGATCTGATTACATATGTCAGCCACAATTTTAGACTCATGAACCGTTGCCGGCTTACTCCATTCATTCCATTCAAATTCAGCGCCGGTAAAATTAAAGAGCCTTTCTTCACAAAAAGCAGCAACATAAAGAGGTTGGCCTTTAGAATTTTTGGCTGGGACTACGATTGAGCCTTCCATTTGTTTAGCTTGGCTGAAATTCAGAATTAAGGGCCCATAATTTCTGACTTGAGCCTTTACAGGACACGTTATCGATAGAATGGCGGCAAGATACAGAAGACGTTTCATACTGCAAGCTCAAGGCTTTGAGTCTACTCGTATTCATCTTGGTATTTGGTAGTAGTTGAGTCGTCACTTTCGCTATCAGGACAGTTATGACTGAAGCGCACTTACAGGCTTAGCAGTTGTCGTAGGTGCGGCGGAGTCTTTGTCGTTGGTGGCTCCGCTTGTCTGGGAATAGGTCGGGAAAGGCAACCTGACACCTCCCTCGATTGAGCGATTTTTCGGGGCTTCGCATTCCTCAACTGTGCAGTTCCTGCTCTGAAACAGCATCGCTAGATCGAGCGATATGCACTTTTTGCACATCCCTTAACTGGTGATCAATGCATTGGCGGCTGGCACCTCTGCCACCCAGTCTTCAGCATCGTTTGCCAGGCCTCAACTGCGTTATGGCGCAGCATCCGCCTTCGTGTCTGCGGCACCGGCAACCGGGGCGGTATCCAGCTGTAAGTACGCACTGACACCCACTGACCATGGGCTGATGGCGAATCAGGCTTGAACTGACAAGCCAACTGCTGCTGTTCGTTCACGAGCCAGCCTTCACCACCAGGCTTTTCAGGGTTGTCCTGTGGATTGGGGCGGTAACGAGGCATGGCAATGATTCTGTTTGTTTGCCGGATCAATCGGGGACGATCATTTGAGTGATGTGTTTTTGGCCTGCTTCGCCGATGGTGGAGACAGCAACTGAAAACTCATGACCGGTGATTACGCCGCTGCCTGGCTCCCGGCAATGTTTGTGCCGATCACGGGAATCCTTTTCGCTGGGATATTCATCGTGCTCGTCGGACGCGTCATAACCAGGTAGAGGTGCTCGGGGTATACGACCTGAGAGAAGCCACCACCGCGATGGGGCGATGCCTGTTCCACCAGCAGCTGGATCTGCAGCTTGAAACCTGGCGCATACGCACAGAAGAGCAATCCACGCCCCAACTATGCGCAAAAATTTGCGCATGCACTATTGATAACCTCAAAAACCCAAGCCAGCGCAATAGCTTCAGCGAATCGAGCGTGATGCTTGATTAGATGATCTCTTTACGACCGGCCTTGATCTTGTCCTTGGCTGAAACGAGGCCAAAAACAAGCAGAACCAGAAGCCCCGCATTGATGCCAACGAAAAACATTGTGTCCATAACTGGATGAAGGCTTTGCTCTTAATAAGAAGCGAGAGCGAGACAGACCATCGGTTAAAAGACTCAATTCAGATAAGTCAACAAGGTTGCCTAGAGGCGACCCATCCACGACAGCTACTTGGAGTAGCTCACCCCGCGGTACGTAAGAGCCGCCAGCCCACGGGAGGCATCGCTCATTGATGCCTGGTAAGCCTTGCCCATGTATTTGAGCTTCACTATTGGCTTTTCCTGTGGCTCGTTGCTTGCGATGTATTTATTGCCAAGAAAATTGAGTTCCATGGAGGGGATAGGTGGAAACGCTTAGATCTCAGCTCACGTGATCGGGTTGAACAATGTTCCATGGAATACTTAATTATTTAGTGATAATTATTTGTTGACCAGTTGATACACTTAATCGCCTGAATGTGTCTTGACGAATAGTTTTTAACCAAGAGTTTCAGTCGTTCGTCTCGATTCACTAATGAAGTTTTTACCGTTACTGCCTCTGCTGCTGACTGAGAGATCTAGGTCGCTTTGACATCTGTGCACGAGCCTCGGCTTGGCGTCAAACATCCACTTACTTCAAGTCGTGAGGGTCGCAAGGGGTTGCTCGATCAGCCATCCCATGAGGTCGCGTTGCCTGGTTCTGGGTGGATTGCTGCTCGTTGCGGCTGTGGATCTCTGCCTGAACTGCAACGACGACGCCCTGGGATTCACCAGTGGGCCCTTCACGATCGAATCCTGAGCGCTGTTTCCTTGTGTCGGATCGATCCCCTGGGGTGACCAACTCGATATGGCGAGATGCGTGGAACTTCTAAAAGAGGACGACCTAGGGGAGGCCACCACCGCGATAGGCCGATCCCTGTTTCACCAAATGAAATGGGGGAGAGTCCCTTGGGCCCTCGATCCCCCAGCACGTGAGCGTTTCAACCACCACCCACAAGTACACCATGCACCCTGAGGCAACCAACTCCCCAGGTCACCCGATTTCCTGCAGGTGATCAAGGCTTCAGGCAGCAGCTTGCTCGGCTGTGTCTTGAAGGGCTTGTTCCTGGAGCTGTTGAACTGCGCAGAGAGCCTCGTGGGCAGGCCAACCGTGGGTCTCCATTAGCTCCTTCACCAGGTTGTCTGGACCATCGGAGATCGAAGCTTTGATATCCGCCACCGCACTGTGGTCCCGAGCCAGTGCAGAGAGCCGAAGTGATCGAAGTTGTTGTGTATTCGGCTGATTCATTCCTGCTTTTGCAGTTCAGCCTCAAAAACATTTCAGGAAGATATTACCGATGAGCCCCCTCAGCCCCCCTGCTAGCCCCACGCGACGAAAGCTTTCTTCAGCAGCAATCGCAGCTTGAGCAGCACTTGTCCTGCCCGGCATGGCCATCAGCACAGGGCTGGGAGCAATAGAACTTGCCAGCTTTCTCAACGGAATTCTCTTGAGACACCGTGCAGCCGCAGGGCTCGCATGCACATTGTTGATTCGTGCTCGACATCCTCATCATTAATGACTGTTCCTTTCATAGGACATCTTCTGGGTTTGAGACCACTGTTCCAGCAATCCATGGAACGGCAACGGTTTTGATCAAGCTGGGGCTGACCCTCCACCCTGCGCAGAGGGAGGGCCAGATGCAGTCCAGCTCCGATGAATGACATCCAACCACCATCGGAAGAGCTCCCTGTGCGACCAAAAAGCTCTTCAATACCTTGGCTTTGCTGGGGAGGCCATGGAGCTTCAAATGCTTCAGCTCTGCCAAGCAAATGAATAAGGCCTGGAGACAGCTGGGTCTGACCCTCACTCCCGGAGAAGGATAAGGGCCAGTTGCAGTCCAGCTGCCGATGCGAAACCAATACCCATCGGCTGAGAGTCCCGGGGAGAAACCCTCCCATCAACCATCGCTCTGGATTGAAAACCCTTCCCCGTCGAATGCTGCAACTCTTCGAACCAAAGGAGCGTGCGCATGGTTCGAAGCAAACGGAGCAGACCTGCTTCAACTGGCGGCGGAACGCTTGCGCACAACTCGGGTGCTGTTCCGATCACTGTTGTCCGATGGAGCTGAATCCAAGGAACTCTGGCTGGAGGTCTCTTCAGAGGAGGGCTCATCATCGGGCTCCTGATCGGAGATCAAACCCAGAACCATCGAGGCCTCCAACTGATCGTGCATATCGCCGATCGTCAGCAACGCCTTGAGAACCAATTGGGCGCGAGGGGCCTTCGGCAGGCCTGGTCGGAGCTTCTTGGTGGTGTTCCAGAGCTCGAGAGCGACCTCCTTGAGCAGATCCTTGTCAGCTGCCATGCAATGTCATCTATTGAAGTTGATGCAAGCACGGAGCCGGAACCGCATCAGCCAGTCGTCACCGATTCCAATTGGTTGCTGAAGCATGCCGGTGGGCACATCCTCCATCCGCTGCAGGCCCAGATCCCCCAGCGGCGTTCGCGCCGCCATGCCGCCCATCAGCTTGGGTGCCACCACAGCAGCAACCTCCTGAATGCAACCCTGGCGCAGGGCGATGGCGGCCAGCTTCGGGCCGCATTCCCAAAGCACCCGGTTGCAACCACGGTGGGCCAGAGCCTGCATCAGAGCCTTTGGTTCGCATTCCTCCAACGGCAATCGCTCCGGCCCGCAAACCAGAGAACGCCCAGCGGATTCCGGTCCATGGGCCACCATGGTGGGAGCAGGGCCTGTATCCCAGAGACGAGCCTTCTCGGGTAAATCCAAACTGCGACTGAGCACCACTCGCAATGGTTCCGGCAGTCGCTGACCACGGCTGGTCAGCAGAGGATCGTCTGCACGGACGGTGCCTCCACCCACGATCACAGCGTCACAACCGGCCCTGAGGCGGTGCACCCAGGCTCGGGCAGGAGGACCGCTGATCCACTGGCTGAGGCCATTCGGTAAAGCCGTGCGCCCGTCCAGGCTCATGGCCCACTTGAGGACGCCCCAGGGACGTCCCGTCTTCAGGCGGTGCAGAAAGGCATGGTTCTGTTCTTCCGCCGCCTCGCGAAGGACATCTGCAATCACCTCGACACCGGCCTGACGCAGCTGAGAGATACCGCCGCCTGCCACCCGGGGATCGGGATCCTTCAGCGCCACAACAACCCTGGCGATCCCTGCACGAATCACGGCTTCACTGCAAGGGGGGGTGCGGCCGTGGTGGCAACAGGGTTCAAGGGTGACCACCAGGGTTCCGCCGCGCGCGGCCTCCCCCGCCTGGGCCAGGGCACCGACCTCAGCATGGGGTTCACCAGCGCGGGAGTGGAACCCCTCTCCCACCAGACGACCCGTCTGATCCAGAACCAAAGCGCCCACAAGGGGGTTAGGGCTGGTCCGCCCCTCCGCCAGAGCCGCCAGCTCGAGAGCCCGGCGCATCCACTTCTCCCACATCAGCTGAGGGGTTCCATCTGCAGCGACCGCCACTCACCCACTACATAGGGCGGAACCGGCAATTCGTTGAACACCCCCGGCAACACCAGTCGCAGCGGTCGGTTGTTGCTCAGATCGTCAAGCAAGGGATCAAGGGCGAATTCCGCCGCCGCTTCACGACCATCGGTCGCCAGAACCGGACTGTTCAGGGTGATGTCTTCAAGAGCCCACTCGCGCCGACCGGCCAACACCTGAAGGCTCACTGGATGCTCCAACCGCACCTTGCCGGGATAGCCGACGATGCGCAGCACCACTGGCTGCCCCGGAGCTCCTTCGCGATACGCCACCGCTTGCCAGCTGTCGTAGTCGAGGTCGCGCAGGCTCTCAAGACTGCGCACGATTGGTGCACCATTCTCAGTTTCGTGTTGATGCACCTGCGCCCAACCCCGTGCCGGAGCCACTAGAACCACTAAGGCAGCAATCAGGCAACAACAAAAACGACACATCGAGCAACATGGATTTTGGTGAATTCTCACAACAAACCTTGTGCCGTGGCCAGATATCCGAATAATGGCTCAATGGATCAGTGGTTTTACTCAGCAGCAACCCTTAAAGCTCTGTTTGCAGCCATTGGCTACGGCCTGGAAATCAGTCAGCTGGGTCCTGGTGCTCTCAGAGGCCGATTTCAACTGTGAGGCTCACGTCTGGTTCCAGTGATCTCGCTCACCACCAACCAGTCGCTGGTGTTCGAAGGTGACCGCAGGTCGGGCTGGCTGGCGTTCTGCATCAACACCAGCGGCGACACACCGCTGGTGCGCGGCAACGAGGTGCCGCAACGATCAATGCACGGCTTCTGCAGTGATCTGAAGGATGTGTTCTTCCAGTTGCACGCTGGCTCCCATCTGCAGATCGCCCTGGTTTCGCACGACCGGATCGAACATCTGGCACTCGCCTCCCAGCAACACCAGGCGTTGGATCTGATCGGCAGCACAAACTCGGCTCGGCTTTCGGCTGAACGCTTTGATCGCTTGGCCACGATGGTTCTACCCAGGAACAAGGATCCACTCCAGGGCGAATTGATTGAAGCGGAATTGCTGGACCTGCTCAGTCAGCGAAACGTCCAACGAATCAGCACCGGCGAGCTCAACCACCGAGCGGATCTGATGCAACACCTGATCAAGTGGGGACAGACCAATCCCACCACAGTGATCAGTCTGGAGGATCTGACGGCAACGATCTTTGCCTCACGCTCATCGATCGTGCACAACTGCCGCTCGATGTTCGGCATCGGACCGATGGCCCTGCTCAAACTCATCCGATTAGGACAGGTTCAGAACGCTTTACTAAACCCCGATCAACGAGCAATCATCGGCTGCCGAACCGTGCAGGAGGTGGCCAGCCATTACGGCTTCCAGAGCCGCAATCATTTCGCCAGGGACTATCGCGACCTGTTCGGGGAAGCACCGAGCTCAACGCTTCAACGCTCCGGAGCCAGCGGAATCCGCTGCCAACCTGTGTCCGTGGCCCAAAGCCCCCAGATGGCCATGGCCCGCAGATAGTGACAGGCCCGGAAGGTGTTCACCGCGGTGATGGCTTCCGGTGTGCGGAACTGCAATCCACCGCTGTACACCTGATCCACCACAGCTGAACAGATGGCTTCTGCCGTCTGGCTCTCACCCATCAGACGGAAGTAGCTGGCGATGCCAAAGTTGATGCCGGTCCACACCTCCAATGGATGGGTGCCGTTGGGATCCAAGGGTGTGCCATCGCGTCGCAAACCATTCGCCACACCGAGACGTCCTCCTTCGAAGGACTCGAAACAGGCCTCCCGGATGGCTTTCAAGGTGCTGCGACTGTTCGCTTCGCTCACCACAGGGGGCAACTCAAGCAAGCGGGCATAGAAGTCACCGCACAGCTGGTCTGCCATCACCACTGGCGTACCGCTTTCGGCGTCGATGTCGTAGAACTCGCCATTCCAGAGCAGCCTGTCGAAGTTGCTGCGCGATTGCTCCAGCCAACTGCTGAATTCCCGCTGTTCAGCGGACGTCTCCAGACCGGTGGCGAGCTGAAGGGTCTGAGCGATTGCAAGAGCCGCCTCAAGGGCCGCGATCCACAGGGCGCCGCAGTAAGCGCTCACTCCCTTCAGGGGCCAGTCATCAAAGGTCTGATCCGGAGCCCCGCCGTTATCGGGTAGACCATCGTCGTTGACGTCGAATCTCTTGAGGTAGCGCAGGGCCTCCACCGCCGCCGGCCAGCACTCCGCCAGAAAACGAACGTCCTGACCACCCGGGGCCAACTTGAACGTCCGCCAGACCTGCAGCACGAAGTCACTGGCCAGGTCCTTCCAGAGGTTGCAGTCCTGATAGGCGGTGTAATTGGTGGCATCCCAGGGCTGCTCATTCGGGGCTCCCAGATCATGGGGAGTGGCACCCTTCACCTTCCGGTCAGCCTCCACACGACCCTTGCCCTGGGTGAAATACCAGCCGATCGGCCTCTGGGTTCCATCCGCAGCGGAAATCGCCCGGGAGAAACTGCGCAGCACCGCCTTGTCCAGCTCCGGCCAGAGCTGCAGAAGAGCCAGGGAGCCGTAAAGACGCACGTCCAGGCTTTCGTACCAGGCGTAATCGAGGCACTCGAGCACACCGAAGCGACCGTAGGGATCATCGGCGGACGCCGCCGTCCAGAGACTTCCGCCGCTGCAGAGGTCGTAGAGCTCGTTGAACAAGGCCATGCGCAGTGGTTCTGGCAGGGTGCGGCGCTCCAGAACCGGTTTCTGCCAGACGTCGATCTGCTGCCGCCACTGGCCCCAGTCCCGCAGGGCTTCAGAGGCGATGGCAGCGGCATTGTTTCCATCGCTGCCGAAGAAGTCGGTGTAGCGGCGCAGGGCCTGGGTGCCGCTGGCAAAGGCCGTGACCGGCAAATCCCAACTGATCACTACAGGAATGTCCAGGCTTTCGCCAGGGGCCAGCCGGCACTTCACCGCCAGGGCTGCACTCAGGGGGTCATCCGACCCGCTGCGGCGATCGTTGTTGCTGTCGGGGATCGAACCATCGGCACTGAAGCTGCCCCAGAGCTCATCGCCATCACCGGCGGGGTTCCATCGACTGCAGCGTTCAATCGTCACTCCCGGCTGCTGGTTTGTGGCCAGGCACCACTGCCCCTGTCCCTCGGCAACCGGGGTTGAGACGTTGCCATCCAGAACGACACCTCGGAGGGTGCCATCGTCCACCCAGAGATTGCGCTGGCCACGGGTGGCACCGATGGCGGGGGCATAGTTGTGCTCCGGGCTGCCGTCATCGCGGAAGTGCACCTCGGCCGAGGCATCGGTGTTGGTGAACCAACCGGTGGTGTTGCGCCAGCTGAGCAGCAGCGACAGATCGAGTGGCCGGCTGGTGGGGTTGCGCAGGGTCCAGACGAACACCGCCACCGGATAACTGCTCCGCCTGTAGTCGCCCGGGAGAATCGGGCTGAACGCCTCACAACGCACCTCGGCATCGAACACGCCCTCGTAGTGGGTCCAGCTGAGCGGGTAACGGGCGGCATAGGTACCGGTGCTGTGCTCCGGCGTGCTGGCCGGATACCAATCCCAGGCCTGCAGAGGTTCGCTGACATCCGGACAGGAGGCATCCGCGCTTGGCTTCACCGCCAATGCATGGGCGCGCCGACGTTGCCCATCGCTTTCAAACAGGGCGAACTGGCAGTCGGGCAGCACCCCGAACCAATGCTCTCCACCATCGAGATGCCAGAGGTTCACCTGACCATCCGGAGCACGACCGAAACAACCGGCGCCGAATCCCCCAAGGGGCATGCCGTGGTTGGGGCCGTCGTCGAGATTGCTCTGATAGCGAACGCTGTAGGGCTGATCCCAGCCCAACCCGAATGGGCGGCTCCAGCTCGCTTCCGGAACCGTCCAGGTGTTCGACAGCCCACGGCGACGCAGCAACGCTTTCAACGTTGAGAGACCGAGTGGAGCCATGCCAGGGCTGCAGATCGCCCCAGGTTGGCAGGTTTAAACGTGTCAGCCAGCGGTGAAATCCCGTGGATTGTCCTCCGCATCCAACAGGGCATCCAGGGTCACGGCGGTGCGGACCAAGGCCTGGTAACGCTGAAGCGTGCGGCGGTTCTGATCCAGCCACAGCCCCGGGGCACTGCCACCCTCCAGATCGGGGCGATCGGCCTCCAACAGCGGCAGCTCGTCCTCCCGGGCAACCAGAGCCAACAGCAGCTCATGCAGACGCTGGCGTCGTGACACGGCCGAACTCATGGGGAGAGGAGCTCCTGCAACCGCCGCTCAGCTTCGACCGATAACTGCACGGCAGCCGCCCGGTAGTGGCGGGCCTGGGTGATGCGCTCCTGAATGTGACCCTGCGCCTCCTCCCAGCCGGTTAGACGGAAGTGGTCGTAAATCCGCTTCACCGTGTGCAGAGGCGTTTCCACCAGATCGTTGTAATCGAGCTCCAGCAGCTGGTCAGCTGGGATGAGGGACCTGGAGGCCTCAAAGGCCTGCAGCAACTGCCGGTGAGACGCCACGGTTTCCTCAACCTGGATGCGCATCTCTGGAGCAGACTGCAGTCCGACCAGATCAGCCAACGCTTGCTTCACCTGCACCAGGGAACGGATCGAATCCTCCCTCTCCCGGCACATCAGAACGAAGCGGGCCTTGGGGAACTGGCGCAGAACCCTGGCCACCCTTGCGGTGTGGGCACTGTTCTTGATCAACAACCTGGACCGACCGACTCCGTCGTGGAGCCAGGTGAGGCGGGTGAACCGCAGCCAATGCCGCTCATAGGCACCTGTTGACTGCAGAACAGAGCGACGGAAGTGGAACGGGTATTCCTGTGGAAAGGCCATGCCGGCCATGTTGGTGTCCATGGTGAGCCGGACGATCCCCACCTCGTCTTCCTGGGGATCGTTCACAGACCACGGCACCGCATCAATCGGCCGCACCGTCGTCATCCACGCGCGCATCAAAGGACGCAGCAGGGATTGGAGCAGCAGGGCCACCTGCGGGGCCACGGTGAGGGAATTGCGGGCGGTGGACCAGGCCGGATCCGAAGCGAGCAGCTGATGCAGAAACGTGGTGCCGCTGCGCCAGTGACCGATCACCAGCACGGGATCCTGCGGTAGCTGAATCTGTCGAAGCCGCCGTTGGAACAACAGGGTCTGCAGCCAGGCCAAGGACTCCACCAGCAGTCCGCTCAGACCCATCAGGAGGCTTACGGGCCAGCGACTGAGGGCAGGCCGGCTGAGCTGCAAGCCCTGGAGAAGCACCGAGGGACGAATGCAGCCTGCGGCGACAACTCGGTCAGACAGCACCCTCAAGCTCAGCATCGGTCGGTCGCCCAAACCTGCAACCAGAATGCATGAATGATCGATGTGATCGGTACCGATGCGGGCGCACCGGCCTCGCTGCCCGCAGCGCAGCAGGCGCTGATCAGGGCTGCCGACCACCTCGCGGCACCGAAAAGACTGCAACCTGCACTGCGACACTGGCTGAACAGCGATCAGCCTGAGCTGATCAGCAGCGATGACCCCCGGGATCTGGCCGCCAACCTGGAGGCATTGCCGACCACGGAAGCGGTGGTGGTGCTGGCCAGTGGTGATCCGCTTTGGTTCGGGATCGGCCGCAGTCTCAGCGAGCGGCTGGGGGGTGCACAACTGCGCTTTCATCCAGCACCAACCGCACTGCAGCTGGCTTTTGCTCGCATTGGTCGTCCCTGGCAGGACGCCAGCTGGGTGAGCCTGCATGGCCGTGATCCAGCCGTTCTGGCCCCTCGCCTTCAACAACGACCGCCAGCCCTGGCGGTGCTGACCGATCCACAGCAGGGTGGTGCCGAAACCGTGCGCCGGATCCTTCGAAGCAGCGGGCTCGAAGCGAGCTACAGCATCTGGCTGTGCGAGAACCTTGGCCACAACAGCGAGCGGGTGCTGCAGCTCAAACGCAGCGACCCGTTGCCGGAAAACCTGGCATCACTGCTCACGGTGTTGCTGATCGCAGAGCCGTCCGCGGCGCCCCCGCAGGAGCGCCTGCCGTTGTTTGGCCTGGAGGACGGCCTGTTTTTGCAGCACGCAGACCATCCCGGATTGATGACCAAACGCGAGGTGAGAATCCAGCTACTGGCGGACCTCGATCTGCCGAAACAAGGTGTGCTCTGGGATCTCGGGGCAGGCACGGGCAGTGTTGGCCTGGAAGCACTGCGGCTGCGGCCAGAGTTGAAGCTGATGGCGGTTGAACGACGCGCCGGCGGTGCTCAGCTGATCGAAGCCAATGCAGAGCGGCTGGGGGTGACTGCTGCGGCCGTGCTGGAACGCGAGGTCGGAGCCCTGATCACCGAGGGGCTGCCGGCTGGCCTGGAGCGGCCAGATCGGGTTGTGCTTGGAGGCGGTGGCCGCAGCCGTGCAGCTTTGCTGATGCAGGTGCTGAACCTGCTGCAACCCGGCGGAGTGGTGCTGATCCCACTGGCCACGCTGGAGGCCCTGGCGGAGCTGCGGCCGTTGCTGGAACAGCAGGGGATGGCGGTTCAGATCAGCCAACTGCAGGCCTGGCGCGGTCAACCGCTCAGCGACGGCACCCGACTGGCACCAATGAACCCAACCCTAATCCTGAAAGGCAAGAAATCGCACCCATAAATACACGCAATAATCACGGAATTGTGTCATCTGTCTCAATCAGCACCCTGTCGCCGACATCGATGCCAAGTCGCCGTGCCTCACCGGACCGCAGCTCAACCACCCCATCGCTGGGCTGCTTCGGGCCATAGCCCCGACAGGGCAGGGCTGGGCAGACCGGCACCGCGGCTTCGATCCCCACCACCCGGTCCTCCCTGAGAAACACCATGTCCAGCGGTGCCAGGGTGTTGAGCATCCAGAACCGAAGTGGCTGCGGTTGATCAAAGGGGAACCACATCCCCCGGAGCGGTGGCAGAGCCGGGCGCTGCATCAGACCGAGGCGCTTCTGCAGCGGCGTCGACGCCACCTCCAGAGCGATGCAGCGGTCCTGGTCGAGACACCAGTGCGCCGTGATCGGTAACTGCTGCGGTGCTGGAAGATCCATGCTCAGCTCTCTGCCGCAACGTGGCCCAGGCTGTACCCCCGTCCACGCACCGTCAGGAGAAGCCGCGACTGACCCTGCCCCTCCAGCTTCTGGCGCAGATAGCGCACATACACCTCCACCACATTGCTATTCGCAGTTTCATCGTTCCAGACCTCGCGCATCAACTGTTCACGGCTGAACACGTGGCCGGGGCGCTTCATCATCACCACCAGGAGGGCATATTCCCGGGCCGTCAGAGCCAGCTCACGACCGGCCCGCCTCACCTGACGGGTGACAGGATCCAGGCTGAGATCCTGCAACTGCAACTGCTGAGGGCGGCGAACCTCCCGGGCCTGGATAGTGCGATGCAGGCGCAGGCGCAGCAGCAGATCACTCGGGCCAAGACACGACAACCAAAAGTCATCGGCTCCACAGCACAAGGCGTTGGCACGGGCCTCAACGCTGTCCTGCTCCAGGTCGAGCAGGATGGTCATGGCTCCAAAGCGTTGGCGCAGCTCAGCGATCAGATCAATCTGGTCGGCACCCAGCACAGCCGCCAGCGGTTCGTCTCCAGCAACCCCACAACTAGAGGTCACTCCCGCACTCAGCCAATCCACGGTGGTGTATCCGGAGGCCGAAAGACGGGGCGCCAACGCCACCGCTGACGTTCCGGCCAGCAGAAGCAACGGCTCAGTGCTCATTCCTTGTCCGGTTTCGCGATGTGGGGCAGGCCCCAGCCCAGCTTGTTGCGCAGCACCTGGAAGAACTCGTGGTCGGCTAGACGCACAAAACGCACCGGGTGATCACTGCGACGGATCAAGACGCGATCCTCCGGCCAGACATAGCAACCGGCGCTTCCGTCCACAACCATCATCAGCCGTTCAGGAGTTGCCGGAAACACCGTGACCGGCTCTCGGTCGCTGAAGACCAGAGCCCTCGAGGCGAGCGAATGGGGTGCGATCGGGGTGAGCTGAAGCACCGGGCAGTCGGGCGTGATCACCGGACCACCGGAACTGAGGGCGTATGCGGTGGATCCCGTGGGAGTGGACAGGATCACGCCATCAGCAGCGATGTCCACCGGCGCGTGGCGTCCGATGGCAATCTCGAAATGACACATGCTGGTGAGCGGCTCTCGGTGCAGGGCCATCTCATTCAGAGACAGGGCCTCCCAGCGCCGCTGGTCGCCGCGCATCACACTCACCACCAGGTTGCTGCGCTCCTCGATCGTCCACTGCTGGGTCAACACCACATCGAGGGCGCGATCCAGATCACTGAGGTAGGCCTCGGCCAGAAAGCCGAGGTGACCGGTGTTGATGGTGAGGATCGGTACGCCAAGGGGGGCGGTCTGCCGTGCGGCAGAGAGCACGGTGCCGTCACCCCCTAAAACGATCGCCAGAACCATGCCTCGATCAAATCCCTTGGGCACGCAGGCGCTGTAGCCAAGCAAGCGGAGATGCTGATCCGGGTTGGCGAAACCAACCATTCCACCGGCACTGCTGGCCCGCACCACCTCGTACCCAGCACTTTCAAGTCGCTGCTGAATGGTGCTGGCAGTCTCCACTGCGTGGGACTTGCCATCGTTAACGATCAGTCCGATGCGGGGCACCGATCGCGACCTGCAGAGGCTCGATCAGCTTATGGGAGTCAGAACTGCTCCAGGAACCGCAGATCGCTGGTGTAAAGCCTGCGGATGTCGTCGATGCCATGACGCACCATGCAGAACCGCTCCACCCCAAGGCCAGCGGCAAAACCGCTGTAACGCTCGGGGTCGAGACCCAGCCCCTCGAGCACCGCTGGATCGACCATGCCGCAACCCATCACCTCGAGCCAGCGTCCACGCCACTGAACATCCACCTCAGCGGAGGGCTCGGTGAATGGGAAGTAGCTGGCGCGGAATCGCACCGGCAGATCACCAAAGAATGCCCTGAGGAAGGCCATCACCGTGCCCCGCAGATGACTGAAGTCGAGGCCTTCATCGATCGCCAGAACCTCCACCTGGTGAAACACCGGAGAGTGGGTGGCATCAACCGCATCTCGTCGGTAGACACGACCCGGAGCCACGATGCGAACCGGCGGCGGGTTCTGCTCCAGATAACGGATCTGAACGGGTGAGGTGTGGGTGCGCATCAGCAGGTCCGCACCCAGGTAAAAAGTGTCCTGCATATCCCGGGCCGGATGGTCCTTTGGGATGTTCAGAGCCGTGAAGTTGTAGTGGTCCTTCTCCACCTCAGGACCCTCTGAAACGCTGTACCCCAGCCCGAGGAACAGATCCACGATCTCCTCCGTGGTGGTGATCAGAGGATGCCGGTGCCCCATGGGGATGCCCGAAGCCGGCGCCGTCACGTCGATGCTCTCTCTGGCGATGCGTTCAGCCATCGCCGCCTGCTGCACCGTTTGAAGGCGGTCACTCAGCAGAGTCTTCACCTGGGTCTTGAGCACATTGGCCCGCTGACCCACCAGAGGACGTTCATCACCCGGGAGCTTTCCCATCGCCCCGAGCACGCCGGAGATGCGACCTTTCTTGCCGAGCAGTCCAACCCGCAGCTGCTCGAGGGCAGCCGCATCGGCAGCATCGGCGATTTCCGCGGACGCCTGCTGCTCCAGGGCATCCAACTGATCGGTGAGCTGCTGCAGGGTGACCGGGGCGCTCACGGAACAGTGGCGGAGAGCGACTGACTGTAAGCAGCCAGCCCGCTTAGGTTCGCCTCATCCATCAGCCAAGCCATGCGGGTCCTGATCAGCAATGACGACGGGGTCTTCGCCGAGGGAATTCGCACCCTTGCCGCAACCGCTGCCTCCCGAGGCCACCAGGTCACCGTGGTGTGCCCCGATCAGGAACGATCCGCAACCGGCCATGGCCTGACGCTGCAGACCCCCCTCCGTGCCGAGCGGGCTGATGAATTGTTCGCACCGGGTGTCACCGCCTGGGCATGCAGCGGTACCCCAGCCGACTGCATGAAGCTGGCCCTGTGCGAACTGGTGAAGGAAACCCCGGATCTGGTGATGTCAGGCATCAACCACGGCCCAAATTTAGGGACAGACGTGTTCTGCTCTGGAACCGTGGCCGCAGCCATGGAAGGCACCCTGGAAGGAATCCGATCCCTGGCCGTGAGCAGTGCCTGCTTCCAGTGGCGCCAGTTCCAGGCCGCCGCTGATCTGGCCATAGACGTGGTCGAGCAAGCCCACACCGACCTGTGGCCGGAAAACATGCTGCTCAACCTCAACATTCCACCCTGCGAAAGCAGCGCCATGGGGGCCCTGCGCTGGACCCGGCTTTCGGTTCGCCGCTATGAGGAGCAGTTCAGTCGCCGTGAGGATCCCCGCGGGCGCGCCTACTACTGGCTCTCAGGCGAGGTAATCAACGACCTGGAAAGCGCCGGTGAAGGGCCGCGGGACTGGCCCAGCGACGTGGCACAGATTCATGCCAATGCACCATCTCTGACCCCAATCCAGCCGGATCTGTTCTGGCGCGGAGCCCTCAGCAGCCTGCCGACATTGCGACTGAACGATCAGCTGGTGCGATAGGGCTACTGTCACACAAGCTATGACTGAGGTTTGACCGGTTTTTACTGACTGGACAACGACTGGACAAATTAAAGACAGATCGGATGAGACGCATACATGGATCCGGTTAATGCAACGCAAGACGGTGACTCTGAGGGATCAGCGCAGTTATAGAAGCCTCCTACATCAGTCATATTACTGCGATAACGCGTGAAGATTAAAACTAGACCGGACAAGATTCGACAATTAAAAAGACAACCAAAAAACGAATCTGCTTCAACAAAAGAGAATAGCTTGATGGGCATGCGCAGAGTCAGGAAAACTATCTACAAGCAAAAATAAACATATCGAATACTCAGTATTTTGGCGGGGTTTCATTACTGAGATTGGCGAAGGGGCACTATTGAGAGGGCGGAGGGGCAGAGCTATAAATTTCCGATAACCTGACGATTCAGAAATTTGTAGTTTTTTAATCCACGGCAAGAAATTCATACAAGGCATGGCTTTTCGCCTGACTTTACTACTATATAAAAGGTATTTTAGAAAATCTTGACCTTAATCTCTCTTGACTTTATATCCATGCCAGTTGCTAATGGATCCTCAGTATTGGGCCAACACAATATCAGGAATTCATATGAGATTCAGCAAGAGCAGAATTCGAACCAATTAAGGAAACTTCAGGACAGACATTACCAACTACAGTAAATTAAACGCATGAAGCAACAGAGAGCGAAAGAGAAAAGGGAAGAAGGAAAGAAAGACGGCACGCTGAACTAAAATGAACAAATTGATTGTTTCGACCTAGTTGGCTTGAAAATCCATTACGGGCTTGCGCTTGCTTGTTTGACCACAAAAGTTGATCAATAACTTTTTTGCACTAATTGACAGCAAGCGATCAATTGAGCATAATTCAAATAAATTAGCAAAGAAACAATGCAAGACTTTTGGGCTAATCCAGACTTCTACTTTATCTTGCTAAGCATTTGCGGATCTTTATCCCTGCTGGTAACTTCCTTAATTGTTTTCCGATTCTTAGCAATTGCTGTATCCATTGGCTATCTAGTTGTAATTTTCTGGGTCGGATTAGACAAAGTAGGGATGATCGCCCAACTGGGAACATCTATTCTTGGAGTAAGCTTGAATGCATTAATGATAACAAAATACTTTTATGCTAGATCAATGGCCAGCCTTGAGTACACATGGAGATCTGTATATGTAGAAAATTTCAGCCTGATGCTTCCTTTTGAGTTCGACAAATTGATGAAATATGGACAGGTTAGGCGTATAGCTTTCAATGGCGAAGGCAATGTTCTTGTTGATCTAAATCAAGACTTTCGCTCACTCTATTATTTATTAGACGGTTCTGCTTTAGTATCAGTCAAAGGAGATAAAGTGGCTACACTCTATCAAGGAGACTGGATCGCCGAAGAGTCTTTCCTTACAGCTGAGCCAAGCAAAGATACCGTGAAAGTTAGTTCTGGTACGTTGCTTGAATGGACTACTCATGATCTAGAACTCTTAAAGCGAAAGCAGCCTGCAATTCATGAAAAGCTGAAACTAATCATCTCAAGAAATGTATGTCACAAATTGATGCGGGCTTATCAAGATGAGCAGCGCATAATTCATGAAAAAGCATAAGCTCATTTTTTATGTCTGCGCGTATCGGCTGCATCTGTTTAGTCAATGCCGACAAACTTCTGAGCGGTTTTCAGTGACTAGACATAGAGAAAACATATCAATCGACACAGCCACGAGGATCAAGCCAATGCGACGTAAGACTAAGACCTACAGGGATCACTCGTTCGGTAGAGCGAATACCTCCAAGGCCGCAATTAATGACCAAATACTTTTAATTATCAGTCAAAAGATACGAAAGAGGTCTCATTGCCCGAGACTTCTTTGCGAATCAGAACAAAGAACCAAACACAATGCAACCAGAAAGATTGATTTACAAAAAAGCTCCGAATGCTGAATACTTTCAGTACAACTACTTCTGCTTAATATTGATAGATTAAAATGAAGTCAAATGCCAATAGGGCTGCATTAATGACCAGTCACAGTTTGCAAAATAAAGAGGTTCCTAAAAATCTCATCGTCTTCATTACAGATCAGGAGCGCGCTCATGACCTCAATTACAGTCAAGGCTTTGACGATGATTTAGCGGGAACCAAGTGGCTGAAAAAAAACGGACTTTCGTTTAGCAATGCATTTACCAATACCAACCAATGCTCTGTTGCAAGATCAACATTTTTTACATCTAAATTTCCTGCTCAGCATGAGGTTGACGAGGTCATCACATCAGACAATTGGCCTAATCCACAGACACAAGCTCAGTCTGGACTAAGTACCGATCTGCCAAATCTTGCCACCGTACTCAAAGAAGAGGGATATGACGTTGTCTATAAAGGCAAGGCACATCTCACGATCGGCTACAACCGTACATTCGGTACAGCCGACCCTTCTGATGACGTCTACGTTGATCCTGATTTATCACTATATGGCTTCAGCGAATGGAACCCGCCCGAGGCAGGCACCTTTAATAATCCGTGGGGAATCGTCAATTTAAACGAAGAAGAAGATTCACCCTACAGGCAAAACGATCAGAGATTTGTTGACGACGCAATCTCATGGATTGAAGATCGTCAAGACTCAGGGAATGAAAAGCCCTTTGCCTTAGTAGTCAGCCTTGTGAACCCACATGACATATTAGCTTTTCCTTCTCCCATAAACAACACTCCATCAAAGTTTCTCGCCAAGAAGCTTGGATACACAAACGCTGACTTCTCCGATGAAGCATTTAGCGCACCACAGCCTTTACCAAAAACAATTAACAGTGAGCCAGGCTCCAATTACAAGCCAACAGCTCAAAGCAATTTCCTGGAATTAATGGATGAGTTGTTTGCACCCACAGAAAAGAAAGACATCAAAAGATATCTAAATTTTTACGCGAACCTGGTCAAGCGCTCTGATGACATGCTCAAGTCTCTGATTGATACTGTAAATCAGGATAAGTCTTTTTCAAAAGAAACCATGATCGTCAAGATATCAGACCACGGTGAAATGGGCTTAGCACAAGGAGGCATGCGTCAGAAAACTTTTAATGCCTACGAAGAATCAATCAAAGTCCCAACTATTTGGTCCAACAAGCATTTTTTTAAAGGACGAGACTCCGCATCTGAAGCCCTTATCTCAAATATTGATTTCCTACCAACCTACCTTAATTTAATCGGCGTCAACAAGGAAACCATTAAAAGCTATGACTTTCGTGGGACTGACTACAGCCCTGTCCTTCGAGGTGAAAAGGAGAATAAGCAGAAGTATGTTCTGTTTACTTATGACGACGATTGGGCAGGCCAGGATCCGCCTTCGGGACTCGATAAAGGAATCACCAAGGATCCTCAGCTTGGCATCCTGAATCCACCCATCAAGATTCACTGCTTGAGGAGTAAGAAATTCAAACTAGTTCGCTATTACGATCCGAGCAAGCCCTATGAAAACAAGGAATTCGAAGAGGAATTTTACGATCTAAGAAAGAATGGGAATGATTATTCTAAAAAATCCAAAAGACCCCTGGAAAGTATTAATTATTCCCCCTGGGCGGAGTTACAGCGCATAAATGACGGCGTCAGCACTGTTAGTACAAAAAAAATCTCCAATGCTTACAACAGACTTTCCAAGAAACTAGATCAGTTTGTCAAATTCAAGCTGCAGCCACTGCCACGCGAACCGGGCAAAATACCTACGATTGCAACACGTTTAACGGAATCTGGTGAACGTGTTGAAATGTTTGAGATTCATCGCAAGCAAGGCAGCAGTGAGCTTGAACTTGCATTCAATAGTCGACGGGAGCAGTACTACACAATTCAGTTAAATGAAAGCTATATTGACTCTTCAGGAGAAACGCAGACAGTCTGGACAAATCTTGGCGGAGGAGCAATCAAGGGCACTAATAATCCAATTTACGTATATCACAAAGGCCTGCCAGATGACCTGAAAAAATCACAGGTCCGTGTTGCCTCAGTTTTTGCGTCTTCAGAATCTGAATCTATTTCTAAATCTCCATTTTCATTAGGCTATGACCTCAAAATGATCGACGAGTTGATCAACCCGCGTCACCCTTCCGCCAGAGCGATAGCAGGCCGGAGCAAAAATGATGACATCGATGCAAACGAAAATCCTACAAATCTACACCTTTTACCACACATGATGCCTGAGAATACCGACAAATCCTTAGAAAATTTACTAGGCTTAAGATCTACAGAAGCTCATATGCTTTCATCCGAAATATTCTAGGATTTATCATAAGCGTGGACAAATCACTACCGCTGATAACCATAGTAATTGATGGTCTTTCTACTTCCAGAAATGGTCACCTGAAGTCTTGCGAGACTCCTTCTCGCGACAAAGGAATTTTCCATCTCGAATCTCCAGAATTGCTCTAGTTGCTGGCACTGGGCAGCGACCACATCTCCAATTCCAATGGCATATCCAGCAGCGAGGGCGACTTCAACGACTTTTTTGGGGTCAACGTCAATCGGTGTGTGCGAAGCACCCCAGCTATCCACAGAGCAACCCTCAAGTTGTTTTCTCAAATGGCCATCTTTTTTTGCTTGTTCAATAAAGTTTTTCAATTCTTCTGACATTTGATACTTTGTTAAAATCGCACAATCACTTTAGCCAACCAAAACTTGAGCGCAGAAATCTCTAACGCTCTTTTTTACCAGTTCCCTCGCACAGCCCACGCGCAACCGAACGCACGCAAACAATTGAGCAATGGACTAACGATTGCAGCTGCAACACGACGATGTAATCCTGTAAAGACCATGTCTCATCTCTTTTTCTTGTTTATTTATTTAGGGAAAGATTCATCCCTAAGTAACAGACTAACCCAGCAATGCTGGGGAGCCTGCAACTGATTCTTAGATAATGCAACTGAGGAGGTGCCGAGAATGTTTTGCTGGGTGGACAATTAGCTAGTGCGATAGGACTACTGTCGCAAAAGCTATGACTGAGGTTTGACCGGTTTTTACTGACTGGACAACGACTGGACAAATTAAAGACAGATCGATTAGACGGGCACTTCGATCTGGTCAGTGCAACTCAAGATGACGGCCCTGAAGGATCAGCACGTGCTGAGAACCCATTGCAATCCCAATCAGTGCTTGGCACTCAAGGCAAGACCGGCAACTGGACTGAACAGAGCAGACCAAAGCCTTCTATTGCAATACGCATGTACTAAACAAAGGCCGTGGGGTTGGAGGGCTTCATCCAAGATCCTGCTACCAAGGAAACCAAACGGATCCACCGGGAAGAGAAGAGCTGGGGCAGAGACCCGAAGGTCTTTATCGACACTGGGTTGCCGATACCTGGTGAGCCACCACTCCTCAAGACACGTGTGCGTATGCGCAGGGACGCTGCAGAGCACTTCTGGAAGGAGTTGCAACACGTTGGTTGGCAACAAGTAGATCCTTGCTGGGGAGACTCTGCTGAGCCTTAGAAGCCGAGACATCAGAAATGGAAACCCGGCATGGGGCCAACCTGAATCCCGATATATACGAAAGAACTCTCAGAAATTTTTTTCTGATTTCAATGGCTTTTTAAGGAATAGAACTCGAATTAATAGTCCGCATCCGTTCCCACCAGAGAGCGGGGAATGAACAGCAAATTTATAGTCGCTGGTTATGATATTGAAGACAGTTGAGCTGTGATTAACAAGCGCGAAGTGATCACAGGCAGCTTCAACTGGCCACCCGCCGCCGCTCACACCAACGACGAAAACCTGCTGCTAATCCACTCAGCTCAACTCGCCAAACACTTCACCCGAGAAATGGATCGCCTCTGGGAAACTGCTGAACTGGGAATCGCGCCACACATCCAGAGGAAACTCGACCGTCAACGGATCCGATGCGGGGATGGGGTGGAGAAGGGCTGAGATGGATAGAAAACTAGAAGGCATGTAGAGCACTAAGAATCAACGAAAAGGTTTGAAAATTACCTTTTACGTGAGCCAATTAAAATTAGGCTAATATCGACACAACGGCAGCCTTTTAAAAAATGAAAGAGATTTCGATCGAAGAGCTGATCCACTCAGGCAAGGAGATAAGAGACATGAAGGAAGCAGTTGGCAACGATTTGACTTTAAGAGTTTATATCTCGCCCGGAAATGAATCACATACCGCCTGGGACGACGAGGCACAAAAAAATATCAAAACCAAGACCAAAGCCCCTGCAGATTGGCAATATAATGTCATCAGGAGTGCATTTTCAAGAATAAATTTAGAGCTAGGTATTACAATCAAAGAGGTTTTCAAGGAAAGCAAGTCTGACACTCAAATCAAGCTGACTACGGTTCCAAATGCAGACGCAGTAAATGGTGAATGGATCAGAAGCTGGGACGGTAGCGGTGTTACTGATATCTATCTTTCAATGACCTATCAATCTGGTCTTGATGGAACAAAATATCCCGCCGCTCACAGAAACCCTGATGCATTCCCGCACAACGAAACTGAACGATCGACATGGAAAAAAATATTCATTCATGAATTAGGCCACCTACTTGGCTTGGAGCATCCTTGGGATCAAGACGACGGAGACTGGGCGGTGTCTAGCTCCGAAGATCCTACTATCAGTACAATAATGGGCTACGAAAGTTATGATTCAAATGGTAATATCATGGATTGGTTTCAAGAGATCGACTCAAAAGCACTGAGGGAAATCTGGGGAACTACAGATTCTCAAATAATAACAGACAATGCGGAAACTACATTAATCAATAAACCCTCGAAATTCAACAAAAAATCTGCGGACAAAATTATCAATTTCAATCCCTCAACCGACACCTTAGAAATCGATACTGATAGCTTTGGTATCGATAGCTCTGCTACATTTGCTTCTGGAAAGAACAAGAAGGCAGTCAAGAAGAAACTCGCCAAGCAAGACTTCGGATTCCTCTATGACGAGAAGAAGGGCTGGCTCTACTTCAACGAAAACGGCTCAGATAAAGGCTTTGGTGATGGTGGAATCATTGCCATCCTCAAAGGTTCTCCTGAGCTGACTTCAGATAACTTGGAGTTAATCTAAGGTACTTAACTACCCCTCTCCGCACATCCAACTCAAACTCGATCGTCAGCGGATACGTTGCGGCGATGTTGTGGAAATAGATAGCTCATTTGAATACAAGTTTATCTCCTTTAAGAAGCATTCAAGTATTGTTCATGACGATGGCGTAACCACAGTGAGAAAGTTGAGCGTTTCAGAGCTAACTTCAATAATCGAGATTGTTAAGTCATTTGAACGGCAAACTCCTAGTCGTGGGAATAGTTGCCTTCTTCATTTTATTCTTTGTCTATGAGTCATGGTTAATGCGTGGACTGCCTCACTAAACCATGGATGACAAACCACTCTCACCTAAATGGTTCACCCAAGGCATGGCTGTGCTGGCAATATCAGGCTTGACCATCCCTTTGGTTGCAGGCGTGGTTGGATCTATTCAAAATGAGATCAGAAGAGCACCACCCATAGAGAGGAAGAGTGATGATTAGATCTATCCTGATTGCTATTAGCACGACAATCATTGTTACTGACCCAGTAGCCCAAGCGGCTGAAAATGGTGCTCTAAAAAAGCAGGAACCAAAAACATATGAAAAATGCGTGCTGGCCGCTTCTGAAAGAAATGACAAATGGACTCAGTACAGAGTGGATGTCAATAAGTGCCGTAATGAGTTTAATATTCCTGGAAAATATTAGAATAGTAGTCGTTCGCTTATAAGAACCAGTCTTCGGTTGTTTCCACTGGATACCTAGATATTAAACTTCCAATTTGTTGAGCCTAAGTTTCTCAGCAGTGTCTCTATAGAACGGGCAAGTCTTGGCCGCATACAAGATGAATTGCTCGATGATCAGTGGCATCTTTTTTCGACAACTAGATTGTTTTCGAACACTGCTCTTTGAGTCATGTACTTGAATCATCAGGCGTATATACTGGAAGTCAAAGGTGTGAATTAAACCAGTGTTACGACAAACCGTTGCCTTGACCTGAGGGGATGACAGCGATCAACAGAACACCAAACGTGATCGACGTTTAAAGCGTCTGAAGCAGTTGCGAACTAGAGGCTTTGCAGCGCATCGCACTCAAGCTCGCCATTAAGGGGGATTTCTGAGCCTTCCCTCTCGTCTTCGTAACTCACCTTGCCGGTATTCCTTTTGACCACAAACCTGTTGGCACCTACATCGGGATTTTGAATGACAAGTCTCGTGGGAGAGACCTGGCTCACATTTCAAAGCCCTTCAATGGATTGCTCAGCATTGCTGACCACAACAGTCGCTTGAGGTAATGAAGGACTGACTGTCAACACAGCACTTACGCCCGGCATTGGTGCTTTGCACTTCAGCTGGAAGGTTTTGTCAGACATCAAATTACAACACTGCTGCATGACGTCAGCGCCAGGGCCGGCAGCAGGAGCAGGAGCTTTCTCATGCGCCAAGAGTTCCAATGAAGATACCCCCAGCATTGTTCATTCTTGTTGGCGCGGTGCAGACCCTGGGTGTTGAGATGAAATGCAAGAAATACTTGCCAATTACAAATGGTCGAACCTAAAGAAGGCAAATGCCAGGAAATTTGGCCCAGACAGCTTTAAGTTATGGCCGAGATTAATATATTTTTGAAAAAATTAGCTGGCGATTAAAGGGTGGTAAGCTAGGTAAAGCAATGAATTAAAAATGTCCCACTCTAGTATTGAGCTGCCAACCCAGCAATCAATTGATCATATTCTCAACTGGTTTCCCTCAGATTACGATTTTAATATATTTCAAGACTATATGTACGGAGGTGATTTGGGACAGACTTTCTATTATTGGATGTATTCAGATACACCCAGTATTGTAGAAATTGGTCGCGGCAGCGTTATTAATCAATTCGTTGAAGCTAGGCCAGTACGTGATGAGGATTACGAGTGGGCAATTGATGTTTTTGAGTCATTAGATGAATTGCTTGAAATTGATTTTGAATTAACTTTTGATAAAAACCAGGCTAATTTTAGATTGTATGGAACAACTGGACATAATTTGGGAGGAACAGGTGGATTTGCTGACGGTACGCAGCTTTTAAATACAGGCTATACTGACATCATAGTCAATGTTGGCAATCTTGATTCTGATTTAGAAGCCAATGATCCTCGGAATACATATCTCGCTCTTCATGAAATAGGTCATGCGTTAGGTCTGTCCCATCCTGGCTTGCCTCCGGAGGTTGAGACGAGAACTGGAATGAATTATTTGGGGATCAATGACATTCCTCTTTGGGATTTGTATGACAGCTCAGATACTATTATGAGCTACAATCATGCTTCTAGCGGTCCAGGCCAGACTTATACCGAAGGTGACATACTTGCCCTTCAAACAATATGGGGCAAAGAGGGAGAATATACTTCTAACCCAACCACCACCTCTCCGGTGACAAGCTCAGAAGATACTAATATTATTCGCTCCATCAGAGGCAAGGGGAAAATGAATGCCTTAAATGGAGTCAACATATTCTACTTCGATAAGTTTGACAAATTTAAAAAGAAAAATGCAGATCAAATTATTGATTTCAGGTCAGATCTTGGCGATAAAATTGCTTTCAATGAAATTGCCTTCCCTGGCCTTGTAGATCAAGATAGCTTTACTTTTGCGATTGCGCAGAACAAAAAAAATCTGAAGGCATTATCTCGTCAAGGCTTAGATATTATTTATTATGAGAAAAAAGGGTTTCTATATTATGATGGCAACGAATCCCAAAAAAATTGGGGCAGCAAAAAAGAAGGCGGTCTTTTTGCGAAAATAGATAAAGGTCTTGATTTGACTGTCGATGATTTTATCTTTTATGGCGTTTGAATTACTTATTTGACATGGAGCATATAAAGTTCATTATGTGACTGCTGATCTGATTGCAGTAGTGAATGCCTGATTACTTCTATCCGTACAGTAACATCATAAACACCTCGTCGCTGTCGTAACCCTTTCCCACTAATCGCCAACATGCCTCCCTATCAGCAGCGTTTTCATAATTGTCTGTGTGTGATACAAGCACCAGGGCCGGCAAGAGGAGCAGGAGCTTTCTCATGCGCCAAGGATGGCAGCAACCCCTGGAACGCATCGTGATTGATATTTAGTCGATTACTGCTGTGAACCAACGCTTGCCATCTCTTGGAGATGACTCGCAAACAGCAGAACTGTTCACGTAGCCGCCAAATCCGTTCTTCGATCTAAAGTAGACCCTGGCGTTTCCGTATGGGCCATCCTTACCGATCAAAATC
>QCUJ01000020.1 GCA_003210795.1 Synechococcus sp. AG-679-B05 | reverse complement strand
CTGCCGCATGTCGGCTGTTGCCAGATCGACAGATCCAGAGTCGATGCCATGGTGTGATCAGGACTCGAGATCCATGGGCCTACCACTCCATTCAAATACGAGAGATGCCGTATTGGCTCTTTTGCTGGAGCATGGGGAAGCGGAGGCCAGCAATCTGGCCCGAACTCAGTGCATTTCAGTTCAAGCCATGAGGCGGCAACTGCGAAGCCTGGCTGAAGCAGGCTTGGTGGAGTCAAGTCTCTGTTCCAGTGGCCCGGGCCGCCCAAGCAACCGCTGGCGCCTCACCGACCTCGGCCGTCGTCGCTTCCCTGACAGTAGTGATCGATTTGCGTTGGGCCTGCTGGAATCCATGCGGGCTGCGCTGCCAGAAGAAATGGTGCACGAGCTTCTCAACCGACAGACTGAAGCCAAGGCAATCCGCTATCGGGATCATCTTGGGGCGGAGCCACTGCCCCAGAGGTTGGAACGACTGGCGGAGCTTCGCCGTGCAGAGGGATATGCCACCTATTGCGACCCTGACGAAGACGGGCGTAGCTGGCGACTTCAGGAATTAACCTGTTCGTTGCAACGGATCGCCGAAGAATTCCCAGCGATTTGTGATCAGGAGCTTCTACTGATCCGCCGCACCATTCCGGACTGCAGCGTGGAACGAGTTCACTGGCGATTGGAGGGCGGTCACACCTGCGGTTTCCGGATTACCCCTCTGGAGAGCTGATGGCGGTCGACCCAGACGTGGTGGCACGAATCGACGCCACACTGCTGCCCCAACTGGATCGGCACCACCTGCGTTTGCTGGTGCATTGCCTCGACAGCTTCAGGGCCATGGTGCCGAGCAAAGACGGAGGGCTTCCCGATGCCGCCAGCCGCCGCCGATGGTGTGAGCAGCAGCCTTTGGTGGTCGAAGACCCCACCTTTCTGCGCTCACTGCTGCTGCAACTCGAGGGAGCGGGCCAGCAACTCAGCGACCTAGCGAGGCAACTCAACAAGCAACCGCTGGAACTCACCCTCGATGATCTGATCACCGCAGCTGTGGCCCGCTGCCATCATCAACTGCAACCCAGATCCAACGATGACGCTTGAGATCGCCGATGCACTCAGCTTTTTCCGCCTGAGCTGTGGCCGCTGGACCTCTCAGCGCAGCCAACACCATCTGCTGCACCGTCGCGCCGAAGCAGGTGCGTCCTTCATCGTTGTTGAGGAATTACAGAAGGGCGACGAGCGATTGGCCGAAATCGCTGCGCGGAACAATGAATCCGTGGAGCGGATCATCGGCGGCTGCTGGGTGCGATGGAGCGGTTCGATGGCGTGGGATCGGGCCGGAGAATCCCACGAAGATCAGACGATGTTCGGCTTGATCCCGACGGATGAAGCTGGCCGCAGCGGCTTGCTTCTTCGGGATCGCGGGTACGCCGAGAAGGCTCCAGTGGCTGGGGAGTTCCGCATGGATGCTGAGAACGGCCTGATCCTCACCACCGACTACGAAATGATGAGTTCCCTGGAGCGGTTCTGGTTCGCCGGGCCCAACCTGCGGCTGCGCACCAGCACCGTTCAGGGACTTTCGAACAACGCCTCGTTCTGCATGGAGACCAGGCAACTGGACGACACCACAGTCCCACCGGAAATCCCAGCAACCAGCGCCAAAGCACTGGCTCCATTCGGTTGGTAAGCACAAGTACTCAGGCCATGTATTACGGCATGTAATCCCTGTTCAGACCGCAGAGGAAAGGGCATCAACCACTTCTACGATCCCCGACAGTGGATGCTGTAGCTCGCGTGGCCATTCCTCTTCTGGAGTACGCACCAATCACCCAGAACTCACTGAGAACTGGTGTGCCCAACCTGCGTGTCGGATCAGACGAGGGCTCGAGGGCTTACTCCCTGGACATCGCCGATGACAGGGACAACTTCGACACGGTGATTGAAAGTGCCTACCGGCAGATCTTCTTTCACGCCTTTAAGAGCGATCGAGACGTCAACCTTGAGTCCCAGCTCAAAGACGGTCAGATCACCGTTCGCGACTTCATTCGTGGCCTTACCCTGTCGGACACGTTTAAGCGCACCTTTTATGGCTTCAACAGCAATTACAAGGTTGTGCGCCACCTCTGCGAGCGCATCCTCGGCCGCAAGGTCAATGGCAAAGGCGAAGAGCTGTCCTGGTCGATCGTGATTGCCACCAAGGGGCTTCAGGGTCTGGTTGATGTTCTGATGGACAGTCAGGAATATCTGGACACCTTCGGGTACGACACCGTCCCCTACCAACGAAATCGAGTACTTCCTGGTCGCGACCTGGGAGAGACGCCCTTCAACATCACCACGCCCCGATACGACGAGTACTACCGCGGCATCCTGGGCTTCCCCCAGATCATGTACACCGGCGGGCCTGCAAAGAGAGTTCCGGCACGGGCCAAAATCAAAAAAGGTGGCTCACCTGCCGACTTCCTGGATTGGGTCAAAGACATTCCCAATCCACGAATGTCTGGAGGGACAACCAGTTCAGACATGGACTACATGGCCAGGGTTCCGTACCGCAGCATCGGCCGCTGAAGTAGCGATTGCCAGAACGTCAAAAGCGGGGCTCTAGCCCCGCTTTTTTTGTGGCCAAAGCAACGGGTGCAGCTCCCCAGAGGTGCTTCAGGGTCAGGATCCACTGACCCCTGGGCTCTTCATTGTTCGAAAAAGAAATTTTGGGCGCAGAATTGATCCCGAAGCAATCCTGGAGTGCGGACGTGACCCAATCCCTGTCATCCCTGGCACGACTGACCTTGCGTCAGCTGCGTCAGATCGCCAGTGATCTGGGAGTGCCGCTGTACAGCCGCAAGAGCAAAGAAGCCCTGGTGGGTGAAGTGGCCGAGCGCCAGGAAAAACGCAACGGCGACCTCAAGGCCATCGAGTCGGAGCTGAGTGCTCCCGTGGTTGAGAGCAGCAATACGCGAGTGGTGTTTCTACCCCGTGATCCCCAGTGGGCGTATGTGTTCTGGGAGATTTCCGAAAGCGACCGAAAAGCGGCACAGAAGCAGGGAGCAAGCCGACTTTGTCTGCGTCTGGCCGATGTGACCGGCATGCAGGACGGCAGTGCCCACCCCCATACGCTTCAGGAAGTTCCTGTCGATAGCCACAGCACTGAGTGGTATCTCCCCGTACCCCTGTGCGATCGCGACTATCGCGTCGAACTCGGCTACCGCATCGGCAGCACCTGGATGTCACTGGCGTTCTCCTCGATTGCGCGCGTTCCTGCACTGCATCCGAGCGAACAGATCATGGATCAGTTCGTTCCCTTCAGCCTCGACGCTGCTCCCGCTCCCGCTGAGCCTGCCCCCATGCCCACTGCGGAAGCCACCAACAACAGTGGATTGCATGAACGGCTTTATCAAAGCGCAACGGTGCAGTTCCGGAGCCGCCGGGTCGGCTCTGAGGAATTCCAGGAAGGAAACACCTCTGATCTCGATCGCTTCGGCATGAGCGACTCAGGCATCGGCCTCTGGGCAAGCGGCCGCAACGAATCCGGCATCGGCGGCGTGCAGGCACGTCAACGCTCCTTCTGGCTTGTCGCTGATGCGGAACTGATCGTATATGGAGCCACAGATCCATCGGCCCGTCTCACCATTGGTGGTGAGGATGTGCCTCTCTCCAACGATGGCACATTCCGCATTCAGGTCCCCTTCCGGGATGGGGAGCAGATTTATGCCATCGAAGCCATCGCAGCCGATGGTGAACAAAAGCGCAACATCACACTCAACTTCGAACGTCAGACACCGGAAGACAACAGCAATCCCGCCAGCGAAGCCCGCCTCGAGTGGTTCTGAAATCCCCCGAAAGCAAAGCACCGGCAAAACTGAGATTCTTGGTCGCCATCACCCCCCTTGCAGGGGCAATGCTTTTTCCGATTGTTGTTCCCATCGTGATCAACCGTTTCGGGATCAGCTCAGGAGTTTTGACCGCTCTGCTCCTAAGCGGCCTGTGGTTCATTGCCATGCTGAAAACGTCTGAAATGCCGCACTGACGAAGTAGCGCAGCAATCGTTGAATCCAGGGGAATACTGAAAGCAATCGCTTTGTCTCAAGGCCGTTGAGACCGATCCCACTGTTCCTGGCCCTGACCCTCTGCTGTGGCTGCAGCCAACAGGGGAGGTTGCTCGGCGCTCCTGCACCTGATCTCGAGAATGCCGTAGGGATCGACGTCGAATTCAATCACCTCCATGGCAGTCGCTATCAGTCACCGCTGACAGACGAGTGGCGCAACGGCGATGACCTGGAACAACTCCTGATTGGAGCCATTGATGCAGCGGAACAAAGCGTGCAAATGGCAGTTCAGGAGCTGACGCTGCCGCGGGTTGCCGTAGCTCTCATCCGGGCGCAACGGCGTGGAGTGAGAGTGCAGATCGTGCTCGAAAACACCTACAGCACGCCATGGAGTGAGCAGCAGGTCAGCCATCTCCCGAAGCATCAGCGGCATCGCTGGAACCGGCTGAACCGGCTGGCTGATGCCAACGGCGATGGAATCACAATTCCTGATGAGGCCCATCAAGGTGATGCCGTTGCGCTGCTGAAGGAGGCCAGAGTTCCACTCATAGACGACACGGAGGACGGCAGCCGCGGCAGTGGTCTGATGCACCACAAATTTGTGATCCTTGACCAGGCCGTCGTGATCACCGGAAGCGCCAACTTCACCAGCTCAGGGATCCATGGCGACGCTGATGTCACCAAGAGCCGCGGCAATGTGAATCACCTGCTGCGATTAAACAGTGCAGAACTGGCCAACATTTATCGCGTGGAGTTCGAACAGCTCTGGGGCGATGGCCCTGGCGGAGAAAAAAACAGTCGATTTGGACGTGGCAAGCACTCCAGTGGAGTCCAGCGCACAAGAGTGGGAAACAGTGAGGTGGAGGTGCTGTTCACGCCCCATTCCAAACATGATCCCAACAATGGACTGAACTGGATCAGCACACTTCTCAGCTCAGCCAAACAACACATCGACATGGCGTTGTTCGTCTTTTCAGCACAGCAACTTGCTGATGTCCTGCAGGTGAGAGCTGAAGCGGGGGTCAAGATTCGACTCCTGGCTGATCGCAGTTTTGCCAATCGGTTCTATTCCGAAGTTCTCGATTTGCTTGGGGTGGCTTTACCGGATCGAAACTGCAAACTTGAACAAGGCAACCAGCCGTTTGAGATTCCATTGCACGGTGTAGGAACACCACGCCTGGCACGCGGTGACAAGCTCCACCACAAGTTCGCCGTAATCGACAACAAAACCGTGATCACGGGATCCTTCAACTGGTCCCCCTCTGCTGCTCATACCAACGACGAAACCCTGCTGGTGATCCACTCACCCCAACTCGCCAAACACTTCACCCGTGAGATGGATCGCCTCTGGGACACCGCTGAGCTGGGGATCACACCACACATCAAACGCAAACTCAACCAACAAAAGATCCGCTGCGGGGATGGGGTGGAAAGGGGCTGAGTAGATCCGATGAGAAGAACGACAAAATTAGATATAAAGCGCTCAATCCCAAAAAGCCTTGTACGCTGTGGCGGAATCCTTAGAAGTAATAGATGTCTCAATTCGTGAAAGAACTATCTCAACACTTGCCTCAGCACAGAGATGTTTTCGGGCTCAACATATTCGCCGACTCCTCCGTCCCTACACATAAGCTGGAACATACGTCCAATATCCTCTACCAATATTTAGATAACGACGAAAATGGCAAAGTCGACAATAGCAAAGTACTAAGGGCACTTATTAAAAGAAACGGAGGAATGATCATCAATGCCACTCTTCAAAGCGAAGAAACGCTCGAACCAAAATACAGGAAAATTACTGAGAAATATGACTTTAATTACAGTCGACTTTATACCGATGAAATCAGGCCAGAAGGCTCAGGATTTCGACAGGGTTCTGATCGATTTGATGGAACGCTCGAAGAGGTTCTACATATGATTACGAAGCAAGGATATGGCTTTGCGTATCCTTCGGTTTTTGGGTTGGCGGAATACTCGTTACCAGAAGGCGAAGAGACTTCGTTATTAAGCAATGCCGTTCGACGATCAAGGGGTGAGATTAACGATGACGCAAGGAGCGGTTATCCAGAAGAGGCTTGGTATCGACGCTATGACAACGATTGCGAATGGGAATGCATTGTGACAGAATACATCTACTGGGGAATAACATCATTTTTAGGTGGCCAAGATTATTCTTGCATGGATTTTGACAAAGTTTGCGATGACCAGCCTGATCGAGGCACGGCTATATCTGACGAATGGGAACTAAATACCGCAAATAAGATCAAAGACAGAGACAGTGCCCTTTATGAATTATTGACCGAAAGCAAATATGATCTGCCTACGATTTTTACCTAATGGGAATTACTCTCCTAGCAACAATCAAAATGTAACATCGATCAAAACAATAGCCTTACCCCTTAAATTCAACAAAAAATCAGCAGACAAAATCACCAACTTCAATCCCTCAACCGATACCCTTGAGATTGATACTGATAGCTTTGGCATTGATAGCTCTGCCACCTTTGCTACGGGCAAAAACAAGAAAAAGGTCAAGAAACAACTTGCCAAGCTCGATGTCGACTTTCTTTATGACCAGAAGAAGGGCGGGCTATACTTCAATGAAAATGAAGCAAATAAAGGCTTTGGCGATGGTGGCCTCATTGCCATCCTTAAAGGCGCACCAGATATGACCTCAAGCAATCTTGAGTTCATCTGAGACACCTAACCAGCCCTCACTGCACATCCAACGCAAACTCGACCATCAACGGATCCGATGCGGGGATGGGGTGGAGAGGAGTTGAGAGTGTCGGAATCAGGCAGAACTGGCCTGAAAAGTGGTGCAGGACTAAGCGGTGCTTGAATTTGACAACCAGTCCAACGGATCAGAACAACATTCCAAATCAACAAAAGATTCCGAAAGGGACAGAGCGCGTTTTCCCAGACAAAGCAAAAGTTGCCTGAAATAGTCAGAAGAAGCAAAGAGGCGCTTGACCACCAGCGAATCACCCACAGTCAGACCTGTCGATAGAGGCAAAGGAACCTTTGTTCCACCAAAATTTCCGATAGTGCGAGCTGTCCCATAGCTGACTGTCACCTGCTCTTCCGTTTGACCCTCCCAACTGCTAACTACATATCGGGTTATTCCAACATTTGAGCGCTAAAATCCCAACCCTTTTAAATGAGACTGAATCTTGGGGAAAGCACCATCCGGCAGTGACAAAACCGGAAAATCGTGTAAATCGTCCAGCACCAATTTATCGCGCCGCTCCAAAAGTGGATGCATTCGATCAACCAGAAAATAGGATGGATAGCGCGTGAGATTAACAACTAAAAAAACATCATCATCCTGTTCTGGCACATCCGGATAACAGCCCAACCAAGCATCCAAGATTGAGTCCCCTAGCAAGGAAAGTGGGTGCGCAACATTCAAGAAATTTGAGGGACCACACACCCAAGAGTCAAGCAGCCTTGTCAAATATGGCGCACCTACTCCATAAACACCATCATTCCTAAGCGAATCACCCTTCCTCCAACGATAAAGCTGGTGAATATTTCCCTCAGCATTGAGAAGATCGAGATCCCTACCCAAACGCCACTCTCCCTCAAGCTTTTAGCGTCTAGATCAAAAAACTCAGCGACGAAACTAGTATTACAAGATACTGTTGCCTGGCTACAATACAATCTTTCAGACGCATCTTGTCTAGAACGGAGCCAAATTAGGCAGTCGAGGCATGACAGACGAAAAATATCAAACATTTCTCACTGCGAAAAAACCAGGGCAATCTTTACTACATATAAGGCTTGTAAGCACACTAGCCACGTCGCCAAGAAGAGAAATCGCTATGCAAATTTTGCATTGCACGTTGGCGAATACCTGAAATCAAGCTAAATTGAAATGCAATTGAATTAAATTTTATAGCAATTCAATTAAAAAGCACATGAGCCACTTGAAACGCCAAAAATGTACAGCTTTATATATTATTAATGGCAACCATCAAATACTTTCACTTACTTCAATTGGATCTCTAGAGATTCAAGAATGAATCCTTCAAGCTCGTTGATTGACTTCTGCAAACTACTTGACAAAGACAAAAATTTGCAAGCACAAGTCAAATCGGTGAAAAGCCCAATGCAGATCATTGACATAGCAGCACTCAGTGGAATTGAGATTTCCATCGAGGAATTACGATTATGGTCAAAAGAAATGACTGCTGCTTATTTCCCTTGGTCAGAGATGGGATCCAAGTGGCGACAAGATTTCTTCAGGTAAGTTATGAATGAATTCCAAAAGCGCTTGAGAGACCAGGAAAAGGCAACATAGTTATCAATGGATTGCAAAATATTTTTGAAATCTATTAAAAACTTTCCGTGAACAGATTAAAGCCAATATCAATAGATTTGAGGGCTATAATTTGGACATTTTTCACTCTAGATGAAGCTATGAATAAATAATTGTCATAGGGAAAGCTTGAATTTGCCTGTGACTATAATTAAAAGCAATAAAGAGTCTGCTTTAATGAAATTAGAGTCCATAATGACTGTACAAGGGAGAAGCAATCGCCATCCTTAAAGGAGCTCCTGATCTGACTTCTAGTCATTTAGAATTCTTTTATGACACAAAAAAGGAGGGCAAATAACTCCCTCCTGAACATGAGGATTGAATCCAGCGCTTTAGTGAATGAATCAAATCACATGCCCTTCGGCACACGGCCTCCATTGCAGAAACGAACAGCTTGGGCGTTAGTACTACCAGCTGCAATGACCTCCTCGACACATCCGTTAAAAGCTTTGCTCTCTTGCTTCACAGCACAAAGGCCAAAGGCAATAGCGGCAAGGGAGATCGCGGAGACAACGGTGGCCGAGATCTGAATCACCCCATAAGCAAGCATCGCCTTCTGCTTGCCAGCGCAGGTTTTCTTGGGCTTTGAGTCCGGGCTGGAAGCGCTCTGCTCAGTCATGGCAAGGTCAAATACTGCTGCGACCCTAAGGACTGAGAAGGAGACCTCAAGAGCCGGCTCAGACGAGATAACCGCCCTGCTCGATGGAGCTTGCACAAAACAACCATCCGGAAGGATCGAACAGCGACAAGCCCTCGCCTTGACTAAGCAAAAATGCTCAAAAACCTCTGGGGAGCTGCATTTTGCACACCGCACGGTGACCGATTCAGCACCCCACCCAAGCCTTCATCGTCAATATTGCCGAAATAGGATTGAGTCATGGATTCCAAGTTGAAAGCAGCGCTTAGCCGGTGCAACGAGGAGGAACGGGAAGCTGTCGAGCGATGGTTCAAGAGCTTCCAAGCCATTGGCGTTTCCAAGCGCAATGGCATGTCTGTGGCTCGCGGCGCAGCGACGTCCTGCCCAATTCCGTGAATCACTCCGGCTGTTCACTCTCAGCCATCAGCAGAGCCAAGCAATCAATTGACTGAGTCGAACCCAGACATACCATTTACCACCTAAACCACTAAACAACGCCGCAAATAACCGATAGACAGGAAAAATTATTAAAGGTTTATTCCAACATTTATCAATATCATCTTAAAAATTACCGAATCAACAGCAAACCTATTTTTTAATACTTGCACAATTTTTAATAAAAATTTGATTTATTTCTACCCTTGATTATTTCGATTCCTGATCAAAATTTTTTCGGCTTATATTGATAATGAATATATTAGCCGCCGCGATCATTCATTAGAGAAGATTTTAATTTCATCCCCGCATCATCCGACCACCCAGACATTGTTCTGATATTGACCAAAAACCAGCCGCTGCCCGCAGCAAATTTCGATTCATTCGGTATTGGACCTGCGTATCTGAATCATTCCAAAACCAAAGGCTTGAATCCAGACCAACAAAAAGGACCCTGTTTGTTGTCGAAGGCCGTGGAGAGCTCCGCTGGGGATTCCAGATCGAATCGTCTTTGAATAAAACAGCTTGTCCACGGACGTAACTCCTACGGTCATCAAATGACCACCACGCACCGCTGTAGCCCTTCGTTTGTCCTGTCTGAAAGATTCCAAGGCTCTTGTTGTTCTGAAACAACTCACCTCTAAGGGCCAGCGGTGTTCGTTCCACCAAACGAATCTGAATACCGGGCACCTCCTCACTCGTAAGCTCGCAAACCAAAGGCAGTGGTTTAGCTGAAACTGGGAACGCAACAGCGCAGGTCGCCAACAACGAAGTAAGCGTGCTGCATAAAAAGGCCATCATCCGGAGATCAACCTTATTCAAGATTGATGTGATCAGGGAAAGCAGGGCATGAAGGAAATTTCAATTGAACAACCTGCTCAACACACTGACTGCCTTCATAATCATTTTCAACCCGCTCACCGTCGTAAACCAAACAATCATCCTTCCATTCCAAGTTCTCCAGGTGAAAATCCCAGCCTTCAGCCACCTTCAAGGAGTACCGACCCTTTCTTCGCGTGCGGCGCTGGAGGCACCAACCCGATTCACACCATTCACGAATCGATTGATCTTGAAAAGTTTGATCACTAGAAGCTTGATCCCACCAGGAATCTGTGATGTCTACAGACTCATCATCCACCTCAACATCACCACCTGGTGAAAACACAACAGCAACATTCTCAGGAGAAGATTGTTTGACTGCCTGCTGTGCCAACTCCTCCATCTTCTGCCGGCAGAGAATCATTTGTTGATATAGGCCTTGCATCTCATCGGCGAGAGCATTCATCTGTGCTGGAAAATCATCATTACCAAGATGATCCTTCGATCGAAACGACTCAACAACAGAGCATTCACCCTGGTAAGCGAGCTCGAAAGACATGGCCTAAGTCTTCAGCTCCTCCAATCGTAACCAGTCTTCAGAGCAACACCGAAGGCAGCGACCTAGGTCGGCTCTGCGAGCCGAGATCCATTCCAGTATTCACTCGAAAGAACAGACTGCATCCGGTGGAGAACCAACTGCTTTGAATCGTCCCAGGCGTCCCGATTCACTTGAATCAAATACTCGTGCTGGACGCCATGGCCACGCTGACGAGCCCATCGAACAGTGATGTCGTCATACCCGATGGGACAGGTAACAGATGAAGGCAGCACCAGCACGACTTCGGAGATAAACAACAGAAAATCCAACACCACTGGATTGATATATTCAATATGCTCACCAAGGTCGCCTGAGGCGATCATTTGATCCCTTGACTGTGGCGTGTATGTAACAAATGAAAAACAATGGGGATGCCCAGTCGACTGCAGATAAAGGCCTTTGAATCCGTGCAAACTCAAACCAGTCTCTCTTCCCATTGAAGAGAGAACACCATAGAGGGTTGAAACATATTGAACAACATCAATCAACAAAATTAATCAAGACACTTTGGCAAGAAGAAAGGCGAAGCGAATTTTCAGCCAAGCCAGCTGAAGTGGCGTTAATTTCACAAGGCCCAGCCGATCCCGATCAGCTTGCTGGTTGAACTTCGCTTGACGCGATTCGATGGTCAACCACTTGAACAACGGAGACAACTCCAAGTAGTGCTCCCAGCGATCAAAGGCGTAGGTGTAGCACCTTCGCGCAGCTAAAGGATCTCTGGCATTCAATTTGAGCATCGCTTTAACAAAAGAACTGATCGAGCATTCAGGGTCTTGATCTCTTCGAAATGTATTAAACTCAATCCACTGTTCGAAACCAACAACAATATTCAAAACAATAACTTGATCAGCACTCTGCATCAACTCATAAAGAATCTTTCGCTTCAGTCGTTGTTGCCTGCCTGTTACATCGAAATGAAGATAACCACCTCGATCGAGACGCTTCTGGATTTTTCCCGCTTCACAAGCATTCCAGTCTTTGCGAAGCGCAGAGAGTCGCAGCCGATTCCTAAGGACGCGTCCCTTTATTTTACATTTTTTTAACCGAACTCGCAAATTTTGAAGGGTTTCCCGATCGAATTTGTTGAATGAGCCAAGATTTACCACTACAGGACGGACCTGCAATAACTACCGATCGTTTTTTGTTGTTCTTTGACTTTTTTGGCATTCCACATCGTCTTCAAACATCATTTAATCACCTCAGGAATTGCGGAGCTTGATGCAGCTCTTTTGTTTGGCAGCAAACCTTCGGCCCATAATGCACTGATGAAATTCACTCTCGCAACCCCAACAATTCTACTGGGGATCCTGGCCAGCCCAGCCTTCGCAGTGGAGGAGCAGCCCTCTTGGCCACGTCAGGATGAACTTCGGGCCATCCAGCGCGCGGCTTTCGACTGCTCAAGGGGAAACAATCCTGAAACCTGCAAGCTGACGAGAGACATGGCAGACCCCCTGATGGATCATCCATCGCTCCCTGGCATCTGCAAAGACCTTGTCTGGATGTTGCTGGATAAGAGTCGCGTCGCTGTGAATAACGATTATCGACGTCGCGATGCCATCGACGAACCCGCACGCCGAATCACCACAAGCTGCGCCAAGCCAGCAAAACGAAATCAGTCGAAGTCGAAGCTGAACCGCTGACTCTGCATCAGCTGACCCACCTACTTGCGGATCTCTTCCAGCAACGCCGTGCTCACTTCGGGATGGCGTTTGATCTCATCAACAAAACTCTGAACATCAGCAGCTGTCATGCCATGGCTGCTGAGGGGTCTTGAACTGGTCGCAACCAACAGGAAGAAACAGGATTTTCATGGTTAGGTGACCTCATCAAACTATCCCCTGTGATGACCACCTCGGCCGCCGTGGATCCGACCCAGCACCTGGTCAGACTCGACACCCCTTTCACAGATCAGAAGCCCGGCACTTCTGGCCTCCGTAAGAGCAGCCGACAGTTTGAACAACCGCACTACCTAGAAAGTTTTATTGAAGCGGTGTTTCGCACGCTTCCCGGTGTGAAGGGCGGCACCTTAGTGCTTGGAGGAGATGGTCGCTACGGCAATCGGCGCGCCATTGATGTGATTTTGCGTATGGGGGCAGCCCACGGCCTCAGCAGGGTGATCGTTGCCACCTCCGGAATTCTCTCCACTCCCGCCGCCTCCAACCTGATCCGTCAGCGCCAAGCCATTGGCGGCATCATCCTCTCCGCCTCCCACAATCCCGGCGGGCCGGATGGTGATTTTGGCGTGAAGGTGAATGGCGCTAACGGCGGCCCCACACCTGCCTCCTTCACCGATGCAGTTTTCAGCTGCACCCAGACTCTGGAGCACTATTCAATCGTCGAGGCTCCGGCCATCCCGATCGATGCTCCCGGTGCCCACAGCCTCGGCGCGATGCAGGTGGACGTGATCGACGGTGTGGACGACTTCGTGGCGTTGATGCAGAAGCTGTTTGACTTTGATCAGATCAGCGACCTGATCCGCGACGACTTCCCCCTGGCCTTTGATGCCATGCACGCCGTGACTGGCCCCTATGCCAGCCGGGTGTTCGAGGACCTTCTGGGGGCACCTGCTGGAAGTGTTCGCAACGGCGTTCCGCTGGAGGATTTCGGTAAGGGCCATCCCGATCCCAACCTCACGTATGCCCACGAACTGGCCGATCTACTGCTCAAAGGAGATGCTTACCGTTTCGGTGCTGCCTGCGACGGAGATGGCGACCGGAACATGATCCTGGGGCGACATTGCTTTGTGAACCCCAGCGACAGCCTCGCCGTTCTCACCGCCAACGCCACCTTGGCCCCCGCCTATGCCGGCGGACTTGCCGGTGTAGCGCGCTCCATGCCCACCAGCTCCTCAGTGGATGTGGTCGCAAAAGAGCTGGGCATCAACTGCTTTGAAACGCCCACCGGTTGGAAGTTCTTCGGCAACCTGCTCGATGCGGGTGAAATCACCCTTTGCGGAGAAGAAAGCTTCGGCACCGGCAGCAACCATGTGCGCGAGAAAGACGGCCTCTGGGCCGTGCTGTTCTGGCTGCAGATCCTGGCCAAGCGACGCTGCAGCGTTGCCGAGATCATGGCGGAGCACTGGAGTCGCTTTGGTCGCCACTATTACTCCCGTCACGACTACGAGGCCGTCGCCAGCGAAGCAGCCCATGGGCTGTACGACCGCCTCGAATCGATGTTGCCCAGTCTGGTCGGCCAGGCTTTTGCCGGACGCCGCATCAGCGCAGCAGACAACTTCAGCTACACCGACCCCATCGATGGTTCCATCACAACTGGCCAGGGTCTGCGCATCCTCCTGGAGGACGGCAGCCGGGTCATCGTGCGACTCTCCGGAACCGGGACAAAGGGGGCCACGATCCGGATCTATCTGGAGAGTTATGTACCCAGCACCGGCGACCTGAACCAGGATCCCCAGATGGCACTGGGCGAGATGATCAGCGCCATCAACGACCTGGCGGAAGTTCAGCAGCGCACCGGCATGGCTCGACCCACCGTCATCACCTGATCAGTCACGGTATGAACTGACCTTGATGACATCAGAGCCCCCTCCGTCCCCGGTTGGGCTTCTTTGGGCGATACATCGGATCGGTGGCTGCTTCCTGCAGCTGCCGCATTGTTTCGATCGCAAAACCGGCCAGTCCACCGGAACTGATCACCATCAGATAAAAAAGGCGCAGCCGACGCAGGTCCACCTCCGCCGGACTGTTGTCGATCAGCACCTTGAAGAAGTAGGCCAACGCGGAGCCCAAGATCAGGCCGATGGCCAGAGCCACCAACACCCGCATGCCGCTGAACGGCTTACGGAAATTGAGCTCAGTGTTGGGAACCTGCATCAGCTCGCCTCAGCCGAGGCCTCAACAGCGGGCTTTGCCTCAGCATCCCCAAGCAGGGTCTTCATCACCACGTAGAAGACAGGCACCACCAGAGTGGAGAGGAAGGTGGCCACCAGCAGACCACCGAACACCACCAGACCAAGAGATGATTGACTCTGGGCACCCGCTCCACTGGCGAGCATCAGAGGAAGGAAACCTGTGAGGGAAGAGATGGCCGTCATCAAGATGGGCCGCAGACGCGACTTGGCCGAAAACGTTGCTGCCTCCATGGCTGAGGCCCCCTCGCCCATCCTCTGGTTCGCCAGATCCACAATCAAGATCGCGTTACCACCGGCCAGACCAATCAGCATCACCAATCCCACCTGGGCGTAGATGTTGAGCACCTGACCGGCCGCCCCAAGGAAAACAAGGGCTCCCAACAGGGCCGTTGGCACCGTCAGCAGGATGATGATCGGGTCGGTGTAGCTCTCGTACTGGGCGGAGAGCACGAGAAACACCGCCAGGATGCCAAGAGCGAAGATCACCACCGCAAGTGAACCTGCTTTGACCTCCTCGCGAGAGATGCCGGTCCAGTCGTAACCGAGTCCTGGGAAGGTTCCCTGGCTGAAAACTTGCTTCATCGCTGCGATGGCCTGGCCGGAGCTATTGCCCTCCATAGGGGTGCCCTCGATCTTGATCGAGCGGTAGAGGTTGAAGTGGGGAATGACGCTGGGGCCCACTGTCTGCTTCACGGTAAAGAACTCCGAAAGCGGAATCTGCTCCCCCTTGGCATTTGCGACGTACATCGCTGAGAGTTTCTGCGGTGTAGCGCGACTGACATCCTCAGCCTGCACATAGACCCGACGGACCTTGCCTTCCTGGAAGGTGTCGTTCACATAGGCGCCACCGAAGTTGATGCTGAAGGCCGACATGGCTGAACCGAAGTCGACCCCAAGAGAGGCCATCTGCTCTCGGTCTACATCGACCTTGTACTGCGGAGCCTGGGGAGAGAAGAGCGAATAAACGCGGTTCAAGATCGGGTTGGCGTTGCCAGCCTGCATGATTTGCCTCGCGGAACCGAAGAACTCGTTCAACGCGTAAACACCACTGCTCTTGTCAAGCAGCTGGAACTCAAAACCGCCACCGTTGCCGTAGCCAGGGATCGACGGGGGTTCCACCACGAACACCCGAGCACTATCAATCGAGCTGTACATCTTGGTGTTGAGTCGCTTCACAACAGCCCCCACGGTGTGTTCTGGGCCGGGCCGCTCATCCCAGTGCTTCGTCCCAAAGAAGAAAAAGCCTTTATTTGGTGCGTTTCCATCAAGGCTGGCACCACTAAAAAGGGCTGCTGAAGAGATGTCCTCTTCTGAGCGCAATACAGCTGCTACCTGACGGCTAATCGCCTGGGTTTTCTCATTAGAAGCACCATCGGGGGCTTGGATGAAACCGATCGCATAGCCCTGGTCTTCAATCGGAACAAAGCCACTGGGAATGCGGGTGAAGGCAAAGCCCGTCAGCAGAATTCCGGCCGCCAAAGCCGCCATCACGACTGGACGGGCCTTCAGCACTGCATCCAGGATCAACGCATAACGCTGCTCGAAACCGCTGTAGAGGCGGTTGAAGTTTATGAAGATCACTGGGATGAAGTAGCCGACTCCCAGGCCGATCGTGGTGAAAGTAAGAACTGGAAGTGGATTGGAGAAGAGCACTCCGGTGATCACCAGGCCCACCACCGCTCCACCGACTGCCAAGGGAAGCCGCAAGGGCATGCCGGTGATCTTGGAAGCGATGAAGCCAATCAAACCACCCGCAACCATTGGAACGATGACGGCTGCGGAGCCATTGCCAGCACTCAGTAGGCCGTATACGAAGCCGAGCGCCACGCCGGCCGTGGCGTACTGCTGAGGGCTGAGATCTTTTGTCTCCTTAGACAACAACAGCGCCGAGAGCATCGGCGAGAAAGTGAGGGCGTTGAAGGTGGAGATACCGATCGAGAACAGGATCGTGGCGGCGAACTGTTTGTAGATCGTGCCGGTGGCACCTGGGAAGAACAGCACCGGCAGAAACACCGCCATCTTCACCAGAGAAGTTGCGATCACAGCGCCAAACAGCTCGTCCATGGTTTCCATGGCCGCCTGCAACGAGGTCATACCTTCCGCTTTTTTCGCTGAGGTGTCTTCCACCACCGTTATGGCGTCGTCCACCACCAGACCGGTAGCCAGCACAAGACCAAAAAGGGTGAGCTGGTTGAGCGAGAACCCGAATGCCAGCACCAGAGCAAAGGTGCCTATTAGCGCCACGGGGATTGCGATAGCCGGAACGAGAGTGGCCTTCCAGTTCTGCAAGAAGAGGAACAGGATCAGCACCACCAGGATCACTGCGTCCCGTAGGGAGTTGGTCACACCTTTGATCGACTGGTTAATGAAATCGGTGGTGTCGTAGATCTTCTGAACCCCGAGGCCAACGGGCAGGGTCTGTTCAAACTGAGCCAGCACGTCCTTGACGCCATTGGATACGTCAATGGCATTACTGCCGGAAAGCTGATAAATAGCGAGGCCGACCGAAGAAGAACCTTTCAGGTCGATGGCATCGATTCCGTAGGTCTCACCACCCAGCTGAACCCGGCCCACATCCTTGAGCCGCACCAAACCACCGGCGTCAGTAGTTCGCAGGATAATGTTCTCAAATTCTTCGGTGCTGGTCAGACGACCCTGCAGCTGCACCGTCAAGGTGTATTCCTGACCTTCCGGGGCGGGAGCACCACCAATCTTGCCGGCTGGAACGAGGCGGTTCTGACTACGCAGCTGGTTGACCACATCAGTTGCCGAGAGGTTGTTGGCGGTTAACTTCTCGGGATCGAGCCAAAGGCGGAAGGCGATCTTGCGGTTACCGAAATAGGTGATGTCGCCGACGCCCTTCACCCGTTTGATGTTGTTGGTGAGGTTCTTGTCGAGATATCCACTGATCGTCTCCACCGAATATTCGGTTTTCGCTGGATCCTCGTTGACGAAGTTGTAAACAAGCAGGATTGAGTTGGAGGCCTTGTTGACCGTGACGCCTGACTTGCGCACTTCCTCTGGAAGCTGCGGTTCCGCCAAAGAAACGCGGTTCTGAACATTCACCTGATTGATGTTGCCGTCGGTGCCGCTGTCGAAGGACACCGAGATGGAACTCACGCCGTCGGATGAGCTGTTGGAGGTGATGAAGTCCATGTTCTCCACCCCGTTGATCTGCTGCTCGAGCACGGAGGTGACCCCCTGCTCAACGGCAACCGCATCAGCGCCCACGTAGGTGGCCTGCACCTTCACCGTTGGAGGAGCAATATCTGGCAGATTTTCGATTGGAAGAATCGGAATCGCGATCAAGCCGACGATCACGATCAGAAGACTGCAAACCGTGCTGAGAACCGGTTTGGTGATGAAGTTATTGGATGCAGACATCGTTCAACCTCAGTTCGCCTTGGGCGATTGCACCTGCACGGGCATGCCGTGTTTGAGGTTCAGCAGGTTGGTGGTGGCCACCTTCTGATTCAGTTTCAGCCCTTTGGTGATCGGGTACAGGTCGTTCTCCAGCTCGCCCACCGTTACTGGCGTCTGCAAGGCAAACTGCGCATCCGCCGGAAGCTTGCCGGCCTTAATGCCCAGCTGCAGACTCTTTAAATCAGCCTTACCGGGGTTTTGCCTGAGCTCATCAAAACTTCCCAGACGGAAGACAAAGCTCTGACCAGAGGTCTGTGTAACGGCAGCAAACGGCACTGACAGCTCGTCCTTGGACTTGATCTGCACCCTGGTGCGAAGTCGCTGACCATCCCGCAGTGTTCCATCGGTGTTGGGAAACACGGCCGTCACTAGCAGCCCTTGGGTGTTGGGGTTGATGCGTGGATCGATCGATCCCACTGCACCTGTGGCAATCACTTCTTGACTGCCAGGGGCCCTCAACAAAACTGGCTGGCCCTTCCTTAGTAGCGCCGAGAAGATCGCCGGCACTTCCACCCTTGCTTCCAACTCGTTGTTCTCTACGAGGCTGGTGAATACCTGGCCCTGTTGAATCACGTCACCCACTTTCACCTTGACATCAGCGACTGTGCCGGCGGAGGGAGACCCCAGATTGCTGTAACTGAGCTTGGCCTTCGCCCCTATGTACTGGGTGCGGTAGCGATCAAGTTCCTTCTGAGATGTAGCTCCCACCTCAGCCAGGTAGGCATAACGCTCATAGTTGGCTTTAGCGGTTTCGGCTTTCGCCTTTTCCTCCTCTTGATCGAGCACCAGCAGCAATTCACCGGCTTCGACTTCATCACCTTGGCGAATCTTCAGCTCCAGGATTCGTCCTCCAGACTGAGCCGCCAGCTCAACCAGATTGCTTGCTTGGAGGGTGCTCACAGTGTCGACCCCCTCGGTGAACTCCGCCATCTGAGCTTCGACAGCCTGAACCTTCGGTGGCGGTGGCTGCGGTGGAGATTGCGGTCCACAGGCACTGAAGCTGACCAGTGCAGCGAGGGGACCGATCAGACGCAGAGATAAACGCACCTGGAGGTAGCTATTAGCAGGATTATGTGGTCAATAAATTGGTCTTGCTTGATCCTGATTAGAAATGCTCTATTCGGACCAGGACCACTGCACCATTGAGTCAGGACCTCTTCGCCTACCAGGGAGAACAGCAGCGACATCGCCTAGCACCGCTGGCGGATCGCATGCGCCCGCGCAACCTCGAGGAATTTGAAGGTCAGAACGGAATCCTTGCCAACGGACGCCTTCTTCGCCGTGCCATCAAGGCCGACCGCGTCGGCAATCTGATCCTGCATGGACCTCCCGGCGTCGGCAAAACGACCCTGGCCAGGATCATTGCGGGCCATACCAGGGCTCATTTCAGCAGCCTCAACGCAGTCCTCGCCGGCGTGAAGGATCTGCGAATCGAAGTCGACGCCGCCCGACAACGCCTTGAGCGCCATGGGCTGCGTTCGATCCTGTTCATCGATGAAGTGCATCGCTTCAACAGCGCCCAGCAGGATGCCCTGCTGCCCTGGGTGGAAAACGGCACCGTCACCCTGATCGGAGCCACAACGGAGAACCCCTACTTCGAGGTGAACAAGGCTCTTGTCAGCCGATCGAGGCTGTTTCGGCTCCTGCCGTTAGAACCCGAGGATCTGCACCAGCTGTTGAAACGAGCCCTCACCGACGAGGAACGAGGGTATGGCTCGCGATCGGTGCGGATTGATGGCGATGCCGCTGCCCATCTTGTGGATGTCGCCAATGGGGACGCGCGCAGCCTGCTCAATGCCCTGGAGCTGGCGGTGGAGAGCTCGGAAGCCGATCCAACCGGCAGCATCCAAATTGATCTAGCGATTGCTGAGGAATCGATCCAGCAGCGAGCCGTGCTGTACGACAAGCACGGCGATGCCCACTACGACACCATCAGCGCCTTCATCAAATCTCTGCGGGGATCCGATCCAGATGCTGCACTCTTCTGGTTGGCACGCATGGTTGAAGCGGGTGAAAACCCTCGCTTCATTTTCCGGCGGATGTTGATTGCCGCAGGGGAAGACATCGGTCTGGCAGACCCCCAGGCGATCGTGGTGGTCGAAGCCTGTGCTGCGGCATTCGAGCGGGTGGGCTTACCGGAGGGGTTGTATCCCCTGGCCCAGGCCGCCATTTATCTAGCTGGCACAGACAAAAGCAACAGCGTTCTGGGGTTTTTCGATGCCCTCAAAACTGTCCGAGCCGCCAGCAGGCAGGACGTACCCAGCCATCTTCGGGATGCCAACCGCGACGGAAAAGCCTTCGGCGATGGTGTCGGCTATCGCTACCCCCACGCCTACGCCGAGCACTGGGTGGAGCAGCAGTACCTGCCAACGGCACTGCAAGGCGAGGTGTTCTGGCAACCGGGAACGTTGGGTTGGGAGGGACAACGCCGGGATTGCATGGCGGAACGTCGGGCCGCTCAACTCGCCGCGGCCGCGGAACTGGCCATCGAGCAACCGCTGCTGCTGAGCAGTGGGCCGGATAGCCCGGCTCTGGAGCGTTGGATTCAACGACAGCTGGGCCAGGAAGGAGAACGGCTGCATCGTTTGCGCCAGCGTCTATGGGCCGATATGTCGTGGCGGCGCAATGATCGTGTGTTGGTGTTGGGCAGCCATTCCCTGCTCTGGGCCCTCGACCCGCTTCGCGAGGCTTTGGAGGGAGGGGTGACCTTGGTGTGTGAAGCCGACGACGACCGTGCCCGCATCAACGCACAGCTGGAGCTTTTGGAACCGGAACGACGACCCCATTTGATCGCCGGCACTGCGGAACTTGCTGCGGAGCAGCGTTTTGACTGGATTGGCGGTCGCCTCGGTTCAGCAGATCTGGTGTCATTCGACTGGCAACAGCTGGCATCACTGCTGGATCACCACGGCGAAAGTCATAGCGGGCTGCGGCTGCTGGTCAGCAATGCCCAAGCCGGACCTGCCGGGGTGTTGACCAAACAGACCCCCGGATTAATGGAACTGGAATCTTTAGTGGAACAGGAGCAGCAATGGCTTCAAACACTCCAGCCCCAGACCGAGGCCCTGGAGGCAGCGGGTTGGATTCTGCAAAGCACATGCTGGCAAGAAACCATCGTCCTGGCGGGTGGAAAGACCCTTGTGAAGCGGTGGCTCCAAAACGGCTCTCAATACCGTTGCATGCTCGGGGAACAATCCCCGAACAGCCTGAGCATGCTTCGCCGCCTGCTGGAACAACACGGAGAGCACGGCCTGGGGTTGCCGTTGCAGCACCTGTTGATCAGCGGTTCCCGTCCTGCGACTTAACGCGAACCGCGGGCCGACTCGGCCTGCACGCACGCTGGCAGAAAGACGTACCAGGACAGCAAAGAAGTGGCCTGTACCCCACTCACCATGGCAGGTGCGCAGACGTTCTGCTTGCCGTCACTCCTTCCGTTGTCGGCCAGACGGAAGTCAACGGGCAGCTCTTTCATGATGCCGACAGGACTGATGAATCCATCCCTGGCGTCCGCAATTATGGCGGCCCGAAGAGCGGAAGACGCAGTTGTCTTCTCACGCCAAAAGGGGACATACGACCGGGTTTGATCCTTGAGGAAGGCTTCGCCGGCCTGGGAATAAAGAAATTGCGACACGCCGACCAGGTCGACCTCATAGGTCTTGGTGAAACCAAACCGGAGCTCCTCAGCTGTCCACCCCGAGTTGCGGATGGCGTCCTGCAAAGCACGGTCCGCAATCTCTCCTTCAACAAAAAAAGCTTCGAAGTCTCTAAAGCTGGTGGTGGTGACGGAACCACCCGTGTTCCAACGCACAGGACGCTCGGTGTTGGCTTCTGCTGCAGGTCCAACAGTGGCGGCGAAAGATGTGCCCAGCAGCAAAAACGACGCTATGCGGTTGATCACGGTCGGAACAGTGGTCGTTTCATCAACGTAGGAGACATGCCACGGGTCGACGACAGACATGCGCAGAAGCGTGCTCGGTATATGTGGCTCAGCCCCTGTCTATCTCCAACGCTGCCAGCCTTCAGAGCATTCCGCGGCACCTGTGAGCGCAGACGGTTCGCCGACACCGATAGAACTTCAGGTGGTTAAAAGTCACGAAACAGATCGCAGAGCATCTGTGATCTGTTTCGTGACTGCGGAGTCATACGAATCAAGGCAGGCAGACAGGTCCGATTTCTCCCGCGCCACCAGCCACGGCAAGGATCCAAGGATCCAAGCTGAATCGACAGATCGAAACAACTTTGTCGCTGCCGTTATGACGGGCCCCATGGGCATTGGCGGTGCAGGCCCATTGGCCCAGATCCTTCGCCAAGCTGCCTCGCTGCCATTTGATGGAGGCTTCCTTCGCGACCCACTGGCTCAGGACAGCCAATCGCAAGCTCTCCCCCTGCAGCGGCTGCAACTCTTGGCAGTCGCCTGGCGTGAAGAAACGAGCGGCCAAAGCAGCAGCGGCGAAACGACGATCCAAGCGTTCCAGATCCACGCCAATGGGTTTGTTGGACCAGGCCACAGCAACCGCATCACGGCAATGACTGAGGCTGATCCAACCCCAGCCCACTGGAAGGTTTGGTGGAGTGCCAGGCGGGGCTGACAAAGGCACAGCGGCAGGATCAAGGTCAAAACAATCCGCCAAACAACGACGCATCCACAACCTTGAGCGGCGAAAGCTCGACTGACGTATTCCGCTGAGCCCGTTGGCGTCCAGCACTTCCTGGCTCGAAAGAGTGACGTCTACTGGGGTATGGCAGTGGTGCGGCACCAGCCACACGGCCGTTACGCTTCGATCCTCAAATTGAGGCAGCTGACGTGGCTCTCCAGATCGGTGATCCGGCACCGGATTTCACACTCCCCAATCAAAACGGTGAGCCGGTTCAGCTGTCATCCCTGCGCGGCCAGCGAGTGGTTCTGTATTTCTATCCCAAGGACGCCACGCCTGGCTGCACAAAGGAGGCCTGTAACTTCCGGGATCGATGGGACGTGCTGCAGCAGAACGGCATCCAGGTGTTGGGGATCAGCAAGGACAACGCTGCATCGCACACCAAGTTCATCAGCAAGCACACCCTTCCCTTCACCTTGCTGACCGATGAAGAGCCTTGTGCTGTAGCCAGCAGCTACGGCAGCTACGGCCTCAAGAAATTCATGGGCAGGGAATACATGGGCATGATGCGTCACACCTTTTTGATCGATGCCGATGGCAAGGTCGAGAAGATTTACCTGAAGGTGAAATCGGCCACCATGGCGGACGATCTGATCAGTGATCTGGGCCTGGGCTGAACTGATCCAATAACTGAACCATCGCCTGAAGCTGAAGGGACGAATCCGATCGACAGATCACGCCGCGATGCCTGAGCTCGGTCTCGAGCAAACAGGCATCCCCGCCGCATAACCAGAGAGAAGCTCCACTGCACCGTTGGGCGTCCTGCACTGCAGCAACAATGGACTGGATCACCCCACGACGCATCGCTTCATCCGTCGCTGCAGGGAAAAGATCCTTGGGGACCTGATCGAGCCTGACTTCACCAGGGAGCAACGTTGTTCCCTGACCCATGCTGCGCAACTGAAGTCTCAACCCTGGCATCAGCTGACCACCCTGAAAGTGTCCATGACCATCCAGAAGCGTGAGACTCACCACGGTGCCCGCATCGGCCAACAGCAAGCCGCTGGAGGAAGGTTCTGGTAATTGCTGTTCCCTCCGCCAGGCTTCCCACGCCCCAAGGGCTCGATCAACACCAAGCCAGGGTGGACATCCAGTAAGCGGTACATGCTGCAGTTGCAGTCTTGGACGGCTCGGAGCATCGATGAGCTGAGAGGGGATCGCTCCCACGGCCGACCACACCAGGGATTGCGAACCGAGGCGTTGGTGATCCGGCTCCGTGTGATCAAAACGCCATTGAGCTTGATTCCACTCAGCCCAATGCCAGCGGCTGTTACCGATCAGCAGAGCACGCTGAAACACCTTCAGATGCCATCGCCCATGAGACCTTCCACTGCATCTTGCGGTAAGTGGATTCCGCACTCCTGCTTGAGGCCCCCGAAGCGGGTCTCTCGACCACTGAGCTCACCAGCGTCCGGACCGCTTGAGTGCCAGTCTCCAACCGTCGAATAGCCCTTTTCGAACAGCGGATGCTGCGGCAGATCGTGTTCCTGCATGTAGTAGTAAATATCCCTTGGGGTCCAATCCAATAGTGGCCTCAATGAGAGACGGTCCCTGATGGGGTCCAACCAACTCATGGAACGGCGGTGATCGGTCTGGCTGCTGCGAACGCCGCTGGCCCAGCAGGTGACGCCATGGTCCGCCATGGCCTGTTCGAGGGGCTCAACCTTGCGGATGCGGTGGTAAGTCTCCAGATCAACAACATCCCCCGTCTCCCAGAGACGACCATGCAACGCCTCCATCCGTGCAGGCGAGATGGAGCTCTGCGCGACAACCAGACGCACGTCGAACAGCTCAATGAGCTGTTCGCTGTATTGATAGGTCTCGGGGGGGAGATAGCCGGTATCGACCCAGATCACCGGGACGGAATGACCCGTGGGAAGCCTGCTGAGCATGTGCAGCAGAACGGATGACTGGATGCCGAAGCTTGTGGTGAGAGCAAAACCATCACCGCAGTGCTCAACAGCCCAGGCCAGACGTTGAGGCGCTGTGAGCGATTCGAGGCGATCACGGGCCGCTTCGAGATCCTCCCGAATCAACGTGCGCATGATCTCCTGTGATCCCTCCGAGATGACCCCATCCTCCCCTGCCGGCGGAACCGATGAGGTTCCTAATGTTTTTACAGAACAGGACAACCGATGACGTCCCCACAGAACGCGAAGAATTCCGTGGTGGTGGTTGGAGGTGGATTCGGCGGATTGTTCAGCGTCCTGGCCATCCGAGAGCGCCTGCCGGAGAGACCTGTGGTGCTGCTCGAACCCCACAGCACCTTTCTCTTTCAACCCCACCTCTATGAACTTCTCAGCGGTGAAATGCAGAGCTGGGAAGTGGCCCCGGGTTATCGGGACCTGCTGAGCTCACGACAGATGGTCTGGTTGCAGGAACGCGTGAACCGGATCGATTTAGATGCCGGCTATCTGACCACAGAAAGCGGAAGCCGGCTCGAGTGGGGAGATCTGGTCCTGGCCACCGGCACGGAACCCAATGATTTCGGTATTCCAGGAGTCCGTCAGCATTCCCAGGGGTTTCACAGCCTGAACGATGTCGCCACTCTGCGGGAACGTATTCAGCTCTTGCGTCAGCAGCGTCAATCCGATGCCGCTCTTGTGATCGTCGGAGCCGGTCCGACCGGTGTCGAGCTGGCTTGCAAACTGGCGGACCTGCTGGAGGGCAGTGCTCTGGTTCACCTGATTGAGATTGGTGATGAGATCCTGCCCAGCAGCCGTTCCTTCAATCGCTCCAGAGCTCAGGCCGCCTTGGAGCGACGCCAGGTCAGGCTGCACCTCAAAACAAAGGTGACCGCTGTCACAGAGACCCAGGTTCAGCTCGCTGGCGGCACGACCCTCCGACACGACGGGCTTATCTGGAGTGGCGGCAGCCGACCATCGCTTCCACCACTGAAACCGGAATCCGTGGTCGAACGCAGTGGCATCAGCATCAATGCAGACCTGCGGGTCAGCGGACAAGCCAACGTGTTTGCCATCGGAGATGGTGCCCACCATGCCGAAACCCCTTGGCCTTGTACCGCTCAGGTCGCCATGCAGCAGGGAGAAGCCATTGCAGCCGCATTGGCGGACATGACAGCCGGAAAGGAACCCGAGCCGTTTCAGTTCCAGGATCGCGGCGAGATGCTCAGCCTTGGGATCGGCGACGCGACCTTGACCGGTCTTGGAATCACCCTGGCGGGTCCTCTTGCCTTCAATTTGCGCCGTGCCACCTACCTCACCCGTCTGCCAGGGATGTCTTTGGGGCTGCGCTCGGCTGGGGCCTGGCTGCTGAATCGTTGAGACAAGCTCACCTCGGCGGACGAACCAAAGGCCTGCGCCCCGGTCAACTGCGACAACTTGATCGGCTGAGCCAACGCCGCCATCCGGAAGACAGTGGTGCTGACCTGCTCACCCTGGAACGGTTGGCCGCTTTGGTGAATGAGCTGGAGTTATCGATGCACCTCGTGCTCGATGGCCGCGGCCTCTGTCGCTTGCTCTGGCTGGGTCCCCTGGCTGGTTCAGACAACCTTCGGGAACAGCTGCCAGCATCACCACGCCGCAGCAGTGGCGGCTGGCGACTGGTGAGCTGTCCTTTCCAGCGGCAAGGGCTTCAGGCGGCAGGCGCCGATGCTGTGCTCGCTCTCGATTTCGTCTCCCACAGCTGGTTGCGCTTCGCACCCAATCCAGGCGCCGATGGTCTGCGACAAGCCGAACTGCTGCAACCTGATCGCGAGGCACCGGAAGGGTGGCACCCACTGGAGCGCGGTGATCTGCGCGACCTCTGCCAGTTGGACGTCACCGTCAAGGCAGGACAGCAGGAGGACCTGGCAAGCCGCTCCAGCCCAAGCGCAGAGGAAACAGTTCTGCTGCTGACCCTGACGGACAGCGACCGATTGCGCGGGGAAAGAGAACTGGCGGAACTGGAAGGTCTGGTCCGCAGCGCAGGGGCCCGGCCGGTCGCTGTGATCAACCAACGCTCCGGCAGCGCCAATCCCCAAACGCTCTGGGGCACAGGAAAACTGCAGGAAGCTGCGCTTGA
>QCUJ01000019.1 GCA_003210795.1 Synechococcus sp. AG-679-B05 | reverse complement strand
TTGGGCTGCTTGCTTGCATTCCGGCCGGTTGGCACTTGCAGTGGCAGCGTCTGGTCAGTCGCCCTCGCGGGCCGGTGGAGGACTTGGTGCTGGCGGCTGGAGGTGGTGTGCCCGACCAACCGCCCAGAACGTTGATCGTGGTCCCGAGCACCTCTGATCTCAATCAGCACAACATCAGCTTTTATGGCCGCCGCCATGGTGGCCAGACCGTTGGCCGGCAACTCGGTGGCAATCGGCGCGATGTTCTCCCTGTTCTACGCCGAGCTGAATGGGTGGTGCTGGCGGAGGGACGCCAGGGTTCCGTCCGCAGGAGCGCACAGAGAATGGACCGTGCCGTGCGCAGCAGCGGGATCTTTCAGCAGTTGCAAAAGTTCCCGCGTCCCAAGGGCGGCAGCTACTCCCTCTGGCGGAGACGGGACGATCACCCACCGGCGGACGGCTTTGAATCCCGGTTTCCTGCTTTGGCGGCTGGGCTTGCGCGGGGCCCCGTTGGGTTGGATCCGGTGTTCTCCGCTGTGGCAGTTGAGCACATGCTCGATGGCCATTTTCTTTATCGAAAGCCGGTGCAGAGGCAGGCCCAGGAGCGGCTTGAGGCCGATCCGGACGACGTGCAGGCTCGCTGGAGTCTGGCCTTGCTGGCGGTGTTGGCCAACCGCCCTGGGGAGGCTGCCAGTGCATTCGCCGATCTGGACGAGCATCTCCCCGATACCCCCTGGCCTTCTGCTTATCGCATTGTTGTGCTTTTGGCCGCGGCTCAACCGTGGTCGGCCGCGTCGGTGGCGGATGTGGCTCAGCAGCGGCACAACAACCCACTGATCGATGCGTTGGCCGACCTTAGTTCTGTGTTGTCAGGTCGCTTGTGGCGGTTGCCGTCAGCTGCGGAGTCCATTCCCGAAGCCGTGAAGGCTGTGGAGGATGAAATGGATCAGGCGCAGGCTTCCAGCTGATCCATCCGCAGCCACACATCTGGTACCGGCCGATTCCAGCGCACCTGGCCGTAATCCCCTTTCACCACGAGAAGTTCGCCGGGGCCTTCAAAGATGTATGCCGGCGGTGAGGGATCACTGGCGGAGGCTTCGATGCTGGCGTCGTAGGCCGCACGGTTCACCTTCACCAGTGCTCCCTTGCGAAGAGCCGCCGGTTTGGCCTTGGCGGGAACCGCTGCGTCGGTATCTGGCATCGGAGCGGGGAGAACAGGCAAACAAATTAGGCCCGAACTCGGACTGACCATGGTCATCTATCGCTTTTACAAGACCTCTGAAGAGTTGGGTTACCGATGAGTCCAAGACATCGTCATCTCCTACATTGGTGAATTGCCTTGATTCAACTTGTGAAAAGGAAGTCTTCCCAGAAAAGTTCTGGAGACCCACTCAGTTTGCCAAGTAATCCTTTGCGATCAAATTCATCTGCATTGAAAGTCGGTATGTTGTCGCTTAAATACACTTTTCCTTCTGGTTTGAAATACAGAACTGATACATGTCCTGAATTCCAGAAGGCTTGAAGTTCTTCAATTGAATTCGCGACATGCATATGGAGATGATCTGAAGATGCTGCAACGGAGGCTGGTAAAACGAGCTTGTCTCTTTCGCTAAAGTCTGCTTCTCTGGATTTGGCCCCTGAAGATTGGTGAATAGAATGGTCGTGAATATGTTGATCGTCATTTGAAATCTGAGAATCAAGATTGAAGTCGACGATGCGATCGGCATGGCGCCGTCCATACTTTTCATGTGTTCCGAGATAGAAATGATCAGCTCCATCGTTACCGATTAAACGATCACGACCACGACCACCAATCAAGACATCATCGCCTGCTCCACCATTCAGAGTGTCACGGCCACCTTTGGCTTTGAGTTGATCATCATCGTCATCGCCGAAGAGAACATCGGAAGAAGAGCTTCCGAATAAATGATCTTTGCCAATCCCTCCGCTGGCGTAGAGGGAAGTTTTTTTGGAAAGTGGCTTAAGTCGATCATTTTGACGAGTTCCAGTTCGAGAAAGAGCCTGGTCGAAACTTGAAAGATCGGAAAACTCACTGTTATGTCCCGCATGATGATGTGCATGCGAACTCCCTAATTCTAAGAATGTCGTATTAGAAGTGTCACTAAATTCTGGAGAAAGTGTATTATATTCGGAATCGATAAACGATGGTGACTCAACGTTCAAACCATTCTGTAATGGCGAAGAGCCATCGTATTTAGCTTCACCAGGATAAGTGTAATTGCCCTTTAGGTTCGCATTGAGTTGATTAATAGACTCGTTGAGAGTTTGTTCTCCCAAGCCCAAGGAGCGGTAAGAACTGGAGAGGAGACCCTTTAATTTGGTGGAAGGGCCCATATACATTTCGATGTCACCGTCAATATTGATGCTATTTCCAATCTGTGCGATTGCATAGAGCCCGAACTCCGAAATTTTATTCATGTCATTCTTGGTATATGAGGCATCATTTGGCTTTCCTCGATCGTCAGCCAGATTTAGATATGTTGTCTTATCATTAAAATCAACAATGCCAGCCTGAGCATAAGTTACTGACCCGAGGGCATGGTCATAATACTTTCCAAGAATTGCATCGGTGGCAATGGGTTCATTAGCATCGAAATCACCTTGATAACGCAAAACCTTACGTATATAGCGTTTTGTTTTCGTTTGGGCGTTGTCACTATTCCCATATGCATGGCCTAAAAGTCGACTGCTAAATCGTGCGAGTTCCTCTGGACTTGGAAGCCGATCAATCTCTTCGACAAATATCTGTATTACATCTTTTTGGGCTGATGTTAATTTATCATCATTAGACAGATATGGAAGGTTAAAAGTATTATTTTGATCAAGGTATGCATAAGTATCAGTAGCATCTCCTACTGATGCCACACTGACTGGATTTGCCAGGAAGCCACTAAAGCCTTGCTTAACTTGTAACTGTTGTCCACCACCACGACGTTTAAGATCAGCAAGACTTTTTTCATCATTGACTAACCAGTCAAAGCCTCGCCCCGAATCAATTGTCTCGAGTCTTTCGATAGGAGCACTAATTTTGAATTGAAAATCATCAGCGGCGTAAGCTGAATACTTGGCTTCATCAACAAAAGGATTAAAATCACCAGTCGAGTGTGCGACATAGCTCGCAGCGCGCATTGTAGCTGTTTTTACTTTTGCGGAAGATCTCTCTTTCTGATAAATAACCAGAGTTTCTAATCCTAAATTATGCCAAGAGGAGAAACCACTTGACAAAGCGAGTTCTCCTTTCATATTCGGATAAAAGGCCGAAAGAGTTACATTATTTCGAGAAGAGATGACCTGAATTGGGCTTCCTTTCTTCTTGGAACCAACAATGGCAATATCACTAAAGTTATCAGTATCAAAATCACCGATTGTAAATCGAGTGTCGGACTTGTCACGAAGACTCGGATCCCACGCAAAAGAAGTTATGTCGCCGGCATAAAAGAAACCATTGTTTTCTTTACTATTACTCCAAACACTAATTCGACCGTTCCCGCCTTTACCTGCTCCGATCACTATATCTTTAAGTGCATCTCCGGTCATATCACCGACGCCCAAATTCACACCATAGTTCCAATTGTTTTCTTCTGGGAAGGCATTAAATTCATCCATGAGCGTAAGATCACGCCCGCTAAATATTCTGATTAAGTCACTCCCGCCGTCGCCGAATCCCACAATAATATCAACAAATCCATCTTTATTAATGTCTCCAAAGCTCAGTTCGTGCCCTATATCTTTGGATAATGGCAAGACGACTTCTTGGTAGTCTGATGCCTTCTTAATAATCACCTCTTCACCAGGGGCGAAACTAGAACGGTCGGCTGTCCATGTTCGATCTAGATTGTCTATTGTCTTAATTAAAATGCCTTGTCCACTATCTTCGTGGGGAAGGATATGGCAGTGCTGCATATACCCTCCTGTGAAATTCTCGTAAATTGTTGCTGTGGTCATCCTTGACGGTTCCCACTCGTTGTAGTTGGCTGGTGCTGGATATCTATTACTACTGGGTAGGGAGTACGACTGGGCATTTGGAAGTGCAGACTGCAGAGCTATAGTGTCTTGTCTGAAATCTGACCCAAAAAATCCTTCACCGTTGTCCTGACTAGAGTGATCAAAATCAAGAGCATCTTGGATCACTTGCTCAAGATCGAGGTTTGTCGAAGTATCAGCAGTAATTTGTTGATTCAGAACACGTAGTAGTGCTGTCGCAGCAGATTCGAGTGGTCTATCTTCTCTTATTGCGATTTGATTAATGGCATACAAGCCCATTTCTGCAACGTTAGATAGTCGCGCTTGTGCTTCTATATCTGCCTGAGTTTGATTCCCACCTTCACGGAAGTGGTTCAACATTAGTTGTGGGAATGCATTAATTCCGACACGATTCAGTTCTGCAGCCCAATAAAATGTATTCTCAGGATTGAATACATTTGATCTTGTGATGGTGTAATAAGCTCCATCAGCGATTTGAAGATCAACATCTCGATTAGTGTCGTAATAGTTTTGATAGTAATTTTCGAATTCATTCTTATACTTGCCTTTGCTGAGGCGTTTAACAAGGGTATCTTCATCCCCAGATTTTTTTAAACGCTTTACTTCTGAAGAAAGCTCATTAGGGTCAGGAAATCTTCCAAGATATGCTATAAATAGTTGTATTGTTGAGGTTGCTTCTTTTGATTTTTGAATCGAATTAGATGAGCTTACTCTCTCTCTGTTGCCTATATTGTTTGTTAGTTCTGGGTTGATACTCTGAAAATGGTTTTGATGCGGATGAAAAGGATGTTGCTCAGAAGCCCACTGCTCATGGTCCCAATATTCAAGAGTATCTAGCTGTGTGATTAGAGCAGGATTGTATGGAAGTACATTGTCATTTAGTAAAAATGGTGTGGGGTAACCACCATAACGGTTGGGTTTATTATTTGGCAATCTGTCCGATGAATTATATAGACCACCATTGATCTTTGCGTACCGATTTGCACCTTCTACAAATAGATTACCGGACCATGTCATCCGACGTATTTGAAGAGGTTCGTATTTAGATAGATCATCATTAATTGCAGGAGATGACTTCTCTGGTACTACGTCGGTAGGAAGACGCTCGGGAGTACTTGTTTTTTCACCGTCAACAACAATTGTTCCTAATTCAATGTTCGGCCAAATCCAACCACCAGCGCGTAACCCCGCACCGGTCCAAGCTTCCGAAATGATTTTATATTCACCTGGATCTTCAAAATAGGTTAAAACTTCATGTCGCTTGGCTGGTGATAAGAAATGGTTATTCTCTAGTGATGGCGCGGGTAGTGGTTGGAATTTCCCATCAACGGGATCCTCAATTTGTAGGCCATTAAGGATTGAATTATTGTTGCCTGTTCGGGTTTTTGTAATGGAATTTGCTTGATATCCATCTCTTGCATATAGGTATGTATCGATTGATTCCCAGGTGCTTGAATCATCAACGTCAAAAGTCTTCCCGTCAATTGCGCGGACAATCTTAACATTATAGAAACTATTGCTTGAATAGTTGATGAATGAAAATGCGTTCCATTCACCGGTAATGTACCCATCTTTCTCTGGTTTATATTCACCATTTAGTAGATAAACATTTTGTGCTGTGCCCTCTGGAGTGAATGGACTTGTTGCTAACTCATATCGGCCTGTTTCTTGGCTATAGTTAAAATTGAAATTTTTAATTCCGATATAGCTGCGACGTGCATCTTGAAATTCCTCACCAAGATATTCTAAAGGGTCTCCTACAGAGAGATTTGCGAAAGCTCCACCGTAAACCTGAGAATTAGCGGATCCATGAAAATGTGGGTGCCACCAAGACAATCCCAGGTGGTGAGATTTTGGGATCTTAATTACTTGTTCCCAGTCATCAGTGTATTCAACTTTTACGTTATCAGCGTAGCCATCAGAAACTACATTTGTCCCGTGGAAATGAACATTTGTTGAACCCGATGCTCCTGATTGTGTGTAACCAACACCACCAACACTTAGACGTGGCTGCTTGCCTAGAGTGCGGATATCAAAATCTTCATTCTCATAGCCATAAACAACATTGAGCTTGAGAGTCTCCCCAGGGTTAACGTGTAAATGAGCTCCAGGCGAGATAGGCTCAATGACTCCTGTTTCTGCGTCGCGATGGCCATATGTATATAGAAGAATGTGGGAAGCAACATCTGCGTTTGAATTTTTGCTATCTATATGTGAATAAACAAAGTCATCGATTCCATCAGGCACTTCTTGTCCAAGATTTAACTTTATATGCTCACCAACACCATCAATTTCTAAAGGTCCAGTGCCCCAGTACGTGGTGTACGTAACTACCCCATCTTGTACCCCATCCTCATCGAGGGGGCCACCGTCATAAACGAGATATTCAGGGAAGTATCCACCTCGTTTATTGAATGGTGCCATGTGCTTGCAAATTAATAATTAAATCTTAGCAGCCTTCATTCTATTTAAAGTCCTGCTTGTGAATGCGCCTACATTTTGCAAAACTCCTTTAATATTTTCTTCAGACTTGTCGCAGCTCTTATTGTTATGCTTAAAGGATAGTTCTAATTAACCATGGTTCGTTTTACCCCTCTCAAAATTGGTGTTACTTGCGTCTTTGCTGTCCTGCAGGCCGGATGTAGTGGCAATCAAGATCTATCCAAAAGTGATAGTCTGAATATTGGGACCTGCGAAAGTATTGTTAATAGTGTTCAAGAGTTAGAGGATGGTTTTAAGTGGACAGAGGGTCCAGCTTGGGATAGTAATAGAGGACGATGGATTTTTAGTGATGTCATGGGTGATACGGAGTATGCCATATCTCCTTCTGGTGATTTGACAACTCTTCGAGAAAATGCTGGTTTTCCAAATGGTCATGCCGCGAAGAATGACGGCTCATTTGTTGTAGCGCAGCATGATAGAACTCTAAATTCTGTCAATGGTGATGGCGCCGAATTCGCTTTGTTATCCGATTCTTTCCAAGGAAATAAACTTAATAGTCCTAACGATGTCGCTATAGCGCGTGACAATTCCATTTTCTTTACTGATCCTATGTTTGGTATACAGGGATTTGGGCCTGAAAAGGCTGATTCCTCTCTTGGATACGCAGGTGTATTTCGCTCGAACAATGGATCTCTTGAGTTGATTAATAAGCAACTTGCAACACCAAATGGTATCGCTATAACTAATGATCAAAAATCTCTGATCGTCTCCGATACTGGAACTAATACTTTGTATACGATTGACTTGGATTCCTATACTGGCAATCCTGTTGAGGCTGTAAAACTTGTTGAACTAACTCCAATCGAAGGTGGTGGGGAAGGTCATGGCCCCGATGGTCTCCGCATAGCTTCTGATAACAAAATTTGGGCGACCGGCAAAGGTGGTGTCAATGTTTTGGAAGCCGATGGCACAATGAATTGTGCAATACCTTTCCCAAATCATGTTTCTAATCTCTCCTTTGGAGGCAGTGATAATAAGCTTGTCTTGGCGACTTCGGCTGACAAGGTCTACAAAATCACATTGAAGTAATTCATTTTTAAAATTTTTATCTTCGATCATGAAAATCAATTCTTTGTTTGTTGGTATCGGGGTTTTTTCTTCGATTTCTCTTTCTGGCATGGTGACGCAAAATGTTTATGCAACTGATATTATTAATAATGTTCCTATTCAGCAAGTTTCGCGCTCAACTGTTATAAATAAGCCTTGTTCTGACGTGTGGGATATCGTTTCTGATTTCGATGGTATCTCTAATTGGTACTCTGGCTTTTCCTCAAGTTCTCGCAAATCAGGGCCGATCAATCAGGTCGGTGCAATCCGTGAACTGACGCGTGCCAGCAACGGCAAAACGTTTGACGAAAAGTTGATTCTGCTTGATCCAATAGGTTATACACTTGCTTATAGTCATGTCAAAAATGGCCCTGTCAAAGAAACGGTCAATCAAGTTAAGCTGGTTGATTTGAACAGTCGTCAGCAATGTCTTGCTAGCTGGGGTTCTACGTTTCGACTTAAGCCCTCTCAAGCAACTGAAGCTGAAAAGATCAAAGGTTTCTTTGTTGCAGCTTTCGAGGCAGTTCTGATTGACCTGAAAAACAAAGCAGAAGAATAATTTAATATTTACTTAGCATTTTGATTTGCAAATAAAGCCCCTTTTGGGGGCTTTTTTTTTTGTATAGCGTTTAAAATTGCTTAGATTTTTTATTGTAAATGAGAATCTCGCTGTATTTACTTGCCATCGCAGGAACAGCCATTCTCTCTGGCACTCAGTCAGCTCGAGCAGATTCATTCCAAAAGCCTCTCTTGGCATCGTCCACTACCGTGTTGGGGCAAGATTCAGCACACCTTAATCTTCTTGATAATTGTGAAGCCCTTGCTCAATCGCTGAATCAAGTCAACCAATCTATACTTAATACATGCCTCACTAGTAAAAATATTACTCCTGAGCTTAGAGAGAAGCTCGATATCCTCAGTAAATATGTTGCAGATACATCCCCGATCTTAGTTGCACAAGCAAACCCTTTGACTTTGGAGATGCTTCAGCAACAAATTGATGCTTTAAAAAACAAACTTACTCAACTTGAATCTGAAGCTAATTTTAGTGCTTCGTTGGCTCAACAGCGTGAACAAGAATTAGAGAAGACTGTAGATGATCTCACTAATGAAGTAAGTACCCTTAAAGGTCAGCTCAATGAAACTAAGTTAGATCTTGCCTCGGTTGAAGATATTCCAAGTGATATTTCCCCTATCTTTAAGCCTACAATTACCTTTAATGGTTCTGCCAATATGCTTTATGGTGGAGTTGATGGAGATGATGATAGTGCTGGTACGCATTTGTGGAAGTCTGATTTATCAAGTGCTAATCGTAATTTCAGTGATCAATCTTTTTCCGACACGCCTCTGCAAGTGACAGGTGCTAGTAACCGTGCAGGAGGCAAAGCATATCGTTACTATTTTTCAGGTCAAAGTCAAAATACATTTCCTCCAAACGGTCTTGAATCTGTAAATCGTAAGACTGCTGAAAGTTATGCAATGGCTTCCAGTTGGACAGGTGGTAAAGTCCGTTTTAATACTCTTTCTAATGGTGGCGATCTAGTTATTGTTGATAAAAATGATACAAACTATGTTAAATCTAATCCAAGAACACTTGACTATGGTTCTGCCAAACAGCTTACTGTTGATTTCCAAGGTTTGCCAATGGTTCCCAATGTAGGAACCGGTGGGTTAAAGAACTCCGTTGAGTTTGGCGATCAGGTAGATGCTAATGATTTTACAATCAATAATTTAGGAAATGAAATCACATTCAGTGGGATATCTCTGTCGAGAGACGACGTCCAAAATTTAATAGATCTTGGCAATGCATCACGTAGCGCTAAGGGTGTTAGCAATAATATGGATGTTAATTATGTTGTTGGAACTGGCGAAACAATTAGTACCATCGCTTTTAAATATGGGACAACTGCTTCTAAGCTTCTTTCCATAAATCCTGGTTTGGGCTTAAATATCAGTGAGGTTGATGTTCTTAGTCAAGGTACGGAGCTTAAGGTACCTTCTAACATCAATGCAAAATTAACCAAAGGTGATAATACAGTTTCTCCTGGCGGCTTAGTCGACAATAAAGCTACTTATGATGATCTTCTAAATTTGGCAATCGCCGAATATGGTTCATTGACTAATGATCAACGCAGTAAAGCTGAAGACACAGCTCAGCGTTTTATTCGTGGCTTGGCTAAGTCTGAGCCTGGTTCTGATCCGACTAAAATTAACAACAATTTCATGAGAGCTTATACTTTCAATCACGATGTCAAGTTGAATCTTACAGCAAGTTTGTGGGGTCCTGATATGCTGCGAGTAACACTACGTCATCGTAATTATTTGCCATACGGCTCTCGTTCTAATTTTCCTGGAACAAACCTTGCATTTGGATTTGGGGGTAACAATAACCAAGAATTGACTTTTGATCGACTTTGGTGGAAATTACCCGTAAGTGATAGTACAAGTTTTTGGGTTGGTACTCGTCTCAAGGATTACCACTTCCTGCCAGTCCGCTACGGAAACTTTTACCCAGTTGAGCAGCAAAACTACTTCTTTGCAACTGCTGCTGGTATGCATGATTACGTTGGCTCAGGAATCGGTTTAACTGCTAATAATCTTTCTAACGACTTTTTAGGAGGGCAGCTCAGTTTTGGTGCGGGTTATTTAGCTAATTCAAATGATGCCATTAATCCAGTTACAAATTCATATGAGGAAAAAGGTTTGGTTGGCCGTGATACACGTTTCCGAGTCCCTGTGCAACTTGGTTATACCAGTGATGATGGCACTGTGATTGCCTCATTGAATTACATCTTTAGTAATGGAGATACCTTGAATTGCTTTGTAGGCACTACTTTGGCATGCAACCCGTTCTACTTCGATACTGATCAAATCAATCAAGTTGGGCTTTCATTGGGTTGGCAGTTCTATGAAAAAATCTCCTTTAATGCCGCTTACAATGAAATTTGGTATACCTCAAGATATGACAGTTCGATTTTAGGCGTGTCGATGGTTGAATCAGGTGACAATGCTAAAGCACGAAGCTGGATGGCCGGATTTGTTGTTGATGATTGGATAATAGATGATTCTAAAATCGGTATTGCCGTTGGTAATGTCCCCTACATTTATGAGAACGATTCTGCTTGGGGCACTGATGAACCACCTTTCGCTTTTGAAACATGGTTCAACTGGGATTTAAGTGATTATATTTCTGTCCAGCCTGGTGTTTTTCTTCTCACTAATCACGATGGTTTATCAGATGCCGGGACTGATTGGGGTATGACATTCCGTACTTACCTGAAATTCTAATTACTTTTTTCTTTTTCAATCTTTTTCATCCTTGATTTCATGCTGTTTACTAAACGATTAATTGCATTTGCCCTTGTTTCTACATCTGCTATGTATGCGCCGTCAATATCAGCTCAGTACCAGTCAACTACACCAATTTTTCAGTTTCGAACTGATCAATCTTCCCCTTTCAAGAGACTTTATTTTTTCGGAACTTCAGGAGTACGTCTTGATCGTTCTGAATACTATTTTGTTCTCAAGAAGGAAGAACAGCTCAAGAAGGGAGCACAGCAGTTTGAGCTTACTATTCCTCGTGATTTTTACAAGCGTTTTAAATCAGCAACATTAAATGTTTGTACAATGCAAAGAGGAGGTTTTGTACGCAAGACCAAGTGTCTTGATGATCTAGGGTTTGCTTCAGTTTTTAATGATGAAAAGCAGTCTGTTGTATTAAGTCTTGATAATGTTCCTCAGGGAGATCAAGATATTGCATTTTATGCTTCTTTGATTAATCCTATTTCTAGCGGTCTTTATCAGTTTAATGTTTTGGCCGGCCTTCAAAAATCAAATTCCAAAAAGTACCTTGGCTCTTGGCTTGTCAGTGTTAATTAATGCTATATTGTAAGATTAGCTCTTTGTAGACTTGTTTTCTTCATTGCCATTGATGAAATGTTTTATTTGCTCTCTTAAGGTTTTACTTTCTGCTTGTGATATTTTTTTTGATTGCTGCTTGATTGGGCTATATATTTAGGCTTGCGTCTATTCTTAGTCTTTCCAGTAATTTCTTGTAAGTTCAATTTGGTGTGCAATGTAATTTTGCTTCTGTTTGATTTTGTTTGCGATGACTTTGCCTATGGCTCTATGGCTTTACATGCCCTGCAAAAAGGCAATATTATTATATTTCTTGGCATTATGATTAATAATTTTAAGTCTAATAGTTTGGATTCTTTTTTTGCGTTTCTGATTGAAGAATTTACTGTGTAACTGAGGAAATCGATTGACTTAGAAATCGTTCTTGATTACATGATCCATAGATCGTTCTGCAAAAGCGGCGATGGTTAAAGCTGGGTTCGTGGCTGCAGTCGACAAAGGTATGAATGCAGCATCTGTGACATACAGACCTTTATAACCTTTGACTCGACCGTACAAATCACATGCTTTCCCCATCGCAGCCCCACCACAAGGATGTGCTGTAGCAGAGGCGTCTGCTTTTGTTTTGCGCATGGCTTCCGGAACATTATTTCTTGTTCGTGGATTTGCATCTCTGACTGCCTCAAATTTGGCGCAGGTGTGTTCCATTCCGGCAACGAGGTTTTTCATCGCATTACTCTTTCCGTCCCAGTGCAGTGTTGCTTTGTCGGATTTGGTGTCGTAATCCCAATAGCCACTTTGCTTAGGTATCGACATTCCAAGGAATGTGATGGAGTTTTTGGGCGAGACCCACATGGGGAATGCAATCATCGATTGGGGTCCGTATGGATTCTCCTCGTAGTCAGCGCCTAGGAAATGGGCCGGGCCACCCTGCTTGTAATTCGTTTCTTCGCCAGCAGCAAAGACTGCAAATGTATCTCCATTGTTGCCCCAGTGCTTGCCAATTTCGTCGTTTAATTTGGGTAAGGTTCCTGTGTGCTTAGCCCGCATCAAAAGTGATGTTGTTCCCATTGATCCTGCGCCGAGGAACACCTTGTCTGCCTTTATTTTCTCAATAGATAGGACGTTCCCTTTGGTATCTATCTTGTTATATGTGACGATAAATCCATTTCCGTCTTCCGCGATTTGCGTCACGTTCGCATGGTCTTCAATACTTACATTTCCGCTTTCTTCGGCATATTTCAAATAATTTTTATCGAGGCTGTTCTTGTATCCGCTGTTAGCGCCGTACCAGATCTCGCCTGAAATGGCACTTGGCTTCAGGGCCCCATTAATTTCTTTTCGAACGACGTGCCAGTTCGTACCAACGTTTAGACGTTTGGATGGTACACCCGCAGTCTGCATAAGAGCGTTGCATAGACGTGCATTTTTGTAGTAAGGAGTGTTCAGAACATCGTCGGGGATCGGTCCTGCTTCCATCAGCTCAATGACGCGTGGATAATATTCTTTATCCATTTCTTCGTAGCTCACCTCTTTTGGATAGCACCTATTAAAATTTTCTTGCGTAGGTTGCAATAAAACCGTGTTGTATACGAGTGATCCCCCTCCTACTCCGCAGGAAGCCCATACGGTGATTCCGTCTTCGCTGAGTGTTTCGATCATCCCCGTTTCTTTTTCAATTTTCTTCGGTTTGAAGATTGGTGCTTTGTCTGTCAGCCAACCGGAGCGGCCATCAGGATTTTCATTGGTGCAGAAAGTATTTTGCTTCTCGTCGACGGACCACCGTCGTCCACGCTCGAGCACGAGCGTTTCGATTCCTTTTTCTCCTAAGCGATGGGCTGCGATAGCGCCACCAAATCCGCTGCCGATCACCACAGCCTGAACTCTTGTCCTTTGTCCAGTGTTCTTGCCTTTATTAGGCGAGTCTTTGGTTGACTGATGCCCTTTGCCAAATGCAGCTAGTACTGATTGACTAGCGACGGCTGCCGCGCCACCAATTAGAACGTTGCGTCGGGAAGTACGGAATGCTGCCATTGATGATTGTCCACAGAATATATATCTATTGTTCTAGCAGCGCCTGAATGCCTTTACTCACTTCGTTGTCAGCTTTAAAGAAATCGGAAACGTCTCTTATGGTTGATGCCGTTGAGTTGCTGCACTTTTGGGGGTTGAGCATTGTGAGTTCATGTGATAACACCTATGGCTTTGCAGGCCAATGGTGTTGAAGAGTTCCTTGGTGATAGCGTTTCAATAGCTGTTTGATTAAGTATCGGCGAGTAACTCCAAGTGCGGAGTTCCATCGCTCAGGCTGACCGATCAACAAGTGTCCCTGTACTGCCCATGAAGTGTTTGTTTGTCGTCAAGAGAGACAAAAGCCTACTCTTTATCTCAAATAATTTTTGCTTTTGTTGCTTTTTAATCATTCCATGAAATAATCAGTGCAAAATTTTAGCTGCTGATCTACCTTGAATTGATTCAATTTTTCTGCGTTTATGCCGCTCTGTACATTTTAGTGGAATACGGCGAAGCTTGAACAATAACGTGTATTTATATCGATAAGATCAGCCTTTATTTTGTTTGTTAGTCAAACGGATTTTTTCCTGGTACTGACGTGCTACACCTGCGCGTTTGATTGGAGACCTCTCCTAACTGGCTGTGAAGCGCCGTCCATACTCTGTTGTCAATCCCTAGGCAAATCCATTGGATTGTCGAGGCACGTTTTGCTTGTTTTCCAACTATTCTCTCCGCCTAACGTTGCTTTGAATGATGCGTTTGTTGCTGCTGGGTTGCACCGGGTTCGTCGGTCGTGAGCTTGTTCCTCAGTTGCTGCAGGCAGGTCATCAGATCTCTCTGGTCAGTCGTCGTCTCCCCAGGGGGTATGACAGCGAACGAGACGAAGGCCTAATTAATTACATACAGATTGATCCATCACAATCTTCCAGTTGGTTGACTGAGCCGTTAATCAATGCTCTGGCTGATGCTGATGGAGTGGTGAACCTGGCTGGCGAGCCTATTGCTGAGAAGCGATGGACCGAGAGCCACCTGAAGGTTCTTGAAGACAGTCGTTTGGAAACCACCCGCCTTTTGGTGGAAGCGCTCAAGGCCTGCGCAACGCCTCCTGCGGTCCTGGTGAATGCTTCGGCAATCGGGTACTACGGGACCAGCCCTGACCAACGCTTCATCGAGACCAGCCCGGCTGGTTCCGATTTTCTTGCGTCTCTCTGCAGCCGCTGGGAGGCCGCGGCCACTGCGGCTCCCTCGGGCACCCGTCAGCTCACCCTTCGTATCGGCATCGTTGTCGCCGCTGATGGTGGTGCATTAGGCAAAATGCTTCCGGTGTTCCGCACCGGCTTTGGTGGTCCGATCGGCTCGGGACAGCAGTGGATGAGCTGGATTCACCGCAGCGACCTCTGCAGCTTGATTCAGCGAGGTCTCGAGGATGAGGCATGGTCAGGAGTGGTCAATGCCGTTGCGCCCGAGCCGGTCTCCATGGCGCACTTTGCTCAGGAATTGGGCCGTTGTCTTGGGCGCCCGAGCCTGCTGCCTGTGCCTGGACCAGTGCTGCAGGTCTTGCTCGGTGACGGTGCCAAAGTTGTTTTGGAAGGTCAGCAGGTTGCCTCAGTCCGCTTGGACGAGCTGGGTTTCAGTTTCCGTTTTCCAGATTTGGCTTCTGCAATCGCCGTTTCCACCAACTGAGAACGCCATTCACCAATGCCGCCATGATCAAAAGGCTGATGGCCGGGGCAAAGAGTGGTTGCCAAAGCTTCTGGACTAAGTCCATAGGCCCCTGCTGGCCCTGTAACTGGGCCAGAACGGCCAATCCGAAAAAGCCTGCTCCCAGCAAAACCGCAAGCAGGTTCAGCATCAGAAGCCGGTCCAGCCAACGCTTCCACAGCGGTTCCTGGGGGGAGGTCATGGCAACAGACTGCTGATGGCTTTTGCCATTCTCAAGCCCCCGCCCCGATCCCCGAGCCGTCGTTGTGCCTCCTTTCGACAACATCGCTTCAGCTCCTCATCCCAGCGGCTGCGATGCAGTAGATCCAGGCAAAGAGCAGCCGATGCCTCGAGATTCTCTGCGCTACCTGCAACGCCAGGGGCGCAGAACACCGTTGGTCCAAGCAGCCGGCGCTGAGCCTCGGCAAAAGCTGCTGTGAACTGGGGCCCACCGCCAGGAAGCTGAAGGGCAGGTCTGCACAAGCCAACAGCCTGTTCCATGGCCGTACCTGCCATCCCGAGCACTAGATCGCTGCTTTGAAGAACGGCCTGGAAACCATTGCGATGAACATGGATCGATGGTGCTCCCTCTTGCAACAAAACTCCGGCGTGCAACGTCCAACCCGCCCGCTTCGCCAGCACTGCCAGTTCTTCATCCTGGAGGCTGGCGACCAAAGCCAGATCCAGGCTCAGGTCCTTCCGCTGCGGTAGCCGAGTCACCAGCTGCAGAATCAGGCCCAGGTTGGCGTCTAGCTCGGGGCGGCGACTACCGGGCAGCAGTCCAATGCGCTGGGCTGCCGCTGGTAGCGCTGGTGTCTCCGTCAGCACCGGATCCATGAATGGATTCCCCAGAAAGTTCACCGGTCGTTTGAGTTGCTGGCTGAGGTCATCCGCTGTGAGCTGGTCTCGGCTGAAGATCTTGAGAAAGCGATGGCTGCGGAGCAGAGCAGCGCAGGGCCAAGGCAGACGCAGCGTTCCCTCGTAATGGCTGGAGTAAGCCACCAGATAAGTGGCAACGGGCCGACGACTTAACCAGGCTGCGATCACTGGGATCACATCCCCCACCACCAGGATCAGGTCAAAGCGTTTTCGTGACAGCAGCAGCCGCAGAAGCCTGCGTAGGAGGTAGAGAATCTGTCCCTGAACGAGTTCGGTCAGGCGACCTCTCAGGCTGGTGTAGCCCAAGCCGCCGGTGCTGAATTCATGGCTGCTCCCCAGGAGGGTGATTCCGGCTTGCTGATAAGGCCCGCCCAGGCCAGCCATGGGCAGGGCCGTCACCGTATGGCCGCAATCGATCAGGGCCTGGCCCAGGAGGGCGCCGGAGAGATCCTCTCCATGGCCGTTGCTGAGCAGCAGTATCGTTCCCATTCACCACATCTAGGTGGGGCTCATCGGCGGGGATGACTCATAGCGTCAGCCAGGCCCTGACTTTCTCCAGCGCTGCCCAGTCGGGTCGCCGCTGCTTTCCGTCATCGAGGGATCCCTTGAGATCCTCAGCAACCTGGGGGGCCATGGCAAGCACCTGCTGCACCACCTGAATGTGGTCGCGGACTCCTTTCGACTGGGTTTCCAGCAGCGCCAGGCTGAGATTGATGCGGGCCTGGGGATCCTGCGGGTTGAGTTTCACCGCGAAGCGGGCTGATCGCAGCGCCTCCTCCGGCTGCTCGCAAAGCAGTTGAAGCCAAGCTAGGCATGTCCAGCCGGCGGATTGCCTCGGGGCTGATTCGGTGATCCGCAGGAAGTCGGGGAGGATCTCCGCAGCGCTGGCACCGGCCTGATAGCGATCCATCGCCTGCTCGAACAGGCTCTCCTGGCTGGAATCCATGGGGGAGCGTGAAACGGTCCTTCAGGTTCCCATGCGGTACCCCAGGGATCAGACGGCGAAGGAGCTGCCGCAGCCGCAGGTCTGGGTGGCGTTGGGATTGGTGAAATTGAACCCACCGCCGATCAGGGCCGTGCTGAAGTCCAACTGCATCCCGTAGATGTACAGAAGGCTCTTGGGATCACAGATCACACGGAATCCTTTGCCTTCAGCTGATTCGTAGTCGTAAGTCTCGTCGTCTTCGAGGGTGTCGGAGGCGGGCACGAAATCCATCGTGTAGCTCATTCCGCTGCAGCCGCCGGAACGCACCCCAACCCTCAGCACCTGATGTTCACCCTGCTCGCCGCAGAGTTTGGCCAGCTGTTGCATCGCTGGTTCAGTGATCAGGATGCCCTTGCCGTCTTTGGCGGTATGGGCGGGCGCTTGATCTGGGGTGGTGGTCATCATGGATGCCGGCGCTGCTCTCAGTCTATGGAGCCCAATACATAGAGTCGCCCTAGTTGCACATTGTTTGTGCGGGTCGCGATTGTCGGTTCCGGTTTGTCCGGCCTCTCCGCTGCAGTGGATCTGGTGGATGCCGGCCACGAGGTCAACCTGTATGAAGCACGCACCTTCATGGGCGGCAAGGTCGGAAGTTGGGAAGATCCGGATGGCAACCACATCGAAATGGGGTTGCACGTTTTCTTCTTCAATTACGCCAATCTTTTTGCGCTGATGAAGAAAGTGGGGGCTTTTGAAAATCTGCTCCCCAAGAACCACACCCACTTGTTCTGCAACAAGGGCGGGGATCTACGTGAACTCGATTTCCGCTTCCCTGTCGGTGCTCCATTCAATGGACTGAAGGCTTTTTTCACGACCCCGCAGCTTTCGTGGATCGACAAACTTCGCAATGCCCTGGCGCTTGGTACCAGTCCGATTGTGCGAGGGCTTGTGGATTACGAGGGGGCGATGCGAACCATCCGAGCCCTCGATTCAGTCAGTTTCCAGGATTGGTTTGTGGGCCATGGCGGGAGCATGGAAAGCATTCGCCGCATGTGGAATCCCATTGCTTACGCACTCGGTTTCATCGATTGCGAGGCAATCTCCGCCCGCTGCATGCTCACGATCTTCATGATGTTTGCGGCCAAGACCGAAGCATCTAAACTCAATCTGCTCAAGGGTTCTCCCCATCGCTGGCTCACGGGGCCGATCCTTGATTACATCCAGCAGCGTGGTGGAAAACTTCACCTCCGCCACAGGGTGAAGCAGGTGGAGTTCAGTGAAGGGGAGAATCCAGCAGTCACGGGTCTTCAGCTGCAAACTCCCGATGGTGCAATCCGCGTTGAAGCGGATGCTTACTTGGCCGCTTGCGATGTGCCAGGCGTTAAAAAGCTGATACCCAAGGCCTGGCGTCGCTTCCCGCAGTTCGATGCGATCCACAAGCTGCAGGCTGTGCCGGTCGCGACCGTCCAGCTTCGTTATGACGGCTGGGTCACTGAATTGGGGGAGGAAAACGAATCCAGACGACGCAATGTGAACACTCCCACCGGCTTGAACAACTTGCTGTATACAGCCGACGCTGATTTCAGCTGCTTCGCGGATCTGGCCCTCGCCAGTCCGGAGGATTACCGCAAGGAGGGTGAGGGATCTCTTTTACAGTGCGTTTTAACACCCGGTGACCCCTGGATTCCAAAGAAAGCGGAAGTGATCGTTGCCCATACCGACAAGCAGGTGAGGGAACTGTTCCCCTCCGCCCGCAACCTCAAGCTCACTTGGAGCAATGTGGTGAAACTCGCTCAGTCGCTTTATCGAGAAGCTCCTGGGATGGAGCCCTATCGCCCTGAGCAGCGCACTCCTATCAGCAACTTCTTTCTCGCCGGTAGTTACACCCGCCAGGACTACATCGACTCGATGGAGGGAGCCACGATGAGCGGCCACCTTGCTGCTGCTGAGATCCTGCAGCGACAGGTGAAACTGGCCACTAATGCGGCGGTTTCCTGATGGGACGTTTGCTCGAACACACCGTCATCAGCGTGGTCAGCGCGTCCGCCGATCGTGTGTGGCAGGTTTGGAGCGATTTGGAGGCTATGCCGAAATGGATGCGCTGGATCGAGTCTGTGAAAACCCTGGATGACCCTGATCTGACTGACTGGACTCTCGCGGCTCAGGGGTTTCGCTTCCATTGGAAGGCCCGGATTACCCAGAGGGTGGAGGCCCAACAGCTCCACTGGGAGTCGGTTGGTGGATTGCCGACCAAAGGTGCTGTGCGCTTTTATCCAGAGGCGCCCGATCGCACCGTGGTCAAGCTCAGCGTCTCCTATGAGCTCCCTCGGGTCTTGGCACCACTGATGGAACCCAGCATTCTCGGAAACATCGTCACCAAGGAGTTGCAGGCGAACCTTGACCGTTTTCGCGATCTGGTTGAAAGCGGCGGCTGATCGAGCCGTCGGACTTGCAACATTGACGCTGGTTCCCCTGGCTCTCGTCGCCTGTGGTTCTCCCGAACCCCCTCCGGTGAGCATGCCCTCTCTGGAATCTCTCCCTTCGGAACCACAACAGCTGCCGCGTCCACCTCGGCCAGACTTCGGCTTCATTCCTCTGCCGACCGTTGAGGACGTTCAGCAGTCGGCTCCTGGTGGCAGGGTCGATCCATTTCAGCCACTCTCTTCAGAGCAGGTTGAGGTCGATTCCGATGCCGCAGATGCAGTGTTTGACCCTGCATCCTGCCTCACCTTGTCTGGGGTTCTGCGGGTGGGTCAGCAACGGCGAGCTTTGGTTCAAACCCAGGGACGCAGTGGCGAACTCTGTGAGGGGGCCGATGGTCGCTGCGTCGCAGACGGTGATCGGCTGTTGCCTTCTGGCTGGTCTGTGCTGTCGATCGATGTTGAGCAGGGTTGTCTCGCCCTCGCTCGTGAGGGTGAACCACAGGATTTGATCTGTCTCAGCTGAAGGCGTCCCTGCAGGCGGCAACGAGCCCGTCGAGGTCATGGGGGTCGGCTTCTGCATCGACTCGACCGAAGTGCTCATGACAGCTTTGACTGGTCTGCGGCCCAATCGAGATCAATTTCACGGTGGCGATGTGTTCGCTCCACCGTTCACCAAAGCGTTGCAGCAATAGCTGGGCGGAATGGCTGGCGGTCTTACCGCTGCTGAAACAGATCACATCAACGTCCTTAGCGGCAATTGCTTCAGCCGTGGGTTCGGGCATGGTCTCCGGGCAGCGGGATTCGTAGGCCGCCACCTCCACCACCCGCACCCCCGCCTCAGCAAAGACATCCGCCAGCAGGGTGCGTCCACCACTCTGTACCCGCGGCAGCAGCATGCGCAGCCCGAAGCCGGACACTGGAAAGTTCTCGATCAGGCTGTCGGCCACAAAGCGGGGAGGCACGAAATCGGCCGGGGCGCCGAGGCCATCGAGCAATGCTGCTGTTTTGCGTCCCACCGCAGCGATTTTCAGGCTGTCCGGCCGGCGCGCCAGGCACCTGCCGCGTTGTTGCAGCCGTTGTTCCACCGCCTGGACGCCGTTGGCGCTGGAGAACACCAGCCAGTGGAAATCCTCCAGTTCATCGAGGGCATCGTCGAGGTGTCCCCAGTCATCGGGGGGACCGATCACCAGGGCTGGAAGATCCAGCACGCGGGCACCCTCGGCTTCCAGCAGTCTTTTTGCTTCTCCCTGTTGGTTGGCAGCGCGGGTCACGACCACGGTGCGGTTGATCAGTGGGGAGCTCAAATGATCGGCTCCACATCCAGCTTCACCAGGCCTTGTGCCTTGTCGCGCAGGGCCTGGGCTTCCCTGTCACGGCCCTGTTCTCTGAATAGCTGGATGGCGCTGCGGAAACTGTTGCGGGCCCCTTCAATGTCGCCACCCAGAAGAAGTGCAACGGCGTGGTTCTGATGGCAGGTGGCGTTGCGCGGGTCGAGATTGATGGCTCGGCTGTAGGCCTCAAGGGCTGCACCGATGTTGCCCTTCTGCCGCTGCATCAAACCGAGGTTGGCCCAGCCAAGCGCCACTTCAGGAGCGGCCTGGGTGGCGGCCTGGGTGAGCTGAAGAGCTTCATCCAGCTGACCCATCTCTAATAGCCGTGCAGCCAGGTTGATGCGAGCTCCCAGGCTGACGCGTTGATCCAACGGGATTGCGAGGGCTTGCCTATAAAAGTCCACGGCGCTGGCGGGATCCGTTGGCGTCAGAGCCAGTGCAAGATGAAGCAGCAGTTCATAGCGTTCGCTGCCTGGCCCTGTCGCCTGCTCGAGCCCGCTGCGCAACAGGGGGATCGCCCGCGCGTGTTGGCCTTCACTGATCAGCAATCCTCCGAGCTTGGCGCTGGCGTAGGGATCTCCAGGGTGGGCGGCCAACTCGCTCTCCATGGCAAGGCGCAGCCTTTCTGCCTTGTCTGTGCCTGCCAGCAGCTCAGGCCGGTAGCCATCGTGAAGGATCGCTGGTTCCTGGCAATCCACAACGCGCCACTGGGGTTCGCTGGTCAGAAGCTCTCTCACGCTGTCGTCGATCATCGAGTGATACGGACGGCTCCAGCGGATGGCGGCATGGCGACGGAATAGGCGGCTGACCCTGGAGTAGGGCGCCATGGCGGCTCCCAATTCATGTCGCAACAGATTGATCACCAGAACGTCTGGCTGCGCCATCAACTGCTGCAGCTGGGGGATCACCTCCGCCCGCAACTGTTCATCGGCATCCAGCACCAACACCCAGTCGCCCTTCAGAAAGGTCAGGGCGCTGTTGCGGGCGGGGGCGAAATCACCGGGCCATTCCATCCGTTCCACGCGTGCACCAGAGGCCGTCGCCACGGCCATAGTGGCGTCGGTGGAGCCCGTGTCCACCACCACCATTTCGTCGGCGATGGCTTTCACCGAGTCCAGGCACGCGGCCAGTCGCGCCTCTTCGTTGCGCACGATCATCGACAGGCTGAGCATCGTGGCGGCAGAAACTGGGCGGGAGGTTAAGCCGCTCAGTCGGTGAAATCAGCTGTGTCGTTTGATGTGATCTTTCCCTGAAGCAGAGCTTGAAGCACCTGTTGCTGAGCCTCCGGCATCTGCCCTGGGCTGTAGGCGGCTGGAATCGCTGGATCCAGCTCAGATTTCAGTTGGTCCCAGACGTAGGGGCTGCCATAGATCACCAGCCCCGCCAGTCGGTGCTGATCCTGTAGTTGTCGCACCGCGGCTCTCCAGGGTTCCCGCCGGTCCCGTTCTCCGCGGAAGGGGTTTCCTCGCAGGAAGAGCTGCAGCAGCACTGGTCCGTCTCCCAGAAGCTCGAGCGCCAGCGGTGCTTCAGGGTCGAGTCGCCAGGGGGAGAGGCCCTGGGGGTGAATCAAGACGGGTTGGTAGCCCAGGATTTGTGGATGGTGCAGGGCAGGGGCCTTACCGCCCAGGGCCGGACAGGGCCAGACGCTGTCAATGCGTATCAGATTGATGCCCTTGGCAGCAGGGATGCCAGAGCTGGGATGCAGCTGCAGGCTGGCCTGAACCAGTTCCTGTTCGAGTGCCTGGTGAGCCTGGTCAACGATGTTCGGGCTGCTGTCGTCGGCTGTTGCACAACGCTCCAGGGTCTCCCGTCGTCGCTGCAGGGCTGTTTGCAACCGTTGCAGGGGAATTCTTCCCTCGCTCAGGGCCTGGCTGATGCCGCTGATGGCTGCTGCTGCATCAGCTGGCATCAGGATCAGGTCTGCCCCTGCTTCAAAGGCCAGTACGGCCGCTTCGGCGGCGCCGGTATGGCGGGTGATCGCCTCCATCACTAGGGCATCGGTCACCACCAGCCCGTTGAATTCCAGATCACGGCGCAGCAGGTCGGTCAGCACCTTTCTGGAGAGGGTGGCAGGCCGCTGTGGATCCAGCTGTGGAAGCAGCAGATGGGCGGTCATCACACTGTCGACCCCTGCTTCGATCAGCGCTTTAAAAGGTCGCAGCTCCAGTTGATCCAGCCGCGCACGGTTGTGGGGCAGCACCGGCAGATCGAGATGGGAATCGCTGGTGGTGTCGCCATGGCCGGGGAAGTGCTTGGCGCAGCCCAGTACTCCACTGCTGGAGAGACCCCTCTGGAAAGCACTCGCCAGGGCAGCGACGGTTTCAGGCTCTTCCCCCCAGGCGCGCACATTGATCACCGGATTGTCCGGATTGTTGTTGACATCGCAGACAGGTCCCAGAACCCAATTGAGCCCGCAGCGCTTCGCCTGTTCGCCCGTGCACTGGCCATAGCGCTGCGCAAGGGCCAGGGAGCGTTGCGGATCCCTGGCATGCAGGCGTGCCAGGGCCAGGGGTGGCACCAGCCAGCTGCCCCCCTCGAAGCGTTGGCCGACGCCTTCCTCCACATCGGCGCAGAGCAGCAGGGGTTGCTCACTCCAGCGCCGAAGCTGACGGGTGCGCTGCTGCAACTCCACGGCGCTTCCCCCGAGAAGGATTACGCCTCCGACGCCTCGCTGCAGCAAGTCCTGCAGTTGCGCGTTGTTCAGTTCCCACTGGGGATAGCGCCGCTGGCTGTCGTGCATGCTTCCGCTTGCCCGCACCACCACCAGGCTGGCGACCTGACGCTGTAAAGGGTCAGTCGGGTTGCAGCTCATCGCTCCCAGGCGGAATCTCACCGCGATCTCGCCGTTCGTCCTCCAGGCGATTCAGCAGCCCCAGCACCGAGGTTCCCTTTTCGATGCCGCGATCCAGCTGAAACACCACTTCGGGGGCCCGGCGCATCTGCAGTCGCCGCCCCAGCTCCCCGCGCAAGTAACCGCTGGCTGCCTGCAGACCTTCCATCACCTTGGGTTGGTCGTTGGCATCACCAAAGATGCTGACGAAAATCTTGCAGTGCTGCAGGTCTCCTGACACCTCAACATCAGTGATGCTCACCATGCCCTGGTGAACGCGTTCGTCACGGATGCCGTTGATCAGAAGCTGACTGGTCTCCTTGCGGATCAGGGCCGCCACCCGCTCAACTCGACGACCCTGTGCCATCACGCCATCGGTGCTCCGTTCACCATGGCACGCAACACCAGCGTGAGGCTGATGCTTCCGCTGATGGCAGCCCCGACCAGAGCCACAGCGGTGACCGGATTGCTGCGACGGGCCGCCAGCGGTTCCACCACCGACGCCATCACTCCAAGGGTGAAAGCCACCAGATAGCGGGGATAGCGGGTGACGTTGACGAAAAACTCCCGCATGGTCTGGCTAGCACTGGAATCTGCTGGCTACTCTGCCGGGCCCGTGGATCGATTGGCCATGTTGGAACTGCATCAATTTCGTCATTCCGCCTTTTGTCTGAAAGTGCGGATGGTTCTGCAGGCCAAAGGGCTGAGCTACCGCACCGTTGAGGTCACCCCAGGCGTTGGTCAGGTGGCGGTGTTCCGGTTGTCGGGACAGCGACAGGTGCCCGTGCTGGTGGATGGCGAAACGGTGTTGGCCGATTCGACCGCGATTGCTCTTCATCTTGAGCAGCGTGAAGTTGATCCGGTTCTCGTTCCAACCGACCCACGTCAGGCTGCACAGGTTCGATTGCTTGAAGATTGGGCTGATACAACGCTTGCCGCGGCAGTGCGCGTGGCCCTGGTCCAGGCGGCAGCTCTGGATCCGCAGTTGCGGGTGGCGTTGCTCCCGGATGATCTGCCCGATCCAGTCCGCAAAGTGATGGGTTCGATCCCCGGCGGCTGGGTCAGCAATGTGACGGAACTTGTGAACCAGAACGAGCGTGCTGAACTGCTCGCAAGCCTTGAGCAGCTGTCGGTAGCGGTGCAGGCAGCTCCCTGGCTGGTTGGAAATTCGATGAGCCTGGCGGATCTGGCTGTGGCGGCCCAGCTTTCGCTGCTCCGATTCCCTGCGTCCTCCGGTGCGGCCCTCTCAGGACAAGGGGTGCCTGGCTTGAGTGATCATCCCAAGCTGCAGCCTCTGTTCCAGTGGCGCGATCAACTCGAGCTCAGGTTGATGGAGCGGACTCTGGAAGAGGTGTGAATCGCAGTTGGTAGTGATGTTGGGCAACGGTCTGATCCCGCAGGCTTTCACCTGGGGAGGCGTAGCGCCCTTGCCATTGTTCGGCACAGATCGCCTCGCCGCAGCGGCTGTAGCGGCTGAGGGTTTCGATGCGGCTCAGCCGTGGTGGGCCAGGGGCATGCAGGATCTGGAGTACCAGCTCGTCCGCCAGAAATGTGTCGAGCTCTCGCAGTTCCTGGCGTCGGCCCGTCACGGTTGTCTCCAGTTGCAGATCACCCTTGAGCCAGGCGATCTGGCGGTTCGCAGAGTCGGGATCCTCCTCCACCCGAAGCAGCTGCTCCCCCAGCAGGGCCCGGCCGATGGCGGTGGCGTTGAAGCTGCGATCCCCCACCAGCCGGCCGCGACGGTCGGGTCGGAATCGCGCTGAATGAATGAGGGGCTGCTCATCCGGGGCATCAACGTCGCGGCTCTCCACCTGCCAAAGGCCGCTGAACCAATCGGGATAGACCAGGTCATCACGCCTGGAGGGCCTGGGTAAGGGTGCTGGCAAGCTCCATTCCGGCCACGCTTCGAGCCGCTGTTCAAGAGTTGACTGCGCCAATGCGGGATCTCCACTCAGCAGGATGGTGAGGCCGATCAGCAGCGCCCAAAAGCTTCGTCCCATGTCTGACCCCCTGATCCGTGCTCTTGACGACTATGTGGTGCTGGAGCCTGGCCAGCCGCAGCAGCTGCTCAGCGTCGCCGACACACTGACATGGTTAAGCGATTGGTTGCGCAAGCTGGATGAACTTCCGGCCGATCTTGCGGATCAGCCCGATCTGACGGCCGCTGCACAGCGCTTGCTTGATACAGCCTGCGATCTGGAGATCAGCCCTGGGGTGACACTGCAGTGGTTCGCCGTGCGGCTGGAGCTGCCGAATCGCTGATCCAGAGCTCAATCGCCAGGGCGCTGGGTCGGGTCTTTCAGAAGTTCTGGCAGCAATTGAACAATGCCATTAGCGACGGCTTCAGGGGGCTCGTCATTGATGACAACCGTGAGATCTGCCTCCGCGTAAAGCCCTTTGCGTTCAGCCAGCAGTTCGTTCAATGCGGCTTCCGGATCGGCTGTTTGCAGAAGGGGGCGCACCGTTTTGTCGGTTTGAAGCCGCTTCAGCAGCTGCTCCTGAACCACATCCAGCCAGATCACGATGCCGCTGTGCAGTAGCCCCCAGTTCTCCCTCTGCGTCACCACCCCGCCGCCGGTCGCCACCACCAGGGAGTGCCGTTGGCTGATCGAGTTGAGCACCTGTTTTTCCAGTGCCCGAAATTCGGGCTCACCGTCGCGCTGGAACATCTCGGCAATGCTGCAGCCGGCTGCCTGTTCGATGACAGCGTCGGCGTCCACAAAGCCATAGCCAAGCCTTTCGGCCAAAGGACGGCCGGTGCTGGTTTTGCCGCTTCCCATCATTCCAATCAGGTAGACGCTTCGTCCCCCTAGGCGTTGTTTGAGGGTGGGAGTGGAATCCACCATGCTCGAATTCGGCGTTAGCTCATTAGGATGACTCGTGGCCGGAACGTCACATGACTGAAACGAAGTTGAACGCACGGCATGGCCTCGGCCGCGGCTGTGTGATCACCAGGCGGGCCTGTTTCAGTGCCAGCCACCGTTACTGGTTGCCGGAGTTGTCTGCCGACGACAACGCCGCTCGCTTCGGGCCCTGTGCGCTTGCTCCGGGTCATGGTCACAACTACGAACTGATCGTCTCAATGGGAGGCGAGCTCGATACCGACGGCATGGTGCTCAATCTCTCGGAGGTGAAGCACGCCATCCGCCATGAGGTCACCGGTCAGCTGGACTTCCGCTTCCTCAACGAAGCCTGGCCGGAATTTGACGTTTCCACTCCTGAGGGTTGCCTCCCCACCACCGAATCGTTGATTCGGGTGATTTGGCAGCGACTCAGCCCACATCTGCCGATTACGGCATTGCGTCTTTACGAACAACCGGGCCTCTGGGCCGACTATCTCGGACATCCGATGGAAGCCTTTCTCACCATCCGCTCTCACTTCGCCGCTGCCCATCGTCTTGCTCGCCCCGAGTTGAGCCAGGAAGAGAACGAAGCCATTTATGGCAAATGTGCTCGGCCCCACGGTCATGGTCACAACTATCTGGTTGATGTGACGGTGCGTGGCGCCATCGACCCCCGTAGCGGCATGGTGTGTGATTTGTCGGCTCTTCAACGCCTGGTCGACGACCTGGTGCTGGAGCCGTTTGATCACACGTTCCTGAACAAAGACGTCCCTTTCTTCTCCGAGTGTGTGCCGACGGCAGAGAACATCGCGCTGCACATTGCTGATCGGCTGTCGGCTCCGATCAAGGCCATCGGCGCCAATTTGCACAAGGTGCGCCTGCAGGAAAGCCCTAATAACGCGGCAGAGGTGTATGCCGAAGTGCCTCAGCTGGAGATGACCCCAGCCGGTTTGGAAGCCGTTGCAGCTGGCTGACCCCGGTGGTGTCCCCTGTGTGCGCCTCGTACTGGCCGTCAGCCTCGACGGTCGACTGGCCCCCCCCCGAAGGTGGGGCAGCTCAGTTGGGGAGAGATGGTGATCGGCATGCACTCGAGCAGTCCCTGGTGTGGGCTGATGCCTGCCTGATTGGGGCTGGAACCCTGCGGGCCCATCAGTGCACCTGCTTGATCCGGGATCCTCAGCTTCAGCAGAGTCGCGTTGTTGAGGGGCGCCCGTCCCAGCCTGCGGCTGTTGTGGTCAGTCATCAAACGGATTTTCCCCAGCACTGGCGATTTTTTAAGCAACCTCTAAGGCGCTGGCTGCTGGCACCTTCTGCTCCTTCACAGGGATTTGATCACTGGGTGCCGTTGGCCAAGACTTGGCCTGAACGGCTCCAGGCCCTTGCATCTCTTGGTGCTCAGCGGCTTGTGCTTTTGGGTGGTGCAGGTTTGCTGGCGGACATGCTTCGAGCGGATGTCGTGGATGAGTTGCAGCTCACCCTTGTTCCGTCGTTGTTGGGTGGTGAGCACAGCTGGGTTCCTGCTGACAAACGCTTGCTGCCAGATGCTTTTGCCCAGAAGGGAGCATGGACTTTGTCTGAGACTGAGATGCTCGGGGGTGATGAGGTCTTGGTCCGATACAGACGT
>QCUJ01000018.1 GCA_003210795.1 Synechococcus sp. AG-679-B05 | reverse complement strand
GATCCTGTAAAATCATGTAATTCAAATTCATTGCGAGCATGCATTGAGCATTTTCGCAATGATTTTGCCTGGTGTCCGTGTATTGCGAAACCACCTCTTTGATGTAGGTGATGAAAATTTTATCTGATTGATCAGTCTCCAGAACTTTCTCGAAATTCCAGCCAAGCTTGCTTGCTAGAGAGTGGCATTCTGCGATTGCCGAAAGGGTGTGATCGTTCTCTCTGAAGTTTTTTTTGATAAATGTGGCGATATTGGAGATGCAGAATTGCATCCCGTATTCCATGCTGTCTCGCGTTTCCAGCTCGTCTTGAACCCGTTCCCAGACAATTCGTGCAATGCGATCATCGGGGTCCATTGCAGAAAGTTTGGCTAGCTCAAGCGACCGTGATTCGAGCTCATTGGACAAATCATCGCTCATCTTGGTCGTTGGCTACATCTCTCGAGTGCTGATCTTATCAGTCAATTTGCCGTATCGATGATGAATGTGCTCGTTGATAATTTCTAATGCAAATGCGTGAAGTATGAGTGTCTTTTTAGACCTTATTTGCATGAGGCAAGCATAAATAAAGGGATGGATTGCTCCATCCCTGATCCATCTCGAACTGTTTGATCATCTCGCGTTATTGCGATCCTGCAAGGTGCTCAGCAGTTGTGGTGCAGCGTTCATCGCTCATGTGGGCAATGCCAGTGTCATCCATTGTTTGATCTCAGGGGCTGTGATGTGATTCCGTCTTTTTCAAACGCCTTGGCATGGCTCTGCCAGTCGTCAATGGAAATGCTTAAGCAGAAGCTCCTATCGCATCAGTTCGACAAGCTCAGGAGTTCAAGTCCTTCTGATCATTTGTTTGAGTCGTGCTCAAGCTCAGGGCCTTGGGAAAACTCCGAGTAAAGCGCCGCGGCTTCTTCGGGCATTCCATGGTTCCTCAGTTTTTGCGCTCTCTCTTCCATCCAGACGCCTGAGTCTCCCCAGAGCTCACACCGGAGGGTCTTCTGCAGCTGCTTTGTATCTTTGTGATACATAGCTTTAACTATTTAGTAGGTTGTAGGCAGCCTCCCCCTGAGAGTCCAGTGGAGATTCTCAGCTGCACACATAACTCGTAAAAGCTGGGGAAATGATTTGATTTGCCGTCGCCTCTAGCAGAGATGTTTCCTCCAGTCAGGAATCAAACTCATTGCGCTTCCCATCCTGCTGAAGCTGTACACCGCTTTATTTCAGGGTGCTTTGACCCAAGATGAACTGATCTTTCAATGAGACGTCAAACAGTATTGACAAACAACGTTCTGAACTGTCTCAGCAGAATCTTGCTCAGCTGCAGTGCACCGACACCATTTCCGTTGTCTTCAGGAATGAAACAGCAGAACCAGGCCTTGTTCGATTTGGTGAAACTCTCGCTCCTCACGGCTTAGATCGAGCCCCACCAGGAGCCCTTCCTGTAACGCGTCCTCAAAGGGAGGGGTCAGTGGAGGCTTCGCGTCGAGCAGAAGTGCTGCGATACCCACCGCCGTTGCGTGCCATCGGAATCGATCGGTCATGCCGATGTCCGGTTCATTCAACGCCTCCTCGAGCAGGCTGTTGATGGTGAGGTTGGTGCTGGACATGTCCATCAGCATCGTGTTCTGCCGATGAAGTCGCAATCCTCTGAGAGGGTTTGTAGCGTTAAGCGTTGATACGACTCATGGCGCCGGAGATGGAGGGCTTCCCACGGCGCGTTGCTCTGGCGCACGAATGGTTCACGCCACGGTCCTCCGGCGGCGCGGAACTGGTTGTTCAAGCGATTGATTCCCTGCTGCGGGAGCAGGGAATCGAGCCTCATCTGGCCGCGTTGGTGGATGGTGAGTCAACCCGTCCAGGCAGCTGGCTTTATGGCCGTGAGGTTCGAACCAGCCCTATCCAGCAGTTGCCCTGGGGTGTCAGCCATGTGCAGCAATATCTGCCGCTGTTGCCAATGGCGATCGAACAGATCGATCTGGGTGATGCTGATCTGGTGATCAGCAGCAGCCACCTGGTGGCCAAGGGGATTCTCACCTCTCCCGATCAGTTGCATCTGAGCTATGTGCACACCCCTGTGCGCTACGCCTGGGATCAGATGCACGCCTATCTGGAGCGGTCCGCATTGGCCCGTCGTGGCCTGGGGCCACTGATTCGCTGGCAGCTTCACGTACTGCGGCAATGGGATCAACTCAGCGCCCAGAGGGTGGATGTCCTGCTGGCCAATTCACGCTTCACAGCTCGGCGGATCCGCAAGGTCTGGGGGCGTTCGGCGGAGGTGTTGCATCCGCCTGTGGCGGTGGAGCGATTTCGCTGGGATACCCCACGGGATGACATGTACCTCTGCCTGTGCCGACTTGTTCCTTACAAGCGTGTTGATCTTGTGATCGAGGCGTTCAATCGCCTCGGATTGCCGTTGCTGGTGGTGGGAGATGGCCCGGAACGCCGCAGGCTGGAGGCTTTGGCTGGTCCCACGGTCACGTTGTTGGGGAGTCAGTCACAGCAGCAGGTGGAACTGTTGTTGTCTCGCTGTCGGGCGTACGTCTATGCGGGAGTTGAGGATTTCGGGATCGCACCTGTGGAGGCCATGGCGGCGGGAGCTCCGGTGATCGGTCTCGGCCGTGGTGGACTTTTGGACACGGTGCGTTGTGCGGCATCCGGCGTTGAGGAGGCCACAGGGGTGCTGTTCCCGGATCAAACGGTGACATCGATGGTTGACGCTGTTCGCTGGTTCGAACAGCGTCGGTTGTGGCGTGAGCTTGATCCAGCGGTTCTGCGTCAGTGGGCGGAACGGTTCCGACCTCAAGCCTTCGCTGAACGGTTTCAAGCCACCCTCAGCCGTGTCTGGAGCGAGCATCAGAAACTCTGTGCCGTTGCTGCGAGTGACCCTGGCAAGATGACTGAGCTGCGGCGGTGACGTTGAGTGTGCTGATTCCAGGAATGAGCCTTTGACCGTGGCCTCCCGGCCCTTCCTGCGCCAGACGGCGGATCTTGCCCTTGGCCGCGGCTCTTATCGCCCCCATCTGGCGGTGATTTCTGCCCCTCCTTCAACGCTTCCAGCAGGAACGTTGATTGGTCAGCAAAGTCGCGTTGGTCGGGTGCTGAAGCGCAGTGGGGATATCACATTTTCCCTGGTGGTGCTGAGTCTTGGCTCGCCGGCGTTGCTGTTGTTGGCATTGCTGGTGAAGCTGAGTTCACCAGGCCCCGTGTTCTACGTGCAGCGCAGAGTCGGACGGGGCTATCAGCGTTTTGGCTGCATCAAGTTCCGAACCATGCGTCCCGACGCTGACGCGGTACTCGCACGGGTCCTCCAGGACAACCCAGCTCTTCGGGCTGAATTCGAGCGGGATTTCAAGCTCAAGCGTGACCCTCGGATCACCCCCATCGGCCGTTTCCTGCGGCGTTCCAGCCTGGATGAACTGCCGCAGTTTCTGAATGTTCTGCGCGGCGAGATGAGCGTGGTGGGTCCGCGCCCGATCGTGGACAAGGAATTGAACCGCTATGGCCCCTACATGGATGAAGTGGCGGCTGTGCGTCCTGGTCTCACAGGTCTCTGGCAGGTCAGCGGACGCAACAACCTCAGCTACAAGAAACGGGTGAAGCTTGATCTTGCCTACGCCCGGGGACGATCGTTCTCCCTCGATCTGGCGATCATCCTGCGCACGTTCGGTGTGTTGCTTCTGCCGATGGATCGGGGCGCTTACTGACCCAGACCCAACAGGATCAGCATCCACATCCCCTGCAGCCGCAGGTTGAGATGGAGAATTTTTTCGACGGAATTTTTGGTTGCAGCCGGCTGATCCGCTGCCAGCAACGGTTTGTCGATCCACCCCCGGCCATAGCGGTTTCGGCCCCCCAGTCGAACCCCGGCGCAATGGGCGTAGATCGCTTCAGATCGTCCTGCATTGGGTGATGGATCGGATGAACCATCGCGTTCTGCTGCAAGAACCAGACGCCACCACTGCGGCCAGGGGCGGCTGACGAGTGGAAGTGTCGCCATCACCAGCCTGCAAGGCAGCCAGGTGAGTGCATCATCCAGCCGAGCTCCAGCCGTTCCCAGCCACCGCAGCCGGCCTTCCCTGTAGCCCAACATTGAATCAAGGGTGCTGCTGGCTTTGAAGGCCCAGGCCAACGCCAGGGGGCCGGGCGCCGCGCTGTTCAGTGACCACAGCAGGCAACCTGCGGCCATCCAGGCCAGCGGAGCAAAGATGCCATCAACAGCATTCTCTGAAGCCGTTTCCGCGCATGCCCTGATGATTCCCGCTTCATCAAGCTGTTGAACATCACGGCCCACAATCCAGCTCAGGTGTTTGCGTGCCGATGTCAGCTCGGTTGCTCCGCTTGGCGGCAGAGACTCCAGCACTGCCATCACGCTTGTCCGCAGGCTTCGACCGGCAAGAGCACTGGCCAGAGCAACCACAAGCAATGGCCATCCCAGGGGGGGCACCTGCTGCGTCAATCGCTCCACGAACCATCCAGCCAGTGCACTGCCGCTGATCAGCAGCAGGGTGATCAACAGGCCTGCGAGCCGAAGCTGAAGGGGACGTTCACCTGCCCAGGACTCCAGCTGTGCTCGCAGCGTCTGGATCCACCAGCCCATCACGACAACCGGATGGGGCATCCACAAGGGATCTCCAATCAGCAAGTCCAGCCCCACGGCGGCGACAACCGCCAGAACCGGGGGCTGGATGGTCAACGGATCAAGCGTCCTTCAACCAGCTGAACATCGAACGCAGGCCCTTGCCCACCTTCTCGATGGGATGTTGCGAGTCACGGTCACGCACCTTCTTCATTTCGGGCTTACCGGCTTCGCATTCGGCCACGAAGTTCTTGGCAAACGTGCCGTCCTGAATATCAGCCAGAACGCGCTTCATCTCAGCCTTGGTGTCTGCGGTGATGACTCGGGGGCCGCTCACGTAGTCACCGTATTCAGCGGTGTTGGAGATGGAGTCGCGCATCGAGGTGAGACCGCCTTTCACCATCAGATCCACGATGAGCTTCACCTCGTGCATGCACTCGAAGTAGGCCAGCTCAGGCTGATAGCCGGCTTCCACCAGGGTCTCAAACCCAGCCTTGACCAGTTCAGACAGACCGCCGCAGAGCACGGCCTGCTCGCCGAACAGATCGGTTTCGGTTTCTTCTTTGAAATTGGTCTCAAGGATGCCGGCTCGGGTGCCGCCGATGCCCTTCGCATAGCCCATTGCCAGGCCGCGGGCTTGGCCGGAGGCGTCCTGTTCAATGGCAAAAAGAGCCGGTACGCCCTGGCCGTTCTGGTATTCCCAACGCACGGTGTGACCCGGTCCCTTGGGAGCGATCATCACAACGTCCACATCAGCGGGGGGCTTGATCAGCTCGAAGCGGATGTTGAAGCCGTGGGCAAAGCTCAGCACCTTGCCAGCGCTCAGGTGGGGAGCGATCTCCTTCTGGTAGACGTCCTTCTGGAATTCATCGGGCAGCAGCACCATGATCCAGTCCGCTTTGGCGGAGGCGTCGGCAACGCTGAGAACCTCCAGACCATCAGCCTTGGCCTTGTCCGCCGAGCGGCTTCCTTCATAAAGACCAACCACCACGTTCACGCCACTGTCTTTGAGGTTCAGAGCGTGGGCATGGCCTTGGGAGCCATAGCCGATGATCGCGACGGTCTTGCCGTTCAGCAGACCGAGATCGGCGTCGGAGTCGTAGAAGAGCTGTGCCATCCGGAGGCGGGCTTGCGGAGCTGTGCGATGCACGAGCTTACGCAGCGGCCGAACCTCTTCATCAGGCTTCGCTTGGGTGGGCGATCACGCGGTCGATCAGGCCGTACTCCTTGGCTTCCTCTGCGCTCAGGAAGTAGTCGCGGTCGGTGTCCTTTTCGATCTTCTCGAAACTCTGGCCGCTCATGTCGGAGAGGGAGCGGTTGAGCATCTCCTTCATTCGCAGAATCTCGCGCGCTTCAATTTCGATGTCACTGGCCTGTCTTCGGCTGGTACCGCCGAGGGGCTGGTGAATCATGATTCGGCTGTGAGGCAGAGCCACGCGCTTTCCCTTGGTGCCGGCGGCCAGCAGGAAAGCACCCATGGAGGCTGCCAGTCCCACACAGATTGTCACCACTTCACTTTTGACGTACTGGATGGTGTCGTAAATCGCCAGGCCAGCGGTGACGGACCCCCCTGGAGAGTTGATGTACAGGTAAATCGGTTTGCTGCTGTCATCGGCGTCGAGATAAAGCATCTGGGCAACAAGACTGTTGGCGATGCCGTCATTGACTTCGGAGCCGAGAAACAGGATCCGCTCTACCCCTAATCGGGTGTAGATATCGACCCAGCGCTCCATCTGGCTGCCGGGAAGGCGGTAGGGAACGCTGGGAGTACCGATCGGCATGGATTTGGCGGAATGAAGAGGAGGGTGCTGAAGCTGGTAACGATCAGGAGGCGTTGCCGCCGGGGAGGTCTTTGCGACTACTCAAGACACGGTCGATCAAGCCATACTCAACGGCCTGTTCTGGTGTGAGGTAGCTCATCCGGTCGGAATCCTTGCTCAGTTCCTCGACTGAGCGGCCGGTGTTGTTGGAAAGGATCTCCAACATCGCTTGCTTGTTGTGTAGAACTTCCTTGGCACGGATCTGGATGTCCGTTGCCTGGCCTTGAGCTCCGCTGCGGGGCTGGTGCAGAACGATGGATGCATTGGGAAGCGAAGCTCGCTGTCCCTTGGTGCCAGCCGAAAGAATTACGGCTGCCGTTCCCATGGCCTGGCCGATGCAGATGGTGTGCACTGGCGGCTTGACGTACCGGAGGGTGTCGCAGATGGCAAAGGCTTCCGTCTCGAAGCCGATGGCATCGCCTGAGTACCAACTGGTGCCAGTGGAGTTGATGTAGAAATAAATGGGTTTGTCTGGGTTATCAAATTCCAGATAAAGCAGCTGAGCAATGATCAGTTCCGTGACGTCGATACCCATCTGACGCTTTGCGTCGTCATCGGAAAAGAGAGGTAAGCCGAGATACACAATTCGCTCCTTCAAAAGAAGCGAAGGAAGGTCTGGGGGCGGGGTCCGCATCACGGCGCTGTCGCCGTAATAAGGGGCTGACGTCGTCATCTACCGCGCTTCGACTCAAGGTGGCTGGAGCCTAGCGGGGGCCTTCTGCCTTGGTGCTGTTCGCCTTGGACGGTTTGCCCCTGCTCTTGACTTTGGATCCTGCTGCTGCGGTGCCGGTTCCAAGACGAGCAAACACCATGCGACCTGTCGGGGTCTGGAGGGCACCGGTGACCACCACAGATTTGCGCTGGCCGATCAACGGCTTGGCATCATTGACGACCACCATGGTTCCGTCCTCGAGATAGCCAACTCCCTGGCTCTGCTCCTTGCCTTCCCGCACGATCTTGAGATTGAGCTCGTCTCCTGGTTGAACCTCGGGTCGTAAGGCGATCACCAATTCGCTCAGATTCATCACCTTGAGCTCTTTCACCTGGGCCACCTGAGCCAGGTTGAAGTCGGCAGTCACCAGGGTTCCACCGGTGTCTTCGGCAAGCTGCAGCAGTCGGTCATCCGTGCCGTTGCCGTCGTACCGGGTGCTGTTGATCACCAGCCTGCGCCCGTAGGTCTCGCGGAGCTCCCTGAGCAGCTTGAGGCCGCGGCGACCTTTGGCGCGCTTCTCGATGTTGGTTGAGTCGGACAGCTGCTGCATTTCGTTGATCACCGACTCCGCAACGATCACCTGACCCTCGAGCAGACCGCAGGCCAGCATTCCCCTTACACGGCCATCGATGATCACGCTGGTGTCGAGAATCTTGGCTGTGGCGGGTGTGAGCACCCCATCGGCCACCAGCAACGCCTCGCTGCTGGCGGGATTCAACAGTCGGAGCAGCGTGCGGCCATGCACCTCGGCCAGATTGCTGCCAAGGATTCCGAAGAACACATTGCTGACCACCGCCAGCAGCGGCTTGAGCAGAACAACTCCACCCGCAAACGGAAGCAGCAGCACCGGCAGGAGCAACAGATTGGCCACCAGCAGGCCGAGGATCAACCCCAGGGCACGGCTGACCAGCAGGTCGGTGGGCATGGTGCGCACCTGCTGCATCAGCCTCACGCGGAGCCGCTGAAACACGAGCCCGGCCACAAGACCGATCCCTCCCCCAGCAGCTGTGAGAATCAGCCTCAGCTGTTCTGCGTCGGTGTCTGGCTTGACCAGCTGTTCGGGGAGCAGGTGGATGCCGAGCCAACCAGCGGCTGCACCGGACCCAACAAACAGCAGCAGGATGAGCAGATCCACCATGGGTTCAGGTTTGGCAGCTCAATCCAGGTGTTCGCAGCATGCCTGATCCGACCCCCCCACGCAGCGCTTACCTGCACATTCCCTTCTGTCATCGGCGTTGCTTTTACTGCGACTTCGCCGTGGTTCCCCTGGGGGATCGCGCTGGCAAAGAGGCCGGGCCAGGCAGCGCTTCGATCCAGGAGTACCTCAGCCTTCTGCATCAGGAGATCGCAGGTGCACCAACGGGTCCACCCCTCTCAACGGTGTATGTCGGTGGGGGGACTCCCTCGCTTCTCCTGCCTGCACAGATTCAGGAACTCTTAACTGCGCTGCGCCGACAGTTCGGTTTTCAGCCAGGTGCGGAAATCACCCTGGAGATGGACCCAGCCAGTTTTGACCGTGCGCGGTTGGAAGCTGTCCTGGCTACCGGAGTGAACAGAATCAGTCTCGGTGGTCAGAGTTTCGACGATGAGGTGCTGGCTGAACTGGGGCGTCGGCATCGTCGCGCTGATCTTCTTCAAGCCTGCAACTGGATGGATGAAGCGCATTCATCCGGGGAGTTGCGCTCCTGGAGTCTGGATCTGATCCAGAACCTGCCGAATCAGACCCTGGCGCACTGGGATGGACAGTTGGATCAAGCCCTGGCCAGTCGCGCACCTCACCTCTCGATCTACGACCTCTCGGTGGAGCCCGGTACCGTCTTTGCTCGTCTGGCGGAGCGGGATCAGCTGCCGCTGCCGGAGGAGGACCTCGCGGTGGAACTGCTGGCGCGCACCAGTTCACGACTGGCTGCGGCAGGGCTTAGCCGATATGAAATCTCGAACTATGCGCGACCGGGCCATGCATCGCGCCACAACAGGGTGTATTGGAGCAGCGGTGGCTGGTGGGGGTTCGGGATGGGTGCGACATCGGCCCCCTGGGGGGAACGCCTAGCGCGTCCCCGCACACGGGAGGGGTATCGGGCTTGGCTGGCGTCACCCGACGATGCATTGGTTGGAGAGGGCATGCCAGCGGATGATCGCCTGTTGGTGGGTCTGCGGCGGCGGGAGGGTGTTGACCTTTCGGAGTTGGATGTGGATGAAGCCGCTCGTGCGTCCCTTGAACGCCGCTGGATGCCGTTCTTCGAAGCTGGGTTGCTGCAGCGCCGGGCCGGTCGATGGCAGTTGCGCGATCCCGAGGGGATGAGCCTCAGCAACCGGGTGATGCTGGAGGTGGTGTTGTGGTGGGAGGAGCTGGAGGGGCCTTAGGTGTTGTCCCTATGGATGTTGGATGCGGTCTGTTCTTCGATCCAGGTTTTCAGGGCGCTCACAAACAGCTTTTGGCCATCAACCAGTGCAGGGCTGAACGGCGGTTGCCGAGGCGTCAAACCCAGAAGGTCTGCGGTGACCCGCACTTGGCCATCGCAGTCGCTGCCAGCTCCGATGCCGATCGTGGGGATGGTGAGTGTTCGACGCACCTCTCCGGCTAGTGCTGCTGGCACATGCTCCAGCACAAGGGCGAAGCACCCGACGGACTCGAGGCTTTCGGCCTGTCTGAGCAACCGTTCCTGACTGATGCGGTCCTCTGCCTGGCGTCGGTAGCCCAGGCGATGAACCGATTGGGGGGTCAGGCCCAGATGCCCCATCACCGGAATGCCCATGCGCACCAACCGGTCGATGACCTCAACAACCTCCGCCTCCGCCCCCTCCAGCTTCACGGCCGCTGCCGGTGTCTCCTTCAGCAGCAGACCGGCCGCCTCAACAGCCTTTGCCGCGCCGCACTGATAACTCAGAAAAGGAAGATCACAGATCAACAGCGGTTGTTCCGCCGGTGCTGCTTGGAATCCACGGCTGACGGCCAGGGTGTGATGCCGCATCTGCTCAAGCGTTACGGGCAGGGTGGTGGCGTGACCAAGGGCCACCATGGCCAGAGAATCACCCACGAGCACCGCATCGGCGCCAGCCTGTTCAACCAGGGCGCCAGACAGGCAATCCCAGGCCGTGAGGATGGTGATGGGACGTCCGTTCTTCTTGTGTCGGATCAGCTCGTTGGGACGCAAAGGGAGGGGATTCCTCGGAAGCACATTGCTAGCATCATCAGGACTCGGGCCATGCGGTTCGGACGCCCAAATCTGGTCAGGACCGGAAGGTAGCAGCCACACGGGATGCTCCGGACAGGCGTGGATTCCGGGTCACCCAAATGTCTGCTTCGGTCCTGAGAGCTCAGGACTCGTCGTTGGTTTGCTGTTGACGCCGACGCAGAAATTCGGGGATTCGGGCCCCGTTCTCTTCCTCACGACGCTCTGGCTGATTGGTGACGGAGCGACCGCTGCTTCTGCTGGGGGCGTACTGCTGGCCATGCTCGAAACCGGTGGCGATCACCGTGACGTGAATCTCTCCTTCGAGTGCTTCGTCAACCACGGCACCGACAATGATGTTGGCTTCTGGATCGACCACGTCGTAGATCACCTCTGAGGCGGTGGTCATGTCTTCCAGCGTCATGTCGCGGCCGCCGCTGATATTGATCACACAACCCTTGGCGCCATCGATCCGCTCGGTCTCCAGCAGAGGGCTGCTGATCGCAGCCTGGGCCGCCTCCACAGCTCTGGAGCGGCCCGATCCGATGCCGATGCCAAGTAAGGCTGTTCCTGCCTCGGTCATTACCGAGCGGACATCAGCGAAGTCGACGTTGACCAGACCTGGGCAGGTGATGATGTCGCTGATGCCTTTGACGCCCATGCGAAGCACGTCATCGGCCGTGCGGAAGGCTTCCTGAAGCGGTGCGCCGGCGATCGCTTCTCTGAGGCGGTCGTTGGGAATGACGATCAGTGTGTCCACATGCTCGGCGAGCCGGGCGATGCCTTCATCGGCCTGGCGCATGCGGCGACGGCCTTCGAACCCGAATGGTTTTGTGACGATGCCGACGGTGAGGGCTCCAACCTCCCTGGCCACTTCAGCCACCACAGGAGCGGCACCTGTACCGGTGCCACCCCCCATCCCTGCTGCGATGAAGACCAGATCCGAGCCCTGCAATGCCTCGTGCAGTTCTGTCCGGGATTCTTCAGCTGCCTTCTGGCCGATGGTGGGGTTGCCGCCGGCACCGAGGCCCCTGGTCAGGGTCTGCCCCAACTGAAGCCGATGTTGCGCCTGGGACTGGATCAGGGCCTGGGCATCGGTGTTCAACACCCGGTAGGCCACACCTTCAAGATCGCTGATGATCATCCGGTTCACGGCATTGCTGCCACCACCGCCGACCCCGATCACTTCGATCTTGGCGCTTTGACTGGGTTGAATCCCCATTGCCTCGAAAGACGTGCCGTTCCCCATCTCCATCTTCGAGGCTGAACCCATGACATTTCGCTGCATTATGTCCTGAGTGGCCGAAAGCGTCTGCGATCAGACCAAATCCGACGTTTCGTCAGCTTCCGACAACCGTTCGTCAGGATGTTGCTTTCGCTGGTAGCTGAATTTCAGGGCGGTCGGGGTTGCTGAGATCAATGAGAGCCTTCTGGCCTGAGATCACAGCCTTTGGAAGATTGAGGCTCAGCTGCTGAATGGCATCGATCTGACGGTTGAGCAACGCGATGTTGCGACCAAGGTCGATCTCGCCCAGTTGCCCGCAGCGCAGCTGGATGGCGCCATCTGAGCGGAGAACAATCCGCTCGAGATTGTTGTCAAGCAGCGATTGCTCTCCCAGCAGAGTCGCGATCACGTCCCTTCGGGATCGACTCCAACCATCAACGACGATCTGGGTCGTCGGTGGAGGTAAGGAGACCGAGGGGTCGGGTTCAATCCAATGGCCCTCTGAGTCGACCAGTCCAAGGTCGATCCCGCCAGGGATGCGACGCGTCGCTCTGGCGACTGGGTTTCGCGTTTGCATCTCCACCTCGAGCCGTGCCGGGAAGATCAGGCGCCGCACCCGAACCGACTGAACCGGTAGATCGCGATTCAGTTGGCGCTCCAGTTGAGCGGGATTGATCTCCAGAAGGGGTTTGGGGAAGCTGAACTCTCCGGCCGCAGCTACACGCTCCGGGGCCAGTCCACTGTTGCCGAGCACCATCACCTGACTGGTCCCCTCCAACGTCCAACCGAAGCGCAGGAGCATCCAGCCCAGGCTGCCGCTCAGCAACAGAAGCGCCAACGTCCGCCAGCTGTTGCCAAAAAGCTCCTGTCGCTTCTGGCGGCGCAGAGCCCGACGTCGTTCCAGCTGGGGGGAGCTGACCTTCAAAGGTCGCAGCGCGCCCGCGCCATCAGCTCGTCACCCCAGTTTTTGGCGCGTTGGGCATCGGAGAAGGGCACATCCATCTGCAGATTCTTTCCGACCAGCCTCAGGCGGCATTGCCCCTGGGATTCCTTGGTGAGCGGGGCTTCACCGGAGGCGAGCGCCATCAGTTCCACCAGCTCCAGCCGGCAGATGTCGAAGTCGCCTTGATCCTGAAAACGACCCGCTTCAAAGGAACACCAGAGGAGATGTCCATCTTTCAACTGGGCACCTCCGCAGCCGTCAAGCTTCATCAACTCAGCACCAGTGGCCCAGGTGCGGAACAACGACTGACGTCGACGCTCCAGCCACCCGAGGGATGCGAGCAGCACGAAAACCAGCAGCAGTGGTAACCAGAGCAGACCGTGAAGCATGCGTCAGTCCTGACCAATTCTCATCTTCCATTCATTCTCCGGCGCTTTGCACCAGTTCATGCACGAGCTGTTCGAGTGTTACGCCACTGGCGGCCCAGAGCATGGGGTACATGCTCTGGCTGGTGAATCCCGGCAGGGTGTTGATTTCGTTGAGCCAAAGATGGTCGTTGGCTTCGTCGTAAAAGAAATCCACCCTTGCCATGCCTGTCACACCAACCGCTTTGCAGGCCTGGATCGCCTGTTGCTGCACCCGTTCCTGCGTCGCTGCTGGCAAAGGTGCAGGCACCAGTGTTTGGCTCAGCCCTGAGGTGTATTTGGTTGTGTAGTCGTACCAATCGGCATCAAAGCGAATCTCTCCCACCACCGAAGCCTGCAGTTCTGATGCACCCAGAACGGCACATTCCAGTTCACGCGCTGCAACGCCTTGTTCAATAACCAGGCGAGGATCGAGCTTCGCCGCCAGTTCAAGTCCCGCTTCCAACTCCTCTCGATTCCTTGCTTTGCTGATCCCCACCGAAGAACCGAGGTTGGCCGGTTTCACGAAGCAGGGGTAACCCAGATTGGTTTCAATCGATGCCACCAAGGTCTCGCGTGCTGAGGCACGACTGAGATCCGCTGCATAAGCGCAGACGAAGGGAACCTGCGCCAGACCGGCTGCCTGGAATGCCGTCTTCATCGCCTGCTTGTCCATGGCCATGGCTGATCCAAGAACGCCGGCTCCCACATAGGGCATGCGCATCAGTTCGAACAGACCCTGCACCGTGCCGTCCTCGCCGTTCGGTCCGTGCAGAACGGGGTACCAGACATCCACGCTGTCGGCCTCCGCTGGACACGCCCGGAAACCCTTGAGCGGCAATGGCTGGGGAAGGTCCGATTGCTCCGGAGCGATACCTGCTTTCAGGATGGATGCTGCAACGTCTGGGCCCCACCAGCAACCCTCTCGGTCGATGTAAATCGGAACGACGGTGTATCGGTCTTTGTTGCTGCCGCTGGTCAGACCGGTATGAACGGTTGCAGCTGAGCGAATCGAAACATCGTGTTCACCGGATCGCCCTCCAAAGATGAGGCCGATCGAGGTGGAACGGGATGGCATCAGGAGGCGCTTGGATCGGGCGGAGGCGCCAAAGGTATCAGTGTTGTTCGCTGATGGGCAGGGGGTTTCCGGTCAGGGAGAAGGAGCGCACCACATCGATCCGCACCTTCACCAGATCCCCTGGTTGATACAGATGGCCATCCCGAGCTTTGGCATTGAAGAAGGTGAGTCTGTTCGTGCGGGTCCGTCCCATCAACTGATTGGGATCCTTGGCGTTGATCCCTTCAGCCAACACCTCCTCAATCTGACCGTCGTACCGGGCATTGCCCTGACGGGCACAGCGTTCCACCAGAGCGTTGATCTCCTGCAGACGCGCCACCTTCACCTCTTCTGTCAGCTGGTTGCTCCATGCCGCGGCGGGGGTGTTCGGCCTTGGCGAGTAAGCGGCTGTATTCACCAGGTCAAAGCCGATGTCCTCGATCAGAGCGAGTGTGCGTCGGAACTGGACATCTGTTTCCCCAGGGAAGCCGACGATCACGTCGGCGCTGAGGGAGGCATCGGGCATCAGTTCACGGATGTAATCGATGATCCGTCGGTAACGCTCCACGGTGTAACCACGGGCCATGGCCCGCAGCACATCGTTGTCGCCGCTCTGAAACGGGATGTGGAAGTGTTCGCACAATTTCGGCAGTTCAGCGCAGGCGTCGATCAGGCGGTTCGTGAAGTAACGCGGGTGACTGGTGGCAAAACGGATCCGTTCAATTCCCTCAACGTCGTGGACGTGGTGGAGAAGATCCGTGAGGGAGTGCTTGCGGCGCCCCTCGGATGTGATGCCGGGCAGATCACGACCGTAGGCATCGATGTTCTGGCCGAGCAGGGTGATTTCCCGGTAACCCTGAGCGGCCAGTCCTTCCATCTCCAGCTTGATCGCCTCGGGCCGCCTTGACTGCTCCCTGCCCCGCACGGATGGCACCACGCAGTAGGTGCAGTGTTCATTGCAGCCGTAGATCACATTCACCCAGCCACAGATGCTGCTGTCGCGTCTTGCCGTGGTGATGTCTTCGAGGATGTGGTGTTCTTCAGTGGCCACGACCTGCTGACCGCTGTCCACCTTGCGGAGCAGTGTTTCGAGCCGATTCGCATGCTGGGGGCCCATGACCAGGTCCAGTTCGGGCACACGGCGCAGCAGAGATTCACCCTCCTGCTGGGCGACGCAGCCGGCCACCACCAGGGTGAGATTGGGATTGGTGCGTTTCCGTTGGGCCTGACGGCCGAGGTAGCTGTAAACCTTCTGCTCAGCGTTGTCTCGGATTGTGCAGGTGTTGTAAAGGACCAGGTCGGCGTCCAGCTCGGCTTCTGCTTCCCGGTAGCCCATCGATTCGAGGATGCCTGCCATCCGCTCGGAATCTGCCTTGTTCATCTGGCAGCCAAACGTTGTGATCCAGTAGCTGCCCCGACCGCGGTTCGCGGTGGCTTCGGCTGAGGCGGCGGGGCGGACGGAGGTGACCAAGGCACGGGACCAAGCTCTCTCAGTGTGAGTCACAGCGGCGTTGTGTCAATTTGGTGATTGGAGCTCTGGCGGCCATGACCTGGGCCCTGAAGCGGTTTTCACTCACCAAGAATGTGCCGCTTGCCATCAGTCGCGGCACCACTTCGGCTGTCGTGCGGCTGGAGCTGAGCGTCGAGTGTGATGGCTTTTGCGGTCGTGGCGAGACGGGGGGGTTTGAGACCGGTCACCGCTGTTATGGGACCGAAACGGTTGAGCAGGAGCTCCGGAATGTTCTTCCACGGCTCAACAGGCTTGATTCGTTGCTGCCTCAGCGGATGGATCCGCTGCTTCAGACGCTCAGTCCGCCCGCCCGCTGTGCTGTTGATCTGGCTCGCTGGGATTGGTGGGGCCAGAACCTTGGGCAACCGCTGTGGCGTCTGTGGGGACTCGATGGTCAAAGAGAGGTCGCCACCAGCGTCACCCTCGGACTGGGCGCAGTGCCGGCGGTGTTGGAGCGACTGAAACGCTGGTGGAAGCAGCTTCCTGCCACCCGGATCAAGCTCAAACTCGGCAGCCCAGAGGGCTTGGACCATGACCGAAGCCTGGTGGAGGCGGTGGCTTCAGCTGTGGAGGCCCGGCGCCAGAGCAGCGGTGCTCCGGTGGAGTTGCAGGTCGATGCCAACGGTGGCTGGAGCCTGGAGCAGGCTCGCTCCATGCTGGAGCCCCTGGCCCGTTTCGGCGTGGTGCTGTTGGAGCAGCCTTTGGCACCTGATGCTGACCCGGACAGGGATCTGAAAGGCTTCGCCGCACTGAAGCCCCTGTGTCCGATGCCACTGGTGGCTGACGAAAGCTGCTGGGACCTCGGGGATCTACTCCGGCTGGCCCCCGAGGTCGATGGGGTGAACCTCAAGCTGCTCAAGACCGGCGGTCTGAGTTCCGCCCTGTTGATGGCACGCGTCGCCACCGAGCTTGGCCTCGATCTCATGGTGGGCTGTTATTCCGACAGTGCCCTGCTGAATGGCGCTGCAGCTCAGCTGCTTCCCCTGATGCGTTGGCCCGATCTCGATAGCCATCTCAACATTGTGGATGATCCGTTCGGTGGCTTGCCGCTGGCAGGAGATCGGCTGCGGCCCTCATCGGCTCCAGGTTTGGGTATTTATCCTTTGGAGCGGCAGTAATGCTGCGGACTGATCAGCGGGTGGTGCTGCTGCAGCATGGCGGCCTTGACAACCTCACCGGTAAGACAGGCCTGGCGATGCTGCGGCATCGCCAGGGTCCGATCGTTGCGGTGATCGACCCGGCCCACGCCGGTCAGAATCTGGTCCGGGTCACGGGAATTGAACGCGCTGTGCCTGTGGTGCACGGGATCGCGGAGGCACTGGAGTTTGCCCCGGAGGTGGCTGTCATCGGACTGGCCCCATCGGGGGGACGTCTGCCTGAGGCGCTGCGAGTTGATGCCCTTCAGGCCCTCGCGGCGGGCCTGAATCTCGCCAGCGGTCTGCACACCCGTCTTGGTGATGACCCCTTGTTTCAGGCGGCCTGCCGCCCTGATCGCTGGATCTGGGATCTCCGCTGTGAACCGTCCGGGTTGCAGGTGGGTCAGGCCCGTGCAGCTGCCTTGTCCTGCCAGCGGCTTCTTGCCGTTGGAACCGATATGGCTGTAGGAAAAATGAGCGCCTGCCTGGAGCTCCTGGCGGCGGCACGGCGGCGGAACGTGGATTGCCGTTTTGTTGGCACCGGCCAGGCTGGAATTCTGATTGCCGGTGCTGGAGTCGCCCTTGATGCGGTTCGGGTTGACTATGCCGCCGGTGCGGTGGAAGGAGCTGTGCTCGAGGCCGCTGCATCCATTGCAGACGACGGTTTGATTCTTGTGGAGGGGCAGGGGTCCCTATGTCACCCTGCATCCACGGCCACGCTGCCTTTGTTGAGAGGGACCCAGCCAACCGATCTTGTGCTGGTGCACCGTGCCGGACAGGACTGCATCCAGCGCTTGCCTCAGATTCCTCTGCCGCCGTTAAAGGATCTTCTGGACTGCACAGAAGCGTTGGCCAAGCTGGCGAGACCCTTCAATAGTGGACTGGCAGCGCGTGTTCAGGCCGTGGCCCTGAACACCTCTCAGCTCAGTGAAGCCGCCGCCAGGCAGGCGGTTTGCGACGTTGAGGAGGAATTGAATCTCCCTTGCACGGATCCCATCCGTTGGTCAGCCGAACCCCTTTTGGAAGCTGTTCGAAGAAGCTGAAAAAAATGAGGGCGAGCGAGGGGATTCGAACCCCCGAATAGCGGCGCCACAAGCCGCTGCCTTAACCACTTGGCGACGCCCGCCGCGTCGATGAGAATCTACCAATCCACGCCCCATTTGGTTCGGTGAAGCCTTTCGGTTCTCAGTGGCGTTTCCCTGTTGCCGGTGCAACGGTGGCTCTGATCGGCAGCGGTTGTGCAGCTGTTCTGATTCTCACGAATCCCAACCCTGACGACTACGCAGACCACGCTGGGCAGCAACTGGTAGGTCTCTTGACGCAGGAATTGTGCCGATCGAATGGACTACCGATGCTGTTGCGAATGTGGGTTCGTGACTGTCCTCAGATCGTGGCGTCCCAGCAGCAGGTTCTGGCCAGCCTGGCTGCCCGTTTCACCACCCGTCTCAATCTGGGCGTCGCCAGTGTCTACACCACGCAATTGGGAGGGCAGGACCTGGCTCCCGGGTTGACTCTGCCTCGGGTGAAGGCCGTGACTTTCGCCGCTGCTGGACAATTCGTGATGATGCGATCCGAGAGTGACAACGGCAGATTGGAGTGACGTCACCAACCCTCGACAGTTCAATATCACAGGTCGAGACACTCCAGGCCTGGGTTCCACGCTGCCTGCTGCAACTCTCACCGGGAACCGGGCCTACGCCGGTGAGCCAGGAGGGTCTGACTCCGGTGCAATTCAGCTGGAGAGACGGTCGGCTGCTGCGGCCAAAATCGCTGCAGCTGGATGCGGCACCTCAGCTGTTGGCGCTGCCAAGGCTGGTGGATCCACATGTTCACCTCGATAAAGCATTCAGCTGGCAGGACTACCCCAATCTCAGTGGCACCTATGACGGTGCCCTGGCCGCCAATCTGCAGGAACATCAGACCCGATCCGAATCCGTGGTTCTGGCACGGGGTGAAAAGGCTCTGCAGCGAGCCTGCCTTCATGGGCTTCGAGCCTTGCGCAGCCATATCGACAGCCTCGGCCCCGGTGCAGAGCCGAGCTGGCGCGCGCTCCGGCAGCTGCGACATCGCTGGGAGGGAACCATCGACCTTCAGCTGGTGGCTCTGGTTCCGCTCGCCCACTGGCAAACCCCCGCGGGCGAGCGCCTGGCGGCTCAGGTGGCCGACTGGGGTGGACTGCTCGGTGCTGTCCTGGCACCTCCCTGCGGCGGTTCGGCGGTTCGGCGGCAGCTTGCGGCTTTGTTGACGCTGGCAGAACGGTTCGATTGCTCTGTGGATCTTCATATCGATGAAGCAGACCGGGATCCAGCGTCTGGTCTGAAGCAACTCCTGCGCGTTCAGGAGAGCCTCCACTGCCGCCAGAGGATCACCTGCAGCCATGCCAGCAGCCTGTCGCTGCTTCCACCAGCCTCGCTTCGGAAGCTGGCCGAACGGATGGCTGCTGCCGGACTTCAGGTTGTGGCCTTGCCTCTGACCAACGGATGGCTGCTGGGGCGCGTGCCGGAGTCAACCCCCGTTAAGCGGCCATTGGCGCCGATTCATCAATTGCAGCGCGGCGGCGTGCGGGTGGCTGTTGGGGGCGACAACGTGGCAGATCCTTGGTTCCCCGGGGGAGATTTCGATCCGCTGGCCTTGATGGCAGCTTCGATCCCGCTGGCCCAGCTGGCTCCTTGGCAGCGGCTGGGTCTGGCTCCCTTCACCACCGCGGCGGCGGAAGCCATGGATCTGAGCTGGAACGGTGTGCTCTGTGAGGGAGCCCCTGCCGATCTGGTGGTGTTGCATGCCGGCACCTGGTCCGAAGCCCTGCGACGGCCGCCGCAGCGGAGGGTCTTGATCGGGGGTCGCTGGTGGCGGCCCGCCGGGCGCTAGACCTCAACGCATCGGTTGAGTCGTTGTGATGCCCTCTTCTGCCGCCATGGACTCCTTGATGGAGGACCTGCGCCAGGTTGCTGGTCTTGAGCTGCTTCAGAAGACGTCAGAGCTCCAGCGTTTTTCGCGCGATGCCTTCGACTACTCGCCGGTGCTCAATGCACAGCTGGATCGTTGTCAGGCCGATCTCGTGGTGCGTCCCTTGTACGTTGAGGCGGTGTCGTCTCTGGCTGCAGCATGTTTCCGCCATCAGGTGCCTCTGACATTGCGAGGCACAGGCACTGGAAACTATGGCCAGTCCGTCCCGTTGGAGGGCGGAGTTGTGATGCTGACCAGCGCCTTGAACAAAGTGCGTCACATCGACCGTCAGACCGGGACCGTAACCGTCGAACCGGGATGTTCGCTGCGGGATCTGGATCAGCAGTTGCGGAATGAGGGGAGGCAGCTGCGTCTGTTGCCAAGCACCTGGCGCAGCGCCACGATCGGCGGCTTTTTGGCGGGTGGTTCAGGTGGAATCGGTTCAATTCGCTGGGGATTTCTCCGCGATCCCGGGCATCTTCTGGGGATGGAGATAGTCACCCTGGAGCAGCAGCCAAGACGGTTGCAGCTGGATGCAGCCGAAGCAGAAGCTCTCAACCATGCCTACGGCACCAATGGGATTGCGACGTCAATCACCTTGGCGACAGCTCCCGCTGTGGACTGGCACCAGGTGAGCTTTGACTGTGAAAGCTGGGACGAGGCGGTCCTGTTGCTGCAGCGTTGTTCCCGTTCGGCCATTCCGCTGCATCTGGCCACGCTGCTTGAGCGACCTCTCCTGCAGCACCTGCCGCCGTGGAGCGGACCTGAGGGGAAGGGTCATCGTGCCCTGCTGCTGGTGGCTCCGGACGGTTTAACCAGCCTGAATCGTCTGGTGGCCGATGCCGGAGCCGTGATGCACGATCTCGGTCCCGAGGATCTCAACCGTGGTAATGGATTGAGGGAGCTCACCTGGAACCACACGACCCTGCACATGCGCGCTGTCGATCCGAGCTGGACCTACCTGCAGATGCTGTTGCCGGAGCCGGAGCTCCCTGCGATGGAGTCGTTGAAGCAGCGCTGGGGCGACGATCTGCTCTGGCACCTCGAGCTGGTGCGTCAGCAGGGAGCCCAGCGATTGGCTGCACTACCGCTTGTTCGCTGGAGCGGTGAAGATCAATTGGATCGGTTGATGAACGAGTGCCGTGAGGTCGGGGCGGTGATCTTCAACCCCCACGTGATCACCGTTGAGGACGGCGGCCTGGGGGTGATTGACGGCGACCAGGTCGCGGCAAAGCAGCGCTTTGATCCCGCAGGTCTGCTCAATCCCGGCAAGTTGCGCGGCTGGCAGGCCTGACTCAACAACCCAAGCTGTCCCGTGTGGCGACTCCCGTTTGCGGATTGATTCCGTCTGCATCGCGGCAGAGACGACGCTGATCTTCGCGATCGAGGAGTGCATCGCTGAAGTCCGCTCCTTCGATCTGTGCCTTGTTGAAGCTGCTCCCGGACGCGATCACACCACTGAGGATGGCTCCACGCAGATCTGTGGCGACGAAGTCAGCCCTGTCCATCAGGGCATCCGATAGATCGGCACCGCGGAAGTCCGCTTCAGCAAAAGCTCCCTGGGTGAGGATCGCGCCATGAAGGTTGGCGTCCCGGAAATCGGCCCCACGCCCTACGGCCCCAGCGAAGGAGGTGTTGGCGAGGTTCTGGCCGTGGAAGTCCCCACCGCTCTGATTGGTGAGGGTGTAGTCGACGGTTTCCTGAAACAGGGCCCGATCCTGCAGACCCACACCGGCTGAGGTGTCCAAAGCGTTGGAGGGAGTCGCTAGCAGCAGCAGAGGCATCAGCAGACAAAGCAGCGATCTGAGCATCAGGCCGGTTGCAGGGAGCTTCACTCTGCCGTGACCACAGCTCGAGCGAGCAGATCACCGATCAGGTAAAGCGATCCTGCCAGCACGGGCACGGTGCTTTTTCGCCGCTCGGGGGCGTTGATCTGAACCAGTGCCTGCTCCACGCTGGAGGCTGCGATCAGTTGCTGCCTCCACTGCTGCGTCAACTGCGGTGACCGTTGGAGCAAAGCCTCAAGGGTCCAGCTGTTGTGATCAGGCACCGGCACAATCCAAGCCCGGTCCTGCGGTTGCAGCAGGGTCTGGAGCATTGCGATGCCCTGCTTGTGGGCCTGAATCCCCAGGATCCAGTTCACCCCCTCTTTCTCACCCGGCCAATGCCGGCGTTCCAGGTTGAGCTGTTCTGCTGCGGCAGGGTTGTGGGCTCCATCCATTAACAGGGGTTCATTGCGCCAGCGCACCCTCTGCATCCGACCGTTCCAGCGCGCTCGCGCGAAGCCGGTTCGCAGGTCGTTGTCGCTGAGGGGCCACCCATGGGGCCCCAAAGCCAGCAGGACGCCCCTGGCCACCGCGGCGTTGCTTCGTTGCAGCTCTCCAGCCAGTCCCAAACACCAGCTGTCATCCAAAGGGTTCACCCAGCGAAGCTCTGCGCCTTGTTGGTCGCACCTGTTCTCCAGAACGGCTCGCACGTCGGGATGTTGTTCCGCACTCACCACACAGGATTCCGGGGTGATCACCGCGGCTTTTTCTGTTGCAATGGCCGTGAGGGTTGAGCCCAGGTGTTCACAGTGGTCCAGCCCGATGCTGGCCATGGCGATCAGCGGTCGCTTCGGATGGGCGGTGGTTGCATCCAGGCGTCCACCGAGGCCCACCTCAAGCACCAGCAGGTCGACGGTTTCGCGATGGAAATGCACCAGAGCCGATGCCAGGAGTTGTTCAAATGGCGTGAGCTGGAATGTCTTGAAGACCGAGGCCAGCTCGTTCAGCAGCTGGCGCAGATCCGCTAGTCCAATCGGCTGTCCGTCGATGGCGATTCGCTCGCACCAACTCACCAGATGGGGTGAGGTGGTGACGCCGCAGCGGATGTCGTTCTGATGCAGTACGGCGCCGATGAAGCTGGCGATGGATCCCTTTCCGTTCGTCCCCGCGATTTGGATGGCGGGGATGTCGCCACAGGGGCTGCCGAGATGCTTCAGCGCGCCCTGCATGCGATCCAACTGCAGATCCATCCCTCGCTGATCAAATCGCGGCAGTAAATCAGAGAGCTCGTCGGTCGTCACGCGACAGTTCTCAGGCTGCAGTGGCGAGGGTTGCATCCAGGCGCTGCAGCAGCTGTTGCACTTCTCGACGGGTGATCACCAGGGGGGGGACCATGCGAAGGACTCGGGGGCCGGCTGCCACAAGCAGCAGCCGCTGGTCGATCGCTGCAGCACTGAGTTCTGCTGCGGTGCAGGTGCTGTTCTCCCTCAGCACAAGACCTTGCAGCAAGCCCCAGCCACGGGTTCCCTCAAACAGATCGGGGTAGCGCTCGACCAGGAGTTCCAGTCCTTCACGCAATTGAATGCCCCGCTGTTCAACCTGCTGAAGCAGGCCGCGGCGTTCGATCTCCCGGGCAACGGTGAGCCCTGCCCGACAGGCAAAGGGATTACCTCCGAAGGTGCTGGCGTGGTCGCCCGGCCTGAACACATCGGCCTCCGCCTGAACCAGCAGGGCACCAATCGCATGGCCTCCGCCCAGCCCTTTGGCGAGGGTGAAGGCATCGGGTTCGATGCCGAGCTGTTCGTAGCCCCATAGCCGACCGCTGCGGCCCATACCGACTTGCACTTCATCGAGGATCAGCAGGATGTTGCGTTCGCTGCAGAGTTGACGCACCGTCTGGAAAAAAGCGTGATCACCGGGGTTGACGCCGCCTTCCCCCTGAAGGGGCTCAATCAGAACAGCTGCAACCTTCGGCCCGTGCTCCTCATGTTTTTGAAGTGCTGTTTCAAATGAATTGATGTCGTTGTAATTGAAATAATCAAAGCCTTCGACAACAGGTTCAAAGCCCTGGTGGTATTTGGGCTGGCCGGTGGCGGTGACGGCGGCCAGGGTGCGCCCGTGAAAACTGGCTGCTGCTGTGAGGATCACCGGGCGCTCGATGTTGCGCCGTTGGTGGCCATGTTTTCTGGCCAATTTGATCGCGGCTTCATTGGCTTCAGCACCTGAATTGCAGAAGAAAACGCTGTCAGCGCAGCTGTTTTGCACCAGCCAGTCAGCCAGTTCTTCCTGTTCAGGAATCCGGTACAGATTGGAAACATGCTGGATTCGTCGAAGCTGCCGATGCAGGCTGCGGCGCATCACACGGTCGCTGTGCCCCAAGGTGTCAGTGGCGATTCCAGCGACGGCATCCAGATACCGGTTCCCCTGGTCGTCCCATACCCAGCAACCCTTTCCACGCACCAGGGTGAGTGGAAAGCGGTTGTAGGTGTTCATCACAGCTTTGGCCGACGCCGTTTTGGCAGAAGGCCTGGCGACACCAACTGTTTTGAGGGCTGTGTCGACCAGACCAGTCATGTCGCCGATGCAGGGATCAGCTCATTTTGAAATGCCGTGGCAGCGCCATGGTTTCCCATCACTCTTCCGGGGCTGACGTGAGACTTCACAGCCGCTACAGCCAGACAGAACATCTATCTTAATATTTCTTCACCACATTCCCTGATCGCGCCATGGCCCTACCTCTCCATGAGCAATTTCAGAAGCAGACGTTGGCAAACGCCATTGAGTCGGCCACGGATATGGCTGAACTCAAGGGCGTCGCTTCCTTGTTGCTGGATCTCTATTTCCGTCAGAAATCAGCGACGATGGATATTGTTGAAGGAAAAATTTAGTTGAAACTAAGGCTTTCTCTTTGGTTCAGAACAATCCCCAGGGAACAAGTGATTGGTTTGACAACGCTGACCAGCAGGTCACAACGATGCCGGTCACGCAAGCAGTGACACCGAAGATGAAAACGGTTGTTTCCAGTTGTTCATTTCTGGCCTTAATCGACTTGGAACGAGCCATTGATTCTCTTTGTCTGCAAAAAGGGTGCCATGGGGATGTTGATTGCGCAGGCAAAGCAAACACTCTTCATTAAAAGTGTTTCGAAGGATTGCGCTTGCAGGCTGAAACTTCATGAAGACTTCTTCATGAAGAAGTCTTCATGAAGAAGTCTTCATGAAGCTGTGATCATTGCTGGAGCTTGACTGGAATACATGAATTAATTTCTTCTATTGATGTAAAATTGATTGAAAAATATAAAAATTTCAGCCATACCGGCCAAAGCAATCAAATCACTGATTGGAAGGTCAATTCATCAAATACAGGCGGCGAGACTTGAACTCGCAAGACCGAAGTCGGCGCATTTTGAGTGCGCTGCGTCTACCAATTCCGCCACGCCTGCGTGGGGTCATTCACTGTACACACCAAACGACGTTTTTAGCAACAGTGGAGCCCATCGGCAAAGAACGAAGGATCCCCAAAAAGTCTGAATGGATGGATATTCAGCTTGATTTCTTTATATCTGTGAACTTAATTTCTTGTCGTTCGATGTCAGCGCCAACGGAACTCAATTTCCGTTCGATGTTGTCGTAGCCCCTGTCGAGGTGTGACAGGCCGGACACATGGGTCACTCCCTTCGCGCTGAGTCCCGCGAGAACCATGGCGGCTGATGCTCTCAGGTCACTTCCGATCACCGGTGCTCCACTGAGTTGAGGGACCCCTTCAACAATCGCGGTGCTGCCCTCAACGCGAATTGACGCTCCCATTCGCTGCAGTTCGGCAATGTGCTGCAAGCGATTTTCATAAATTTTCTCGGTGATGACGCTGGTTCCCTGAGCCACTGTCATCAAGGCCATAAATGGGGCCTGAAGGTCAGTTGGGAATCCAGGGAAGGGTTGGGTTGTGATATCGACAGCTTGCAATTGTCCAGGGGTGATCGATATCCCGGTGTCATCGATATCAAGTCGGCAACCGCAGTCGCGCAATTTTTGAAGAACTGCATTGAGGTGTTCGGGGATCACCGGCTCAACGCGCATCGCGGATCCCGTGATGGCTGCTGCAATCAGAAAAGTACCGGCTTCGATCCGGTCCGGGATGACCGAATAGTTCCGCACACCGTGCAGTCGCTCAACACCTTTCACCGTGATCACAGGTCCACCGGCACCTGTGATCTCAGCGCCCATGGCATTGAGCAGCTGGGCCAGGTCCTGAACTTCGGGTTCCTGTGCCGCGTTTTCGATGGTTGTTGTGCCGCTGGCCAGCACTGCTGCCATCAGAACGGTTTCTGTTGCACCAACGCTTGGACAATCGAGAATGATGGGAGCTGCTTTGAGGCGTGGCTGCGCACCGGGAACGGCTGCATTGACGCTGCCATGTTCAACACTGACCAAAGCTCCGAGAGCTTTAAGTCCCCGGATGTGTTCAACCACGGGACGTGCTCCGATGCGACATCCACCCGGAAGTGGGACCTTGGCCTGCCCGAGTCGACCAAGCAGAGGACCGATGCTGAAAAAACTGGCTCGCAAGCTGTTAACCAGTTCGTAGGGGGGGCTCAGCACTGCTGAGTAGATCAGCCTGGAGGCGAATCCGATCCCCGCTGCGTTCAACCTGCACACCCAGGCATCGAAGGATGTCGACCATTCCTGCGATATCCGTTAACTCGGGGATATTGCACAGCTCAACTACATCACTGGTCAGCAAGCTGGCCGTCATCAGAACCAGAGCCGAATTCTTCGCGCCGCTAACCTTCAATGTTCCCGAAAGGGTTTTTCCTCCTCGAACAGCAAGGCGCTCTTTGAGACCGTTCTGAGATGCGGTTGCAGGGCCCATCATCAACCGCTGACTACTCGACGAAGTCATTGTGACGTTGACCTTTGAGACCGTCTAGACGTCCGCCACTGAAACTGGTTTCAACAGTTACATTCTTCGCCCGCTCCTGCTGGAGGGTGATGCCGTAATGTCTTCACGTCGCATGAGCGACCCACGCCAGCGGATGTGGCGGAATTGGTAGACGCGCTAGTTTCAGGTACTAGTGGTGGCAACATCGTGGGAGTTCAAGTCTCCCCATCCGCATAATCTTCGGACAGGTTCTCTCAGGTCCGAAATGATTGTTCTCAAAATCTCAAACGCCTCAGAGGTTGTTGCCTCCAAGGTTGGGAAATTTTTAGAGAGACTGACGCCTGATTCCATCGACCACGCCACAGTCGAAGACCAGGTGATCAAAAAGTTGATTGAAAATCTTGCAGCAGAGGGAATCAAAGGAGAAATTGCCGCCATCAATGGTTTGGATCTGGAAGGTGAGGATCTAACTGTTCATAAGGAGTTGAAAGTACGTAAACACTCCAGTTTCTGAACGATTTTCGAGTGGTCCCCGACCTTCTGATCAGCAGCCGTCGTAATCCTCTGGTGCGCCGGCTTCGTTCGCTGGCGACCCGTGCAGGACGGGAACGTGAGGGCATGGTGCTGCTGGAAGGAACTCACCTTCTGCAGGAACAGCTGCTGCAGGGGGCTGAGCTCCATGAAGTGATTGCCACGGATCCCTGGATTGAACGCCATTCCCAGCTTCTGGGGAGCCTCGATCCTCAGATCCCTATCCGCCGCGTCACCGAAGAGGTGTTGCGGTCGGCGCTCAGCACGGTGACTCCAGACGGTGTGGCTTGTCTTTGTCCACTGGAGTGTTTCCCATCACCTTCGCTTCAAGCCAGCTTTCTGCTGTTGTTGGATCGGATCCAGGATCCAGGCAATCTCGGCACGTTGCTTCGAACGGCCCTGGCGGCCGATGTTGAAGCCGTGTGGCTGGGGGCTGGGGCCGATCCCTTCAGCCCAAAGGTTTTAAGGGCATCCTCGGGAAGCCTGCTCCAGCTTCCGCACCATCGCTTTGGACCGGATGGTGAGCAAGCCGTTGAACAAATGGAGCAGAAGCTGAAGGAGCTGGTGCTCCAACAGGTTCAGGTGGTGGCAACTTTGGTGCCTGAAGCGAAGGGGTTGCTCCAGCCGATTCCGTACTGGGAGCTCGACTGGACACTCCCGACCGCCCTGGTCCTCGGAACGGAAGGCGCAGGCCTGCACCCCAGGCTTCAGGCCTGCTGCACCCATGCGGTGACACTTCCGCACAGCCCTCGGGTTGAATCCCTCAACGTGGCCGCTGCCGCGGTGCCCCTCCTGTTGGAGCGTCGGCGAGCGACAATGGCTCGCACAACGCAGCAGTCCGGGTGAGCGACGCCAGCTTCGACTACGACGTCATCGTCATCGGCGCAGGTTATGGGGGGTTTGATGCCGCCAAACACGCCGCAGAGCATGGGCTCAAGACGGCCATTGTCGAGTCGCGGGATATGGGTGGCACCTGCGTGAACCGCGGTTGCGTTCCCTCGAAGGCTCTGCTGGCAGCCAGCGGCAAAGTGCGTGAGCTGGCCGACGACCGCCATCTCTCCAGTTTTGGAATTCACGCGGCACCGGTGCGTTTTGAGCGCCAGAAGATCGCAGACCATGCCAATCAATTGGTGCAGACGATCCGGGCGAATCTCACCAAGAGTCTGGAACGGGCTGGCGTCACCATCCTTCGCGGCCAGGGTCGGCTGGAAGGGGCCCAACGCGTTGGTTTGCGCGAGCCAAGCGGTGTTGACAGGGTGCTCAATGCCAAGGACGTGATCATTGCCACAGGCTCGGATCCCTTCGTGCCGCCCGGCATTGAGACCGATGGACGCACTGTGTTCACCAGTGATGAAGCGATCAATCTCGAGTGGCTGCCCCGCTGGATTGCGATCATCGGCAGTGGCTACATCGGCCTCGAATTCGCAGACGTCTACACGGCCCTGGGTTGTGAGGTGACGATGATCGAAGCGATGGACAAGGTGATGCCCACCTTCGATCCGGATATTGCAAAGATCGCCGGCCGCCACTTGATTGACAGCCGCGATATCGACGCCCGTTCCGGTCTGCTGGCTCGCAAGGTCACCCCTGGTTGCCCTGTTCAGATTGAACTGGCCGACTTCAACAGCCGTGAGCTGGTGGAGACGTTGGAGGTGGATGCTGTTTTGGTGGCCACGGGGCGTGTTCCCAGCAGCAAAGGACTCAATCTGGAGTCCCTTGGGATCGAGACCAACCGTGGTTTCCTCCCGATCGACGACACGATGCGCGTGCTGGTGAATGACCAGCCCGTGCCGCATCTCTGGGCGGTGGGTGATGTAACCGGAAAGCTGATGCTGGCGCACACCGCCGCCGCCCAAGGATCCGTTGCCGTCGACAACATTCTTGGTCGCCAACGCCAGATCGATTACCGCAGCATCCCCGCTGCGACCTTCACCCATCCGGAGATCAGCTCCGTTGGCATGAGTGAGGCCGATGCCAAGACCCTGGCGGCGGAACAGGGGTTCAAGCTTGGATCCGTTCGCAGTTATTTCAAAGCCAATTCCAAGGCTCTGGCCGAGCTTGAAAGTGATGGACTGATGAAACTGCTGTTCAACAAAACCAGTGGTGAAGTCCTTGGTGCGCATATCTACGGGCTGCATGCCGCTGATCTGATTCAGGAGGTGGCGAATGCCGTCGCCCGACGCCAGAGCGTTCGACAGCTTTCAACGGAGGTCCATACGCACCCCACCCTCAGTGAGGTGGTGGAGGTTGCTTACAAGCAAGCTGCATCTCAGCTGGTCGCCTGAACCGTTTCCCGTTCCTGTTCCCGTTTCTTCCGATCGATTCATGGAGATCCGTCGTCGTCCACCCAATCCGAAGGTGCGTGTTTCTTATCTCGAGTACGCCGTCCCACACGATGAGGAGGAACCAAGGAACATCCTCGAAAAGATTGTCTGGGAGAAAGACCGGGAAGTTGAGGTCTCTCGACAGAAGGTGCCGCTGGACAATCTCAAACGACAGATCGCTGATCTGCCGTCCACCAGGGACTTTCTGGCCGCGTTGACTTCTTCGACGGTTAAACCCGCGGTGATCGCTGAGGTCAAAAAGGCCAGCCCCAGCAAAGGAGTGATCCGTGAGGATTTCGACCCTGTGGTGATTGCAAGTGCCTACGCAGCTGGAGGAGCCAGCTGTCTGTCGGTGCTGACAGACAGAACCTTTTTCCAGGGTGGCTTTGATGTCCTCGTTGAGGTCCGCAAGGCTGTTGATCTGCCCCTGCTCTGCAAGGAGTTCGTTTTAAGTCCTTATCAGCTTTATCAGGCCAGAGCTGCCGGCGCTGATGCGGTTTTACTGATTGCGGCCATTCTCGGCGACCAGGATCTTCGCTACCTGCGGAAAGCGGCGGCTGCCCTGGGTCTCGCCGTGCTGGTCGAAGTACACGATGCTGATGAGCTGGAACGTGTGCTCAGCATCGGTGGCTTTGATCTGGTTGGGATTAACAACCGGGATCTGTCGACTTTTGAAACTGACCTGGGCACGACCGAGCGCCTCACAGCCTCGTTCGGGCAGCGTCTGCAGGACCAGAACATCCTTCTGGTGAGTGAGTCGGGTCTGTTGACCCGCACTGATCTGTCTCGTGTTCAGAGTGCCGGCGCTGATGCCGTGCTTGTCGGGGAGGCGTTGATGCGTCAGAACGATCTTGAGGCCGGTCTGCGAAAGCTGATCAACGGCTGAGTCGTTCCGCTCCGGCAGACTTCGTTCTCTGAACCACTGAACTGTGCTGATCAGCGTTCTCACTGGAATTGCCGCCGGCGCCGTTCATGTCGTCGCTGGTGCTGATCACCTCGTGGCGATGGCTCCCTTCTCGCTCAACCGACCCATCCAGGCTCTGCGCAGTGCCCTGGCATGGGGCGCAGGCCATTCCGCCGGTGTGGTCGTTCTCGCTCTCATCGCCATTGGGCTCAAGGATCTTGCCCATCTCGAGGCCATGTCCTCCTGGGCTG
>QCUJ01000017.1 GCA_003210795.1 Synechococcus sp. AG-679-B05 | reverse complement strand
GCCGAACGATTGATCCTCCATCCCCGAGACCACGGCTGCCATCACGCCGACGCGGAATGGACGGACATCGACAGCTGGCATGACCAGGCCCTTGAAGCCCTGAACGGCCATGGACCTCTGAGTGACGCCGTGCGCTGGAACGCTGCTGCCTACCTCTGGTTTTCAGGAAAGACCTACAGCCTTGAGGCTGGGATCAAACTTGCCGAATCGATACAGGAGACAGGCCAGGCTGCCGCCCAACTGGTGCATCTTCAGGACTGGCGCAAGGGCTTGTCCATTCGATAACGCTCGAAGGGAACACCGGCAATGGCAATAATTTCAGGAGCCACAACACGCCAGCCCCGGCGCTCCAGCAGCGGACGACTTAACTGACTGGCTTCCGTACACAACCGTTCCACGCCTTCCGCCTGAGCCTCCATCTCGATCTGTTGAAGCAAAGCTGTTCCATGGCCCTGCCGAGCCGCGCAACCACGGCAGTACAACAACGACAGCCGATCCTTTGGATGGCGGATGGCGAACGCTGCATCGTTGCCGCTGATCCAGCCGCTCCCCTCCGCAAACGTGCGATCCAGCACCCCGGGCAACCAGGCCAGAGCAGCCCAGGCGTTCACCTGCTGATCGGAGTAAAGAGCCGGGGCCTGACTTTCCACTGCATCGGCGTAGATCCCACGCAGCAGAGATGCATCGGCAGATTGAATCGGCCGCAGAGCCATGCCATCAAGCCTGTGGGAATGTGAGTCTCACCCGCCCGCTGGTCGCCTTGCAGCGCCGCCGCATCCCAACCCTACTGAGCACGTTCCTGACGCTGCTGAATGACCGGCTCAGCGAAAGCATTTTTCTGCCGTTGCTCCCCTTTCTGCTGGCGGATTTCAGCAGCAGTGGCAGCACGGTCGGGCTACTTTCGGGCACCTATGCCCTGTCCCAGTTCGCAGTGGCACCTCTAATCGGAGCCCTGAGCGATCGCTTCGGCCGCCGACCGGTCATCACCGTCTGCGTTGCTGGTTCGGTAGTGGGCATGGGTCTCTTCGCGATCACCCTGACGCTGCCCTGGCAGGAGATCTGGCCGGGAGCCACCGCTGCAGGCCTGCCCCTGGCACTGCTCTTCCTCGCTCGAATCATCGATGGCATGAGCGGCGGCACTGCCGCTACCGCAACAGCGGTCCTTGCCGACATCACCACACCGGAAAACCGCGCAAAAGCCTTTGGACTGATCGGTGTCGCCTTCGGTCTGGGCTTCGCCCTGGGCCCTGGCCTGGGGGGCCTGCTAGGTGAAATGAACCGCATCCTTCCGGCATGGGGGGCCACCGGCTTCGCCGCAGTGAATCTGGTGATGGTGAGCCTTCTCCTGCCGGAGACCCATCCGCTTGAAGCCCGCAAGCCACTGCCGCGCAAACGGGCTCTCAATCCCGTATCGCTGCTGCAAAGCGTTTTTGCTCAGAGCGATGTGAGGCGTCTGGCCTTGGCCTTTTTCGGCTTTTTCATGGCCTTCAACGGCTTCACAACCATTCTGGTGCTGTATCTCCGTAACTCTTTCAACTGGACCGAAGGCATGGCAGGTGCAGCATTCGCCCTGGTAGGGGTGATCGCCATGATCGTGCAAGGAGGTCTGATCGGCCCCCTTGTGAAGCGGTTTGGAGAACTGCGCCTCACCCTGACTGGCCTCGGTCTGCTGACGGTGGGTTGTGTGCTGGTTCCAATGGCCACCGTGGAGACTTCCATGCCTGTGATTTACAGCGCCGTGGCCCTGCTGGCACTGGGCACCGGTCTGGTCACCCCCTGCCTGCGCGCCCTGGTCTCCAGAAAACTGAACCGGGATGGGCAAGGCGCAGCCCTAGGAGGTCTCCAGGGCCTCCAGAGCCTCGGCACATTCCTTGGGGCTTCTGCCGCCGGTTTCAGTTACGACCGCCTGGGCCAGACCAGTCCTTTCTGGATCGGAGCCGCCGTGCTCATCGGGGTCGCTTTTCTGGTGGCTGGCCGTCCCCAGGGAGGTCAACTGGAACACCAAATCTGATTGCTACGTTGCAGTTCTGACAACAACAGTTCCACCAGCCATCCCATGAGTTCCGATCTGCTGAGTCCGGATCGCTACATCAACCGTGAGCTGAGCTGGATCGCCTTCAACGAGCGAGTCCTCGCTCAGGCACTCGATCAACGCACCCCACTGCTTGATCAGGCGAAATTCAGTGCCATCTTCAGCAACAACCTCGATGAATTCTTCATGGTGCGAGTGGCATCCCTGAAGTCTCAGGTGGAAGCCGGAATCACCAAGCCGAGCGAAGACGGCAAGACGCCTCTTGAACAGCTGCTCACCATTCGCGAACAGTTGATGCCCCTGCTGCAGCAACAGCAGGATCATTTCCGGTTACGCCTCAAAAAACAGCTCCAGCAACACCATGTGCAGCTTCTGGATTACGACCAGCTGAACGATCGCCAGCGGCAATGGGTCGATGACACGTTCCGAAACTCGGTGTTCCCGGTCTTGACACCCCTGGCGGTGGATCCAGCCCATCCCTTCCCGTTTGTGAGCAACCTGAGCATGAACGTGGCGGCTGTGATCCGTGATCCCGAAACAGATCAACGCCAATTCGCCCGATTGAAGGTTCCCCAGAAGAACCTCCCCAGGTTCATGGCCATCCCCACGGAGCTGAGCGATCACGATCCAGCCCCCATCCACAGCGCCATTCCGTTGGAGCAGATGATTGCTTACAACCTCTCCTTGCTGTTTCCAGGAATGAGCGTGGAGGGGCATTACGTCTTCCGCGTCACCCGTGATGCTGATCTCGAACTACGGGATCTGGAGGCAGACGATCTGATGCTGGCGCTGGAAAAAGGCCTGCGCAAACGCAGGGTCGGCGGCGAAGTGGTGCGTCTGGAAGTACCCAACGAGATGCCGGACGACGTGGTGGCGATGCTGATGCAGGGACTCGCCGTTGTAGAGGAAGATCTCTACAAGATTGATGGGCTTCTGGGCCTCGACGATCTGTTCGGACTGGCGGGGTTACCGCTACCGAACTTGAAGAGCAAATCCCACAACGGTCAGACCCCCGATCTTTTGGCGCGATCGCAACAGCACCTCATCGATGAAGGGACTGTCAATCCGGAGGAGTTTGACGACATTTTTTCGTTGATGCGTCAACAGGACATCCTGTTGCATCACCCTTATGACCTGTTCTCAACCACCGTGGAGGAATTCATCAATCAGGCGGCAGATGATCCCCAGGTGATGGGGATCAAGATGACCCTGTACCGGACATCGAAGGATTCGCCGATCATTGCAGCGCTCATCCGCGCCGCAGAAAACGGCAAACAGGTGATGGCCCTGGTGGAGCTCAAAGCCCGGTTTGACGAAGACAACAACATCCAGTGGGCGAGGCAACTTGAGCGGGCAGGCGTACATGTGGTGTATGGCGTACTCGGCCTGAAAACCCACACCAAAATTGTGCTGGTGGTGCGCCGAGAACAGGACCACGTGCGCAGCTACGTGCACATCGGCACCGGCAACTACAACTCGAAAACATCCAAGCTCTACACCGACCTCGGATTACTTTCCACACGCCCCGAGCTGGGGCAGGACCTGGTGGAATTGTTCAATTACCTGACGGGATTTTCAAAGCAGCAGAGTTTCCGCAAACTGCTGGTGGCACCCGTCACCCTGCGGAAGGGCATGAAAGCCCTGATCCGCCGCGAAATCGACCATGCCCAGGAAGGCCGTCCTGGATTGATCCGAGCCAAGATGAATTCTCTGGTGGATCCCGAGATCATCAGCCTGCTCTATGAAGCGTCACAGGCAGGGATCCAGATTGAACTGATCATTCGCGGAATGTGCAGCCTGATTCCAGGCAAGGAAGGGCTGAGCGACAACATCCGTGTGATCAGCATTATTGGCCAGTTTCTGGAACACTCACGCATCTTCTGGTTCAGCAACGGTGGATCGCCAGAGGTGTATATCGGCAGTGCTGACTGGATGACAAGGAATCTGGATCGACGCGTGGAAGCGGTGACACCGGTTGAAGAGCCTGCCTTGCAAGAACAATTGGAACGACTGTTGTCGCTTTATCTCAACGACAATCGTGGAGCCTGGGACATGCACAGTGATGGCAGCTTCACGCAGCGCCAACCCACAGATGATGAGCCCGAGAGGAACTCACAGATCGAATTGATCAACGCATGGAGCCAGGGACTCACCAGCTTGTAATGCTTCATCATTAAAAATCATCTTGATCTGTCTCCTTCGATACAAGCAAAAACGTTGATTTCGGTGAATTTTCAACCGGAAAGGTAAAAATTCCGAGAGATCTCAACTGAACGAAGTTCAGCTGCTGAAAGTTTTCGGATTTGCGTCGTTCTTTCTCAACACTGAGTGCTAAGTTCAGCCCAAATTCATTCAGGAGACCAGGGTGATGGGGATCCCTCTGGAGTCTTCCGGCGAGGCTGAAAAGTCTTCCCGGAAGATACCTGCACTGCCGTCTACTGGACGTCGGTCAACAGCGAGCCAAAGCAGACGTTTAGCCACTGATTCCATTGGCTTTTATCTGAGCAGCATTGGACGCATCCCACTGCTGACTGCAGCCGAAGAAATCGAACTTGCACATCATGTGCAAGCGATGAAACAGCTACAGGACGTTCCTGAGGGGGATCTCACCTCCCGCCAGCGGCACAAGATCCGCATGGGCAAACGTGCTCGCGACCGCATGATGGCCGCCAACCTGCGCCTGGTTGTGAGCGTCGCCAAGAAATATCAGAACCAGGGGCTGGAACTGCTGGACCTGGTTCAGGAGGGTGCGATCGGATTGGAACGCGCCGTCGACAAGTTTGACCCGGCAATGGGCTACAAGTTTTCGACATATGCCTACTGGTGGATCCGTCAGGGCATGACCAGGGCGATCGACAACAGCGCCCGCACGATTCGCCTGCCGATCCACGTCAGCGAAAAACTCTCCAAGATGCGTCGCATCTCCAGGGAGCTCTCCCACCGTTTTGGCCGCCAGCCCAATCGACTGGAGCTGGCCAGTGCCATGGGGATTGAACCCCGTGATCTTGAAGACCTGATCTCGCAGAGCGCCCCATGCGCCTCCCTCGATGCCCACGCCCGAGGCGAGGAGGATCGCAGCACTCTTGGTGAACTGATTCCTGACCCCAACGGCGAAGAGCCGATGGAAGGCATGGACCGCAGCATTCAGAAGGAGCACCTGGGCGGCTGGCTATCACAACTGAACGAGCGGGAACAGAAGATCCTCAAGCTGCGTTTTGGCCTTGGTGGTGAAGAGCCTCTGACGCTGGCGGAAATCGGTCGTCAGATCAATGTCTCCCGCGAACGGGTCCGACAACTCGAATCCAAAGCGATTCTCAAGCTGCGGGCCATAACCAATCACCAACAGGCCGCCTGATCACTCTGACCTCAAGCAGTGGCATCCTGACGATCACCGCATGGATGGTGATCGTTCTTGCTGCAGCTCTTTTGGCACGTCGTCAATGGCCCAACCAGCGCGAGCTCAGCAGAAAGATTGTGCACATCGGCACAGGTGCTGTGATTCCCATGGCCTGGTGGTTCGCCATCCCAGCCCAAATCGCGATTCCCTTTGCTGGCGTCGTTACCTTGGCAACGGCAATCAACCAGCGTTGGCGTCTGATCCCCGCCGTTGAAAATGTTGATCGCAACAGCTACGGAACAACCGCTTACGGCCTGGCGATCACTGCGCTGCTGATGCTCTTCTGGCCGAGTCGACCAGATGCTGTCTGCGCAGGCGTGCTGGTCATGGCCTGCGGTGATGGTCTGGCCGGATTAATCGGTAGTGCCGTGACGTCGCCGCGTTGGTCCGTTGCCGGCCAAACGAAATCTCTGGCTGGAACCACCACCATGCTGATGGTTTCCTTCGGCGTGCTGCTGGCACTGAGCATCACCGGCGGCTCTGGTGCCAACTGGACGGTTGCCCTGCTCTTATCTGTAGTGGCCACTGGGCTGGAACAACTCAGCCCTGCAGGAATCGACAACCTCAGCGTTCCCCTGGTCGTGGGTTGTCTGTGGGCAGCAACGCTGAGCTGAAGCAAAACATCAGCTTCCCGTGACGCTGGCAAAGGGGAGACTGTTCAGGGAGTTGAATCCAGCAGACCATCAGGCTGCATTCAAGTGGCGATCAGGCTGGAACGGCCGTTTGAAGTTCGCCCACCGCGGACGCCAGATCCAGCAACAGCTGTTCCGTGGCCTTAAAGCTGATGCAGGCATCGGTGATGCTCTGGCCGTAGGTGAGCTGTGAAAGATCAGCAGTCAATTTCTGATTGCCTTCCACCAAATGGCTTTCAATCATCACGCCCATCACGTGCTGCGATCCGGCCCTGAGCTGGTCGGCGACGGAGGCCAAAACGTCGGACTGACGGCGGTAGTCCTTGTTGGAATTGGCATGGCTGCAATCCACCATCAACCGTTCTTTTAATCCAGCCTTGCTCAACTCAGACGCCGCAGCCTGAACAGCCTCCAAGTGATAGTTGCTGCCACCGTTTCCGCCGCGCAGCACCAGATGACCATCGGGGTTTCCCGTCGTACTCACGATCGAGGCCTGCCCCTCCCGGTTGATGCCAAGAAAATGATGGGGTCTGGCGGACGCCTGCATGGCATTGATGGCGATGCTGGCGCTGCCATCCGTGCCGTTTTTGTAGCCGACCGGCATCGACAAGCCCGACGCCATCTCACGGTGCGTCTGGCTTTCCGTGGTCCTGGCGCCGATGGCGGCCCAACTGATCAGATCAGCGATGTACTGGGGCACCACGGGATCCAAGAGTTCCGTAGCCGTCGGTATACCCTCGCGTGCAAGATCCAAAAGCAATCCGCGGGCACGTCGCAAACCGGTGTTGATGTCGTAGGAGCCATCCAGATGGGGATCATTGATCATCCCTTTCCAACCCACAGTTGTGCGCGGCTTCTCGAAATACACCCGCATCACCACCTCCAGCTGATCCTTCAGCCGCTCCCGGATCGGAGCCAGGCGCTGGGCATACTCGCGCGCAGCCATCTTGTCGTGAACGGAGCAGGGGCCCACCACCACCAGCAGGCGCAGATCGTCACCCCGCAAAATCGATTGAATCCGGCGACGCGCTGAAGCCACGGTCTCGGTTGAGGCGGCGTCGATCGGCAGGTCGCGATGCAGGAGCGCAGGTGCCACGAGCGGACGCGTTTCCACCACATGCAGATCTGAGGTGGCGGCCATGACCAAAGCGCTAAATCAAGCCAAGGCTACGCACTTTGCCCATAAGCAACAGAGGCGGTCCGGAAGAATGGGGTGAAGCCCCGCACCTACATCCCATGCTGAGCGCTTACCGCAAGTTGGCCGCAGAACGGGAAGCCCAGGGCGTTCCTGCTCTGGCTCTCACTGCTGAGCAGACGCAGGGGCTCACCGAACTGCTGCAAAACCCTCCATCCGGTGAGGACGAAGCCCTGCTCCATCTGCTGAGTGAGCGCATCCCACCCGGCGTGGACGAAGCGGCCTACGTCAAAGCCACCTGGCTCAGCGCAGTTGCCCAAGGCCATGTCAGCAGCCCCCTGGTGTCACCACTGGACGCCACCCGACTTCTGGGAACCATGGTGGGCGGTTACAACGTGGCCGCTCTAATCGAGCTGTTGAAACACAGCAACACCGAACTGGCGGCCTGTGCTGCCGCCGGCCTCAGCCGCATCCTGCTGGTCTACGACGCCTTCAATGAAGTGATGGAGCTGGCGAACAGCAACCGCTTCGCCAAGCAGGTGGTGGATAGCTGGGCCGCCGCCGAATGGTTCACTTCCAAACCGAAACTGGCCGAGAGCATCACCGTGACGGTGTTCAAGGTTGAAGGCGAAACCAACACCGACGACCTCTCCCCCGCCACCCACGCCACAACGCGGCCGGATATTCCCATGCATGCCCTGGCCATGCTGGAAACCCGCGATCCAGAGGGCCTTCAAACAATCGAGACCCTGAAGGAGAACGGGCATCCCGTGTCCTACGTGGGTGATGTTGTGGGAACGGGGAGTTCCCGCAAAAGCGCGATCAATTCCGTGCTCTGGCACACGGGGGATGACATTCCCTTCGTTCCCAACAAACGGGCCGGCGGTGTGATCCTTGGCGGCAAGATCGCTCCGATCTTTTTCAACACCGCGGAAGACTCCGGCGCGCTACCGATCGAATGCGATGTCACGATCCTGAATACCGGAGATGTCATCACCATCCGTCCCTATGACGGAACGATCGAACGGGAAGGCACGGTGGTGAGCCGCTTTGAGCTCAATCCCAGCACCATCCGCGATGAGGTGCGTGCCGGTGGACGCATCCCACTCATGATCGGTCGGGCTCTGACCGACAAGGTGCGGGCAAAGCTCGGGCTGCCGCCGTCGGATCTATTCATCCGACCCTCCGCACCGGGAGACACCGGCAAGGGGTTCACCCTGGCCCAGAAGATGGTCGGCAAAGCCTGCGGCCTGGCCGGGGTTCATCCGGGCACCAGCTGCGAACCGCTGATGACCACCGTCGGATCCCAGGACACCACCGGACCGATGACCCGGGATGAGATGAAGGAACTGGCCTGCCTGGGATTCTCATCCGACTTGGTGATGCAGAGCTTTTGCCACACCGCGGCCTATCCCAAGCCCGTTGATCTGCAGACCCAGAAGGACCTTCCCGATTTCTTCGCGCAACGGGGCGGAGTGGCCTTGCGCCCCGGAGACGGAATCATCCACAGTTGGCTCAACCGCATGCTGCTGCCCGACACCGTGGGCACCGGCGGAGACAGCCATACCCGCTTCCCACTGGGCATCTCCTTCCCCGCGGGATCCGGCCTCGTGGCCTTCGCCGCGGCCATCGGCGCCATGCCGTTGGACATGCCCGAGTCGGTGCTGGTGCGCTTCAGCGGCTCTCTGCAGCCGGGAGTTACCCTTCGCGATGTCGTCAATGCCATTCCCTGGATCGCGATTCAGCGAGGCCTGCTGACCGTTGAAAAAGCCAACAAAAAAAATCTGTTCAACGGCCGGATCATGGAGATCGAAGGGCTCCCCAACCTGAAGCTCGAACAGGCCTTTGAACTCACGGATGCCAGCGCAGAACGCTCCTGTGCAGGCTGTGCGATCAAGCTCTCCGAAGAAACGGTCAGCGAATATCTGCGCAGCAATGTGGCCCTGCTGAAAAACATGATCGCCCGGGGATACAGCGATGCCCGCACCCTGGCCCGCAGGATCAAGGAAATGGAAGCCTGGCTGGCCAACCCGCAGCTGCTCACCGCTGACGCTGATGCTGACTACGCCGAAGTGCTCGACGTCAACCTGGACGAGCTCACCGAACCGGTAGTGGCCTGCCCGAACGATCCAGACAACGTGAAGCTGCTCAGCGAAGTGGCTGGGAATCCGGTTCAGGAGGTCTTCATCGGATCCTGCATGACCAACATCGGCCACTACCGCGCTGCTGCAAAGGTGCTGGAAGGCGCCGGCCAAAACGAAGCGCGACTCTGGGTCTGCCCACCAACCCGAATGGATGAGGAAACGCTGAAGGCTGAGGGCTACTACGCCACCTTTGAAGCAGCAGGATCTCGAATGGAGATGCCCGGCTGCTCATTGTGCATGGGCAACCAGGCCCGGGTTGAGGACGACACCACAGTGTTCTCCACCAGTACCCGCAACTTCAACAACCGGCTTGGCAAGGGTGCTCAGGTGTACCTGGGAAGCGCGGAACTGGCGGCCGTCTGCGCCCAGCTGGGCCGCATCCCAACACCAGACGAATATCGGAGCATCGCAGCCGAGAAGATCGACCCTCTTTCCGATCAGCTCTATCGCTACCTGAACTTCGACCAGATCGACGGCTTTGAGGACCAGGGCCGGGTCGTCAGCAGCACCGATGAAGCTGCCGTTCTGGCCCAGGCCTAATCCAAGCGGTCTGTGCCCTCTTTAAGCGAACCAAAAAAACGCCGCCACCTTCTCGGCTCCAGCCGCAGCATCCAGCGAATGCTGGAGCGCCGCTGGCTGGTGGTGGTGCTGGCTCTGTCACTGACCGGTCTGGGCGCGGCCATCACAGGGCTTCTGTTCACCAGTGGGATCAACCTGCTGCGGGATTGGCGGCTCGACCTGCTCGATGAACTGCCGGCCTGGGTGGTGTTGCCGGCCCTCGGCGGCTTCGGCGGGATGCTCTCGGCCTGGCTGGTGACCCGTTTGTCACCGGCAGCCGGTGGCGCCGGTATCACTCACATCATGGGCTTTCTCCGGCACCGACCGGTGCCGATGGGTTTGCGGGTGGGGCTGGTGAAGCTGGTCGCCGGGATCATCGCCATCGGCTCTGGATTTCCGCTTGGACCTGAGGGACCAGCGGTACAGATGGGGGGGTCAGTGGCCTGGAAGATGTCGCGCTGGTTGAAAGCACCAGTGGCGTTCCGCCGCGTGATCGTCGCCGCTGGCGGTGGTGCCGGCATCGCGGCTGTATTCAGTGCACCCATCGGTGGCTTCATCTATGCGATCGAGGAACTGCTCCATTCAGCTCGGCCAGTGGTGCTGCTGCTGGTGCTGATCACCACGTTCTCCGCCGACACCTGGGCCGATGTGATGGGTGGAGGCGGTCTCAGCAGCACCATCGGCTTCCAGCTGGAGAGGGAGTACACCCCACTGGTTCGCTTCCTTCCGATCGACCTGATCTACCTGATCGCCCTGGGAGTGGTGGTGGGTGTGCTGGCGGAGCTCTACACCCGATACGTGCTCACCATGCAGCGCCAGGGCAGCCATTGGTTCGGTGACCGACTCATCCTGCGGATGACCCTCAGTGGCGTTGTGCTGGGGTGCGTCTACGCCGCGCTGCCCGACACCTTCCATAACCCCAGTGAACTCAAACATCTGATCGGAGCCGGCGAAGCCGACATCAGCCTTGCGCTGTCAAGCTTTGTGGTCTTGTTTTTCTGCACAGGCCTGGCGGCTGGATCAGGGGCACCCGGTGGACTGTTCATGCCAATGCTGACGCTGGGAGGAGCCATAGGCCTGGCCTGCGGCACTGGTGTCGAAGCCCTCACGGGCCATGTGCCAACCACCTATGTCTTTGCAGGCATGGGAGCTTTCGTAGCCGGCTGCTCGCGCACGCCAATTTCAGCGATGTTTCTGGCCTTCGCCCTCACCAAGGATCTGTTGATCCTCAAACCAATCCTGGTGGCCTGCCTGACGAGCTTCGTAGTGGCAAGGCTCTTTCACCCCCATTCGATCTACGAACGTCAGATGGGGATGGAACTGGATTCCGAGGAGCGAATGGAAAAACAACTCAACCGTCACCGCCGGCCGTTCAACCCGCCGACCCCCCCACAGTCCTCCCCAGGAGACCTCAGCTGAATCAGGAAACGCTGCTGTTCGATCCGGCCCAGCCGGACAACGATGCTCTCAAGGCCGTTCTGGCCTTTCCCAGCACGTATTCCGTTGGCATTACCAGCCTGGGTTATCAGATCGTGTGGGCGACCCTGGCCCAGCGCAGCGATGTGGACGTGCGCCGGTTGTTCACCGACCAGGGAGATCCGTTGCCACGACGCTGCGATCTGTTCGGACTCTCTCTGAGCTGGGAGCTGGATGGACCTGTCCTTCCTGAGCTGCTGCAGAACCAGAACATTCCGATCTGGGCCGAAAACCGTGGCGATGACGATCCGATCGTTTTTGGTGGCGGACCAGTTCTCACCGCCAACCCTGAACCCTTGGCACCATTTTTTGATGCTGTATTGCTGGGCGACGGTGAACTGCTGCTCGGTGCCTTCATCGATGCCCTGCAGCAATGCCGCAATGCATCACGGCCCGAACGCCTGCGACGACTGGCAATGGTGGAGGGGGTCTACGTGCCCAGCCTCTATATCCCGCGATACGACGCGACGGGAACGCTGATTGGTGTGGAGCCGGTGGATTCAGACGTCCCTGCCCTGGTGGAAAAGCAAACCTGGCGGGGGAACACCCTCAGCCATTCCACCGTGGTCACGCCGGACGCGGCCTGGCCAGACATCCACATGGTGGAGGTGGTGCGCAGCTGTCCAGAACTTTGCCGCTTTTGCCTGGCGAGCTATCTCACCTTGCCGTTCCGTACCTCCTCCCTCGACGACGGCTTGATTCCAGCCGTGGAAAAAGGCCTGAAGGCCACCCGGCGTCTGGGCCTGCTCGGAGCCTCGGTGACCCAGCACCCCCAATTCAGTGATCTGCTGCAGTGGCTGAATCAGGATCGTTTTGATGACACCCGCGTGAGTGTCAGCTCTGTTCGCGCCGCAACTGTGACGCCCGAACTGGGAAGGATTCTTGCCAAACGCGGCAGCAGGTCACTCACGATCGCGATCGAAAGCGGCAGCGAACGAATGCGGGAGGTGGTGAACAAAAAACTCACCACCGAGGCAATCCATGAGGCAGCACGACATGCCAAACAAGGCGGCCTCTCAGGGCTCAAGCTTTACGGAATGGTCGGCCTGCCGACGGAAACCGATGCAGATGTGGAAGCCACCGCCGACCTACTCCTGACATTGAAAAAAGGGACACCTGGCCTGCGCTTCACCCTCGGCGTCAGCACGTTCGTTCCGAAGGCACAGACACCGTTTCAATGGCAAGGCGTCAGGCCTGAGGCCGAAAAACGGCTGAAGCGACTGGCCAAACGTCTCAAACCCAAGGGCATCGATTTCCGACCCGAAAGCTATGGCTGGAGTGTGATCCAGGCGCTGCTGTCGCGCAGCGACCGACGACTTGCGCCGGTGATTGCTGCCGTCGGAGAGGGCCGCGAAAGCATGGGAGGTTGGAAAAAGACCTACCGCGCAGCTCTCAACGGAGAACTGGAGCCAATGCCGGGGCCCGAGCTTCCAAACCCACCACCATGGGCAGAGGTGACCCAGGAGTCATGGGACGGCAAACGCACACTGCCGTGGTGCCACCTCAGGGGGCCGTTGAAACCAGACCGTCTGCGGGATCACCACGATCAGGCTCTTGCGCTGGCTGGGGATGCCGAATAAAGGCGCAAAGTCCGGCCAGCAGGATCCAGCCAAGCAGGTTCAACCGGGCATCAAAGAAGGGCAGATCGGTGAAGTGCATCGTCAACAGCACCAACGCCGAAGTCCACCACGCCCTCTCCAGAGGGGCCTGCTGAAGGATGCCGCGCCGAAGCGCCAGCACCAATAGGGCCAGCACGGTGCCTGTTATGAGCAGCGCCACGGGCACTCCATGGCTGATTGCTAACTCCAGCGGCAGATTGTGGGAGTGCCCATGCCAACGCTTGGAGACATAGATCGGATACATCACGCTGAAAGCCGCCGAACCCCAGCCCAACCAGGGCCTAGCAGCCACTAACTGAATGGCGTAGGTCCACTGCCCCAGGCGGGTGTGCTTCCAAGCCGTCTCCCCTTCGCGCTGCAGCAATCGCTCGAGGATCGAGTCCGGCAACAAAGTCATCGCACCCTGGCGCAGGCCAGGGGGAATGCCCGGGAGCACAACCATCAGCAGCGGTGAGCTCACCAGCAGCATGAACGGCAGAAGCCAGATCCAGCGGGCAGGGCCGATCACCAGAGGCAAAGCCAGGGCAAGGCCACCCATGGCATTTCTCGACTGGGTCAGCAGCACCGCCATGCCGACTGCCAGCGCCAGCACCAGCGCAGCACCACGGCGCCGCCATCCATCGGGACGCAGCACTGCCGCAATCATCAGAGGCCAGATCACCCCCAGCCAGGCTCCCGCGACATTGGCGTAATCAAACAGGGCAGATAAACGCCCGACGGGCTTCCCACCGGGTGCAACAAACCAGACGACCGCTTCGCCACCCAACTGCCATGGTCCCTCCCAACCGAGAAACATCTGGCCAAAACCGGTGAGCAGCACCGGCAGCGTTCCGGCCACCAGCATCCAGGCAGCATCGCGTCGCTGACTCTCCGTTATCAGATACGGCTGAAAGGCCCAGAACGCCCAGATCAACGGCAACCAGTTGCCTAGACCCGCCCAGGCCAAAGCACCCGTGTGGGCCTGGAGCGCCCCAATCAGCATCAGCGCACCCGCCAGCAGGAGGGGCTGACACCAGCGATCACGCCAGATCGGCACTGGCCTGTCTCGGCTACCGCTGACTGCAGCCGCCAACAGACACAGCCCTCCCAACAGTGCACTGGAGGGCAACAGAAGCAACCCAATCCGAAAAAGCCGCGCACCGATCACGCAAACACCGCGGTGCGGCCCCGATAAACCATCACCTGCCTGCGCAGATGCAACCGCAGAGCTCGGGCCAGTGCCAGCCGTTCCGTATCACGGCCTTTGCGAATCAGATCCTCCACCTCATCGCGATGACTGACATGCACTGTGGTCTGCTCAATGATCGGGCCGTCGTCGAGATCCTCGGTGACGTAGTGGGCAGTGGCGCCAATCAACTTGACGCCTCGCTCCCAGGCGCGGTGATAAGGCTGAGCACCTTTAAAAGCCGGCAGAAACGAGTGGTGAATATTGATCACCTCAGGGAAGCGATCCAGAAAGTCTGAACTCAGCACCTGCATGTATTTGGCCAGAACCGCCAGTTCAATCCGATGCTCAACCAAGAGATCAAGGATCTGCTGCTCGGCCTCCGGCTTGCGATCCGGCAATACGGGAACGTGCATAAACGGCACCTCGAATGCACGGCAGAGCCCCTCCAGCTCGGGATGATTGGCGATGACGAGCGGCACTTGCATCGGCAGCTCACCGCTTTGCACACGCAGGAGCAAATCCTGTAAACAGTGGCTCTGTTTGCTGGCCAAAATGGCAACCCGCGGCAGCTCATCCGAAAAACGCAGCTGGACCTGAGCGTTCAAGCGTTCCCCCAACGCTGTTATCGCAGCTGCGATGGCCTCGCGTGGAATACCGAAACCCATCAACTGCCATTCGATCCTGCTGAGGAACAAACCAGCCCCCACATCGGTGTGGTGATCGGCATGGCGGATGTTGCCGCCATTGGCTGCCACCCAGCCCGCCAACTCACTCACCAGCCCGGGCCGATCCGGACAGATCATCTGGAGGATGACCGTGGCCTCACTCACAACGAAGCATTAAAAACAAATTCTCCCGCGTCCTGTGGGCTGGTTAAAGTCCCAGATATTTTTTTTCGGATCATGCTGAAGGCCCTGCGCCGCCTCGCCGCGTTCTGCCTCTGCATCACCCTGAGCCTGGGTTTGATCACGCCTGCCGCCGTCAAAGCGGACGACGCGGCGGTTATTGCACGTCAGGCCGCGGCCTTTGAAGAGACGAAGAGCCGTCTCCCTGAACTGGCCCGCCTGGTGAGCATCGAAGACTGGACATTCACTCGGAACCTGATCCACGGGCCGATGCAGGAGGTGGGTCGCGAAATGCTCTACATCAACCAACGACTCGACAAATCCCACCGCAAGGAGGCTGAATCGATCGCCCGGGACCTCAAGGCTGCACTGGCCAATCTTGATGAGGCCGCCCGTCTGCAGGACAGCTCCCGACTGCAACGCTCCTACAGCGCTGTAGCCGCTGGTTTCGAGGCTTATTCAGAAGTGATCCCGGACGAGGCCCTCAGCTGACCCGATCCGTCGCAATCGTTGGTGCCGGAGCTGTAGGCCTCGGCTCAGCATGGGAACTAGCCCTCAAGGGCCATTCCGTCACTCTTTTGGATCCTCGCTGGGATCAACCGGTACAGAGGCAGTCTTCAGAGTCTGAACTCAACGGCACCAGCGCATCCCTCGGCGTGTTGATGGGACATGTGTTCCGCCGCACAAGTGGTCGTGGCTGGCGTTTACGCCGCCGCAGCATGCAGCTCTGGCCCCGATGGGTGAAGGCCCTTCAGGCATTCGAGACCTGCCTCACCTTGCAAACGGGGCTGCTGCAGATTGCTGCCGATCGAGATGCGGCGGCACGGATGGGGGCCCTCGCCGAGCAACGCAAAGATCTGGGCCTGGAACTGAAGACGAGCGACCAGGTCCGCACGATCTGGCCAACCGCACTGCACGGTGCACTGCACTCAAGGGCAGATGGTCGTGTCGACCCACTGCGGCTTCAAATCGCTTTAAGGCGAGCACTGCTCCAGGAAAGCGTTCAACCCGTGGCAACCCGTGTGGAGCAGCTAGAGCGCAATGGCTCCCGTTGGCGGCTGCATCACGCCATAGGAGGCAGCACCTGCCACGACAGCGTGGTGATCTGCTCGGGGCTGAGCGCTGGAGCGCTGCTGGAGCCTCTTGGTCACAGCCTTCCGATCAGTCCAGTGCTCGGACAAGCCCTCACCCTGCAATTGAGGGAAGGTCCGTCAACCTGGATGCAATGGCCGGCTGTTCTGGTCGATCAGAGCTTCAACCTGATCCCTGATGGACCGGGACGCCTGTTGCTTGGAGCAACGGTGGAACCCGGAACCGACGCTGCGGACAATCCCCTGGCTCTGATGCGTTCTCTCAATGACAGCGCACCGGAATGGCTGCGCAGCGCCCGGGTGATCGAGCATTGGAGTGGCTTGCGGGCCCGACCGGTGGATCGACCAGCACCCTTGTTGGACGTACTGGAACCAGGGCTGATCGTGGCGAGTGGTCACTATCGCAATGGTGTTCTTCTTGCACCTGCCACGGCGGAGTGGGTTTCAACCGCACTCCAGGAGCCATGAAAAAAGGGCCCGTTAGGGCCCCTTTGCAATCGCCATGAACTCAGCGGATCACTTGGTCTCCGTGAACTCCGCATCGATGACATCGTCAGCACCATCTCCACCTGAAGCAGCGTTGCCCGTTGCACCGGCATCAGCTCCGGGGGCAGCGCCTCCAGCAGTAGCGCTGTCCTGCTGATAAACAGAAGCACCCACCGTGTAGAGCTCCTGCTGGAGTTCCTCCAGCAACGGCTTCATCGCGTCGTAATCCTCCTGATCAACAGCCTCCTTGAGCTTGATGCGCTTCTCCTCGACCTTGGCCTTGGCATCTGCCTCAACCTTGTCGCCAAGTTCGCTCATCTGCTTTTCAGCCTGATAAGCGAGGGTTTCAGCCTGATTCTTTAGATCGATCTTTTCGCGCTTTTCCTTATCAGCGCTGGCATTAGATTCAGCGTCCTTGACCATCTTGTCGACCTCGGAATCCGAGAGCGTCGAAGCACCGGTAATGGAGATGGACTGCTCCTTGCCGCTGCCCTTGTCCTTGGCATTGACGCTGAGGATGCCGTTTGCATCAATATCGAACGTGACCTCAATCTGCGGCACGCCGCGAGGGGCCGGGGGAATGCCGTCAAGACGGAAGGTTCCTAACGACTTGTTGTCGGATGCCATCTCGCGCTCACCCTGGAGCACGTGAATCTCCACATTGGTCTGACCATCCACAGCCGTGGAATAGGTCTCGGTCTTTTTGGTGGGGACCGTGGTGTTGCGGGTAATCATCTTGGTCATCACACCGCCGAGGGTTTCAACACCCAGGGACAGAGGTGTGACGTCCAGCAGCAGGATGTCCTTCACCTCACCGGCGAGAACACCACCCTGAATTGCAGCACCAACGGCGACCACCTCATCGGGGTTGACGGTCTGGTTGGGGTCTTTGCTGGTGGTGCGCTTCACCAGGTCCAGCACGGCCGGGATCCGGGTGGAACCACCCACCATCACGATCTCGTCCAGCTCACTCGAAGACAACTTGGCGTCCTTGAGGGCCTGCTCCACGGGCATGGCACAGCGATCAATCAGCTGGGAGGCCAGTTCCTCGAACTTGGCGCGAGTCAAGGTGAGATCCAGGTGTTTGGGACCCTCAGGCGTGGCCGTAATGAACGGCAGATTGATCTCGCTCTGAGTGGCGTTGGACAGCTCAACCTTGGCCTTCTCAGCGGCCTCGGTCAGACGCTGTAGGGCTTGCTTGTCCTGACGCAGATCGATGCCTTCGTTGGATTTGAAGGTCTCGGCCAGGTGATCCACGATCACCTTGTCGAAGTCATCACCACCGAGGTGGGTGTCACCGGCGGTGGAGAGCACCTCAAACACACCGTCGCCCACCTCGAGTACGGACACGTCGAAGGTGCCACCCCCCAGGTCGAAAACAAGAATGCGCTCATTGCTCTTCTTGTCCAGGCCATAGGCCAGGGCAGCCGCCGTAGGCTCATTGATGATGCGCAGCACCTCGAGACCAGCGATCTTGCCGGCGTCCTTGGTGGCCTGACGCTGAGAATCGTTGAAATAGGCGGGAACAGTGATCACCGCCTGAGTGACGGTTTCACCGAGATATTTGCCGGCGTCTTCAGCCAGCTTGCGAAGAACCTGGGCGGAAACTTCCTCGGGAGCGAACTGTTTATCGAGAACCGGACACTTCACCTTCACGTTTGAGCCGGCCTTCTCAACGCCGTAACTCACTTCCTTCGATTCCTCGTTGACCTCATCCACCCGGCGGCCGATGAAGCGCTTCACCGAATAAAAAGTGTTATCCGGATTCATGACCGCCTGGCGCTTGGCGATCTGGCCGACCAGCTGATCCTGGTTCTTGGTGTAGGCCACGACGGAGGGCGTGGTGCGGAAACCCTCGGCGTTCGCGATGACGGTGGGCTTGCCACCCTCCATCACGGAAACGCAGCTGTTCGTGGTGCCAAGGTCAATGCCGACAACCTTGCCCATCTGTGCCCACCTCCTGAAAGTGTGAATTGAGTGAGCTCATCTTCATCAGCCAACCCCGGCACAGGCGAGGTGGGGTTCCCGAACAGGCAGGCTGGAAGGGCACTCCAGGGACCCCATGATCAAAGGCAGCACAGGGCTTGTGGGTCTGCTGGGCAATCCGGTGAAGCACTCCCTCTCCCCGGTGATGCAGAACGCGGCCCTGAATGCCATGGGGCTTGATTGGCGCTATCTGGCCCTCCCCTGCGAGGAGGCACAGCTCAAGGTTGTCCTGGAAGGGATGCACGCGGTGAACTGCCGCGGACTCAATGTGACCATCCCCCACAAACAATCCGTCGCCAATCTCTGTACGCAATTGAGTCCACTGGCGGAACGTCTTGGAGCGGTTAACACGTTGCTGCCACTCGCCACAGGTGGTTGGCACGGAACCAACACGGATGTGGAGGGATTTCTTGCACCACTCGGAGAAAAGGACCGATGGCAGGGAAAACAGGCGGTGGTGATCGGTTGTGGCGGCTCAGCACGAGCGGTGGTGGCTGGGCTGCAGACCCTTCAGCTACGGATGGTTCATGTGATCGGACGCCGGGCGGAGGCTCTGAACCAATTTGTGGCCGATCTTCAGCAGGATGATGCGCTACTGCGTGCAGTCATCGAGCAGGATCCAAGCCTCAGACAGGTGATTGAAACCGCCGATCTGGTGGTGAACACCACCCCGGTGGGCATGGCTCAGCATGGCGATCCTTCGGCGATGCCCCTGGGAAAGGAGCTTTGGGACGCTCTCCTTCCACAGGCCATCCTTTACGACCTGATCTACACACCGCGACCAACCACCTGGCTGGCTCAGGCCGCGGATCGTGGCCACCGCTGCTTCGACGGGCTGGAGATGCTGGTGCAGCAGGGGGCAGCAGCCCTGCGACTTTGGAGCGGACAACAAGACGTGCCAGTGCCGGCAATGCGACTGGCGGCTGAATCAGCCCTGAGCTCCTAGTTTCAGTTGAGTTTCGGAAGGGTTGTGGAGATTCCTCTTTGGCAGCGGGTGATCGCTCCTCTTGTCTATCTGCTGCCGTGGAGCGATGCCATTCCCTTCGGACTGGGGATGGATGGAGTCTTCAACCAGGTTCCGCTGCTTCGACTTCTGATCGTGCCCGCCGTCCCATTTATCCAACTGAACCGAAGCGTTCCCTTCGGCGGCCTGCTGCTGTTCTTCGTGCTCTTTCTGGCCGTGGTGCGTAACCCGAAAGTGCCCTACTTCCTTCGCTTCAACACCCTGCAGGCATTAATGACGGACATCGTGCTGATCGTGCTCAGCTTCGGTTTCAGCATCCTGCTTCAACCTCTTGCAAGCGGCAGCCTGCTGATAGGAACACTGTCCAGCACGATCGTTATCGCTGTGCTGGCAATCCTGGTCTTCGCACTAGTGGAATGCCTTCGAGGCCGTGAACCGGATCTGCCGGGCATCAGTCAGGCCGCGCGAATGCAGCTGTACTGAGTGAAGGGAACTGTCGGGAGATAAGGTGACCAATCCGGCGCTCATCACGGTGAGCCTGAAGACCCTGTCGGTACCCATGACACACGATCCCTATTACGAGACTATGTACATCCTCCGTCCGGACATCCCGGAGGAGGAAGTGGAAAGCCATCTGCTCAAGTACCGCGACATGCTTGTGGAGACAGGTGCCGAGATACTCGACAACCAGATGCGCGGCAAGCGCCGTTTGGCCTATCCGATCAACAAGCACAAAGAAGGCATCTACGTGCAGCTGAGCCATAACGGCGACGGTCAGCAAGTGGCCGTGCTGGAGAAGGCCATGCGACTGAGCGAGGACGTGATCCGTTACCTGACGGTTAAGCAGGAAGGTCCTTTGCCCGCCCCTCGTGTTGTGCCCGGTAGTGAACCTGCTCGGCAAGAAGAACCCTCACCCGCCTCCTGAAGGCAGTTGTTCAGTCCATTGGCAGGCTATAGCGTCTGCCAATGGACCACCCGGATCAATCTCAACCGACCCCAGAACAGCCGTGGTGGTCAGGTCATTCATCCAGATCCGATGATCGAGACCAGTTACTGGGCAGGATCGAAGCGCTCGAAGGCCAGATCAGCGCCTACGAAAGTTTGCTTGAAGACTTACCCGATCTGTTCGAGCGCAAATTTCAACAGCGGCTCGAACCGTTGCTGGATCGCTATCGCCTGCTGGAACAGGGACTGAACGCGGATGGAACGCGCCCTCCAGCCCTGCCACCTGGGGATGACATATCGTCCGAATCCCAGCGGAGCAAAGTGATCCAGCTGGGTCGGTTGCGATGGCCGCATCTGCTGCGCCGGGATTCAGCCTGAACGGCGCTGGGATGCTGCCCAGAGTCGGGTCGGCAGACCCCACACATAGATGAAGCCTTCAGCGGCTCGATGATCGAACTGATCGTCGCTTCCATAGGAAGCCATCGCTGGAACGTAAAGGCTGTTGTCGAAGGAAGCACGACCGATCACCGCGGCCGAACCCTTGTGGAGACGCAAACGCACCACACCATTCACATGCTGCTGGGTGCGATCCATGAACCCATCCAGGGCATCCTTGAGCGGTCCGAACCAGAGGCCCTGATACACGAGATCAGCCCACTGCATCTCAAGCTGACGTTTGCTGCGCAACACATCCGCCGCGAGCGTGAGACTCTCAAGCTCCTGATGAGCCTGAATCAACAGGAGAAGGCCAGGCGTTTCGTAAATCTCCCGTGACTTGATCCCAACAACCCTGTTCTCGATCATGTCGAGGCGTCCGATGCCGTGGGTTCCCGCCAGACGGTTAGCCTCACGGATCATGGCCACCGGATCAAGCGACCCACCGTTGATGGCGACAGGATTTCCGGCCTCAAAACGAATCTCGATCTCCTCAGCAGCATCCGGCGTATCCGCCACGGCTGCAGTCATCGCGAACACCTCCTCCGGAGGAGGCACCATCGGATCTTCCAGAGGACCGGCCTCAATGCTTCGCCCCAGAAGATTGAGATCAATCGAATAGGGCGACTTTTTACTGACTGGTGCAGGAATTCCACATCGCTCGCCATAGGCGATCGTCTCCTCCCGGCTCATTCCCCACTCGCGAGCAGGTGTCAGCACCTTCAGATCCGGAGCCAGGGATGCGATGGCCACATCAAAACGCACCTGATCATTGCCCTTACCGGTACAGCCATGGGCAACGGCATCGGCGCCAACCTCCCGGGCCACTTCCACCAATCGACGAGCAATCAGCGGCCTGGCGAGAGCGGTGGATAAGGGGTAACGCCCCTCGTAGAGAGCATTGGCCCGGATCGCCGGAAAAGCGAACTCCTCGATGAAGGGTTTGATCAGATCGCCCACCAGGGACTGACTAGCTCCCGCGTCCAGTGCCTTCTGACGGATCGGTTCCAACTCATCGCCCTGACCGAGATCAGCCGCGAAAGTGATCACCTCCTCGACGGCCCACTCCTCTTTCAGGTAGGGAATGCAGACGCTGGTATCCACCCCACCGGAATAGGCAAGAACCACCTTCTTGGCACGGCCCATCAACGGGTCTCCTGATCAGAATCGACTGATTCTCTCCTCTCATGGTCCATGCCGGCCTGGGAAAGAATCAGCCAGCCAGCCATCAGCAGTGGCGGAAGCAGCATCACCACCATCACGACAGGCCAGCTGGCCTGCAGAGGCTCAGGCCTCAGATCGCCCCAGCGACGTAGACCGACGCTGATGGCAAGTGAAGCTCCCCAAACCGAGGCCATCAACGTCAGCTTTCGCAAGTGTCAGCCGTCGTGTATGTCTTATAGTGAAGGATTGCCCCGAGTCCTGGTAAAGCATGAGCGCTCTGGTCGACACGAATGCCCTGGACAGCGTCAATCCCTCACTGACGCGCTACGGCCGGAAAGATCCAGCTCCGGTTCTACCGCTGAGGGAAGAGCCTGATCTGCTGAGCTGGCTTGAAGCCAGCGGACGGCTTGTGGCTGATGAAGATTCAGACTCAACCGAGGTGAGCACCGTTGAAGAGGAGGAACTCTCCGCATTGATGGGCGAGAAAGAGGATTACAACAAAGACGACGAACAGAACGAAGAACAGTGGGAGGACTGAGGTCCCAGCAACCGACGATTCAACCGTGAGCGACGCCAATCAGAGCCCGAGCCCTTGGTGGCACAACGGGACTGTCAGTGCCGTCGCTCTGACGCTGGTTGTTCTCGGCTCGAGCCTGCTTTCAGACAAATGGATTCCCAACAGTCAGCTGACGCTGACGCTGTTGGTGTCAACGTTCATCGCTGGCCTGGTCGCAGCAATCGGGATCCCCCGGTTGAAGGCCCTGAAAATGGGGCAGATCATCCGGACGGAAGGTCCGAGCGGACATCAGTCGAAGGCAGGAACACCAACGATGGGTGGACTGCTGGTGGTGCCAGTGGGAGCAGTGCTCGGCAGCTTGATCAGCGTGGAGGGAACCGCCTCCCACCAGTTGCTTGCCGTGGCGGCGGTCACCCTGGCTTTCATGGTGATCGGCGGTTTTGACGACTGGAGCAGTCTCACCAAAAAGACCAACAAAGGCCTGACACCCCGTGGCAAATTGCTGTTGCAGGGCACTGCAGGAGGGGCGTTCCTGTTGGTTTCGGCCTGGCAGGGATGGATTTCCACCAGTGTGAGCCTGCCCTTCCATTGGTCTCTGCCGCTGGGCCTGGCGATCTGGCCGCTGGGCCTGTTTGTGTTTCTGGCGGAGAGCAATGCCACCAACCTCACCGATGGCCTCGATGGACTTGCCAGCGGTTGCGGAGCTCTGGTGTTCACCGGACTGGCCTTGCAGCTGATGTTGCGCGGTAACAATGGCGACCCCGCCTTGGCAGGGTTTTGCATGGCGATGGCAGGCGCCTGGCTCGGTTTTTTACTGCATAACCGTCATCCAGCCCACGCCTTCATGGGCGATACCGGTTCGCTTGCGATGGGCGCTGCCCTGACTGCCGTGGCTCTCCTGTCGGACAGTCTCTGGCCCCTGCTGGTGATGGGCGGAGTGTTCCTGGCGGAATCACTTTCGGTGATCGTTCAGGTTTGGGTGTTCAAGGCAACCAAAGGTGCTGACGGTCAGGGCCGTCGAGTCCTTCGCATGGCCCCCCTGCACCATCACTTCGAACTTGGAGGCACCAGTGAACGCACAGTGGTGCCATGCTTCTGGCTGGTCACAGCTGGCTGCGTGCTGCTGGGGCTGCTGCTGCGACCGATGGGCTGACTTCATGACCTATTTCACCTGGCGGGAATCCGGTCTCACAACGGACTGCGCCAGCCTTGAGGCGATGGCGGCTCGGTTTGAAGAGGCGGCAAGCCTGATGCGACGCATGGCGGAAGAGGGTTTCCACCTCGAGCGCAACGGCAACCAACAACGCATCACCCATCCGAATCCATCGGTGTTCGAAGCCTGGGGCTTCGTCAGCGAAGAATCCCCTGTTCGCCAGCTCACACTGATCCCGGATCTGGACACCTGATGGACGCAGTGCTCACCAAAACAGCAGACCTGCTGTCCGCTGCCGCCGCCGATCCAGACCGGGTTCTGCGTTGGGTGCTGATTTACTTCGGAATCTCGTCCCTCGGCTTCATGGGGGTGTGGTTGATCGGAGAAATTCGCCGACAGAGTCAGTCGAGATCGAACTGAGCCCTTGTCCTACGGGGCTGGACATCGTCAAACGTCTGGAGCTGTGTGATCAATGATGGAGACAACCTTCATTTGAAGTGAGGCATGGTCGGTTTTCCGCGCACTGTGATGCTGCTGGGCAGCGGTGAACTGGGCAAAGAAGTCGCTATCGCTGCCCAGCGGCTCGGCTGCAGAGTTATCGCCTGCGACCGCTACGAGGGTGCTCCCGCCATGCAGGTTGCGGACAAGGTGGAGGTGCTGCCGATGACCGATGCCAGCGCCCTGCTGGAGGTGGCGCGCCGCCACCGACCCGACGTGGTGATCCCGGAGATTGAAGCCCTTGCTGTAGCAGCCCTGGCGGAGCTGGAGGAGGAAGGCATCACCGTGATCCCAACGGCCCGAGCGACCGCTGTGACCATGAACCGGGATCGGATCCGGGACCTGGCCGCGCAGGAGCTATCGCTTCGAACAGCGCGCTTCGCTTACGCCGCCAGTGCCCAGGAGCTGCACCGGGTTGCTCCGGATCTCGGCTGGCCCGTGGTGGTGAAACCGGTGATGAGCTCCTCGGGAAAGGGGCAGAGCGTTGTGAATGAACCCGAAGAACTTGAGGCCGCCTGGAACGCCGCCATGGCAGGCGCCCGGGGCACATCTCCCCGCGTGATCGTTGAGGAATTCCTGCGGTTCGATCTGGAAATCACCTTGCTGACCGTGAAACAACGCAACGGGGAGACCCTTTTCTGCCCCCCGATCGGTCACGAACAGGAACATGGCGATTACCAGTGCAGCTGGCAACCGGCTCAGCTCTCGGCGGAACAGTTGCAAAAGGCCCAGGCCATGGCCCGAACCGTGACCGACAACCTTGGGGGTGCAGGCCTGTTCGGCGTGGAGTTCTTTCTCTGCGGTGACGACGTGATCTTCTCGGAGTTGTCACCACGCCCCCATGACACCGGTCTGGTGACACTGATCAGCCAGAACCTGAGCGAATTCGAACTTCACATACGCGCTGTGCTGGGGTTACCGATCCCTGGAATTGCAACGGCGTCAGCATCAGCCAGCCGGGTAATTCTGGCGGATGAATCGATGCCATCAGTGACTTACACGGGATTGGAAAAGGCCCTGAAAGAAGCAGACACGCAGGTGCTGCTGTTCGGGAAACCCAACGCCCGACCCGGCCGTCGCATGGGGGTGGCCTTGGCCCGCGACACGGATGTGACCGCCGCTCGGGCCAAGGCCGATCGAGCCGCAGCCTCCATCACGGTGATGCCTGGCTGATGAATGGCAGACAATCAGCGGCTGGAGGGAAAACGAAAGTGGCTAAGGCCATCCAACACACCCCCCAGGCTCGAGCGCGTTGAGAAAAACACGCGCTGTTGCTGGGGCTGACGCCTGAGACAGGGGTCATGGTCCGCAGGTACCACCGCGGAGGGCATCCCACGAAGCAATTCAGCATCCCCTTGCTGACTAGCCACGAGCAGCACTCGCTCCAGCGGAAGCTGCCAGTGCAGAGAGAGATGACGAATCGCTTCGCTGCGGGATGCCAAACGGGGAAGAACATCCAGATACCAGTGGCAACGCAAAAGAGGCTGGGCCTGCAATCCCGCGCGGCGCAACCGCTGACGCACCAGATCAAGCAGGGATTCGTCCGGCTGCCGCAGCAGAAAGCTCACCTTCCAGGGGCCCTGATGGGGAGGATCCTGCAATGTGAGCTGATCTTGCAGATCGGCCAGGGCAGCCAACACCCCATCGCGATTCCAGTCCACATCAATCCGCTGCTGCCAATCGCAATCCAGCAGCAGCTGTTCGCCATGGTGTATTTCACTTCCGGCACGACTGATCCACACCTGCGGCAACGGCAGGTGTAACTCGGCGTATCGCTGTCGGGCAGCTGCCAGCGAGCGGCCCGTAAAGATTCCAAGGCCGTAACGATCCCGGTCACGGGTCAGCTGAGCTCGCAGCGCTGCCAAATCAGCACCGTTAGGAAGCTCCAGATTGCTGTCCAGATCAAGCAGCAGCAGACGCTGCGGACGAGACCTCTTTAAGGGGGAACGCTGAGTTGTAACGCGCCGATGAGATTGCATCAGCGCGAGATAACTACAGACATGGGCATCCCAACTGAAATAGCGGCTGACGGCTTCCACCCCGTTGTCACTCCAGCTTCGCCAGCGATTGGGATCCCTACCGGCTCGTTCCAGAGCCTCCTGAAGCGCACCGGAATCGGTGACATCCACTAGTAATCCGTTGTCGCATCGAGCCTGAATATCGCGGGGCCCACCGTCATCGGTCGACACCATCGGCAAGCCACAGGCAGCGGCTTCCAGGAGCGTGAGACCGAAGGGTTCGGTCAACGCTGGGTTGACGAACAAACCTCCTCGCTGGGCGGCCCATCGATAAAACGACGGCACCTGGGAGCGCCGATGCTGTTTGGGGTACGCAACGGATCCGTAAAGATTGTGGCGATCCACCAGATCAAAGACCTGCTGGAACACATCGCGCTGCTGTTTGTCCAGCTGACGTGGATCCTCACGACATCCCAAGACCAGCACCAGGTTATGGCGATTGCGCAACACGGTTGATCGACCAAAAGCATCCACCAGTGCAGGAATGTTCTTGCGGCGAACCGCACGCGAAATCGCAAGCAGAGGGGGCTTGTTTGGAGTCCTGAGAAATGGATTCAACAGCTGATCCAGATCCGCCTTCTCCGCTGGGGATCCCACCAGATGAAACCGAGTGGCATCAACCCCGGGAGGAACAACCTCAGCCTGCTCCCGCCGAAACTGTCCATAACGGCAGTATTGGAGATCGGCTTCCTGACGGGTGCTGGTGATCACCAAATCGGCTTGGGCCAGGGCCTGTTCCTCTGCTTCGATCCTGCGGCTGACGGCATAGGTCTGTTCGATCTGCTCACGATCACATCCCCCGGCCATCAATCTCCGCTGCTTCTCTCGACCCAGGGAATGACCGGTGAAGACCAGGGGAATCCCCAATCTCTGACTGACCAGCGCACCGACAAAACCTGCATCGGCGTAGTGGGCATGGATCCAGTCGACCCCCTGGCCAGGTTGGCTGAGGTGCTGCACAAGCTGATCGGCCAGATCCTCCAGATGTGGCCAAAGCAGCTCCTTACGGAGATAACGCTTAGGGCCAAAGGGAAGGCGAAGAATGCGAGCACCCGGGGCAATGATCTCAACCGGCTGGCTGTAGGACACATCAACCCGACGGTCCTGAATCAGCCTGGTAACGACATCAACCTGCTCGACCTCTTGGCGTTGGGCCAGGCTGCGAACCAGGTCGAGCACATACAGCGTCTGACCACCGGTATCAGCATCACGACCGAGCTCAAGATCACGGGATCGGAACAGACCGTGAAGATGCAAATGCAGCAGACGAATCCCCAGTTCCAAACCTCCAAATAGTCCGCAGCAACAAACAAATGCCGCCATCGGTGTCTAAGAGGATTCAAGGCACAAAATCTGAAAAGAAGGTTATGGATAGGCCCGGATAGAGGAGTTTCAGAGCTAAGAAACTTGCCGGCGTCTGCACTTTCGGCGGTTTAACCCAATACCGGCTGCACGACACCTGCGTTACAGACGCTCACTAACATCCACCATCTGAATCTGCTGATCACCCCAGCCCCCCTGAGAAAAGCGCGGCGATGCAGGCACTTCCAGCTGCTCATTGAGCCACCCGAGCATCAGGGGCCCCATAAGAGCTGGTTGGGCTTCGCCACGAAAACTCCTCAAGCTGAAATGATCGGCACCATCCACCAACACGAGACGATGGCCTTTCTCCGCCGCACCGGTCTCACTCATGGGCCGGATCGCTTCCGGGGCTGACGGCACAACCCAGTCGCGACTGCCGCTGACCAGAAGCACCTTGGCATTCAGCTTATTTGAGCTGGAGGGCTCGAACAAAAGCCGCAAAGGCGGACTCACGGCCACAACAGCCTTGACGCGAGGATCAGCCAGTCCCGCCGTCTGGATTCCTGAAAGCCAGCTGCACTGAAGCACCCAACTGATGTTGCGTTCAGGATTCTTGAGATCACTACAACGGCTGTTCAGCTTGCGGTCCGTCGGCACAGCACCGGCAAGCTGCAACGTGGTTGTGGCTCCCCAAGAGTGCCCGACAATGCCGACGGAATCGGTATTGAGCGAACGACCGGCAAGCAGTTTTGCGTCTGCAACGGCATCAATGACAGCGCTCACATCAAGAGGGCGAAGACGCAATTCTTCCGGTCCCGGCGGTGGACGATCTCCAGCCAGCATCAATTCTTGCTGGCGGTAATTGCTTCCGGGATGATCCGGCAACAACACGGTGTATCCATGCTCAGCCAACACCTCACCCCAACCCTCAAAAGACTCCGGCTCGTCCCAGAGACCATGTGAAATCACCACCAAGCGGCCATTGGGAGCGGATGGAAGCAGGCTGATCAATCTCAGCGATTCCGGTCGATGAGGAACCGACAGTTGCAAGAGCGCTCGCTCCCAGCGACCGGAGAGCGGTTTTCTCAGAGCAGGATCAACAGAAGCAGAAGGTCCGGCTTTGACAAGTGCGACTCCCTGCTCAAGATTTCCCTTGAGGCGATTGGCCGCATCAGAGACCCGTGAAAAGTCCAGCGATGCCTCATCGCCCGGCAGTTCGCGCAGAAAACCAAGGATATTGGGCTCACCCTTGCGCGCTGCCCGACTCAGGGTGTCAGTCAGTGTTTTCCCGCTGGTATCAATCTCAACCCCCTGCAGATCAACGAAATACGTCGCAGCAGCGAGGGCCTGCTCCAACAAGGGCTGTCCTGATGCACCTCGAAGAAATTTCTCGGTCTGGAGTGGCAGGGGAGTTAAAAACACTGTTCGCAGGAACCCCAGCAAATGACCATCGCTGACCGACTCCAGTTCGGCGAGATCCGGGCTGGAACGAATCAGTTCTTCAACGGACTGAGCACCCGAAAAATTGATGGTGATGTTGGTCTGAAGAAATGGCATCCGCAGCACAAAACGCTCAAGAGCCTGCGCTGGGCTGGCCGTGGCTGCGATAACAAGACCTCCAAGTAAGGCCGTCAGTCCGCTACGAAAGCGGTTCATCAGGCAGCAATCACAGGGATCTCAGGTGGATGTTGCTCGAGAACACGGGCGAGATATTGACCCGTGTGACTGGTCGAATGCTGGGCAACCTCCTCAGGCGTGCCCGTTACAAGGATCTCGCCCCCTTTGTCACCCCCTTCAGGACCGAGATCAATGATCCAGTCCGAGCAACGGACCACATCGAGGTTGTGCTCAATGCAGATGATCGAGTTCCCTTTATCGACAAGACGCTGCATCACATCCATCAGCTTGTGCACGTCATAGAAGCTGAGACCCGTGGTGGGTTCATCGATGAGGTAGAGCGTTTTACCGGTGGCCCGGCGAGAGAGTTCCGTCGCCAGTTTCACGCGCTGGGCTTCACCACCGGAGAGAGTCGGAGCTGGCTGACCTAGCTTCACGTAACCGAGACCCACATCCACAAGGGTGCGCAGGCGATCAGCCGCCTGAGGTATCGCATCGAACACCTCGGCAGCCTGTTCCACCGTCATCTGGAGCACATCGGCAATGGTGTAGCCCTTGTATTTCACTTGCAGCGTTTCGCGGTTGAAGCGAGCGCCTTTACAGACATCGCACTGGACGTAGACGTCCGGCAGGAAATTCATCTCGATCACATTCACACCCTGTCCGCGACAGGACTCACAGCGACCTCCCTTCACGTTGAAGCTGAACTGCCCCACCTGATAACCGCGGGCCTTGGCTTCCACCGTGGCGGCAAACACCTGACGGATCGGATCGAATGCTCCGGTGTAGGTCGCCGGATTGGATCGAGGCGTTCGGCCGATCGGGCTCTGATCAATCACGATCACCTTGTCGATCGACTTGAGACCCCGCAGCTCACCCAGTCCCTGCGGGAACGGAACCTTCAGCCCTAACCCATTCTCCAGAGCTGGATGAAGCAACTCATTCACAAGGGTGCTCTTGCCGCTGCCGCTGACCCCGGTGACAGATACCAACCTGCCGAGCGGAAACTCAACGCTCACATTCTTGAGATTGTTGCGGTTGCAATCGATCAGTTTCAGAGAGCGTGAACCGTTCTGACGACGTTCAGGCGGAGTCGGAATCGATCGACGCCCACTGAGATAGGCGCCTGTAAGGGATGCCTCACTGGCGACCAGATCATCAAAAGATCCCTCCGCAACGATGTGGCCGCCGTGAACGCCCGCACCCGGACCGATATCCACAACGTGATCAGCGGCACGAATCGTGTCCTCGTCGTGCTCGACCACCACCAGCGTGTTTCCCAGATCACGCAGCCGCGCCAAGGTATTGAGCAACCGGTCGTTATCCCGCTGGTGAAGACCGATGCTCGGCTCATCCAGCACGTACAGAACTCCGGTGAGACCAGCTCCGATCTGAGTGGCCAGACGAATCCGCTGCGCCTCACCTCCAGACAACGTCATCGCCGGACGATCCAGACTCAGGTAATCAAGGCCGACATCCAGCAGGAATTTCAGCCTGAGCCGGATTTCTCGCAGCACCAGATCACCAATCTGGATCTGGCGATCATTCAGCAGCGGTTCAGACCCCTCATGGCTGCCGACCCCCATCAGCTGCTCAATGCGATCGAGGGTCTGGCCAACACTCACCGACGTGAGCTCAGGAATGTGAAAGGGACCCACCTGAACAGCTAAAGCCTCAGGCCGCAGCCGTTGGCCGCTGCATTCTTCACAGGCCACCAACTCGAGATACTTCTCCAACTTCTGACGCTGAGACTCACCGCTTGCATCGCGCAACTGACGCTCAAGAATTGGAAGGATCCCCTCAAAGGGCCGGTTGTAACCCGCCTTGCCCTTGCGATAGCGGCTATCCGCCTGAATCAGAATTGGCTCCCGACTGCCATGCAGGAGAACATCCCGCTGCTCATCGCTGAGTTGGTTCCAGGGTGTTTTGATCTCGAATCCGAAGGCTTCACCCACGGAGTAGAGCAGCGAAAAGTAATAGCTGTTGTCTTTTTCCGCCCAGGGAGCAACCGCCGCGTACACCGGCTGATTGGGGTCAGGGATGACCCGATCCACGGTGAACCTGCGCAAATGACCAATGCCATGGCAAGCCTCACAAGCGCCATAGGGACTGTTAAACGAGAATAGACGCGGAGACAGTTCCTCCATCACCGCCCCGTGTACGGGGCAAGCAAAGTTTTCGGAATAAAGACGCTCGCGATCAAGACCCTCTGGCAGCTCCTCCCCCTTCTTGGGCACCACCTCCACCAGTGCCAGACCATCCCCACGTTTAAGGGCAGTCCGCAGCGAATCGGTGAGCCGCTCCTGAATACCCTCCCGGGCCACAAGACGATCGACCACCACCTCGATGTTGTGGCTGTGGTTCTTGTCCAGCTCAATGTTGTCGGAAAGTTCGCGCACCTCTCCGTTAATGCGTACACGGGCAAAACCTTCAGCCGCCAGACCGCTGATCAGCTTGGTGTGGGTTCCCTTCTTGCCTCGCACCACCGGTGCCAACAGCTGATATCGCGTCGCCTCCGGAAGGAGCAGAATCTGATCGACCATTTCGTCGATGCTCTGCGGCTTGATTGAGCGATTGCACTTAGGGCAATGGGGCTCGCCGGCCCTGCCGAAAAGCAGCCGGAGGTAATCCTGAATCTCCGTAACGGTTCCAACCGTCGAGCGGGGATTATGGCTGGTGGATTTCTGATCAATTGAAATCGCCGGAGACAAACCCTCAATGGCATCCACATCGGGTTTGTCCACCTGGCCTAGGAACTGACGCGCATAGGCGGACAGGCTTTCGACGTAACGGCGCTGACCCTCCGCAAAAATCGTGTCGAAAGCGAGTGAGCTCTTGCCGCTCCCACTGACCCCGGTAAAAACAACGAACTTGTTTCGAGGGATCGTGACGTTGACGTTCTTGAGATTGTGTTGGCGAGCCCCTCTCACCCGGATCACGTCGTCCTGCTGGTTCACCGGCAGCGGCAGGGGTGTTGGCTTCGAATCAGTGCTCTTGGCAGCAGCTCGCTCCATGACGCCCCGATCGAAAGCACCAGAGCTTAAGAACTTCGCCGGCGTTCAAGCCGATCGTTGGTCCAGCAGGCTTGCCGCATAGGCATCAGCCTGCTCTCCTCCAGCAAGTTCCGCCAACTCCTGACGCCGGGCCTCAATGTCCCGCAGATGGGACACCCGAGAGTGGGTTTCACCGTTGATGACTGTCTTGCTCACCTGAAAGTGGTGGTCCGCGACAGCCGCCAACAACGGCTGGTGAGTCACGCAGAACACCTGCCGCTGGCGGGCGAGAGAGTGCAGCAGATCGGCCATCGCACCGCTCACACGACCACTAACCCCAGCATCGATTTCGTCGAACAGCAACGTGCTGGAGCCATCCACGGCAGCAAGGATCGTCTTCAAAGCCAGCAGAAAACGTGATATCTCACCGCCTGAGGCAACATCCGTCAATGGCGCCATGGGCTGGCCGGGGTTGGCGGAGAACAGAAAACGAACGCCATCAGCACCGTGCTCTGCTGGCGCCACAGAAAGCAACTCCACCGAAAAGCGAACATTCACTAAGCCCATCGGCGGCAACAGATCCAGAAGAGCGGATTGCAGCCGCTGGGCAGTCTGCTGACGCGCCGCATGCAAATCGCCATTGATGCGATCCCTTTCCAGCCTCAGCTCCAACTCCGCAGACTGCAATCGTTCCAACTCAGCAGCAGCGAATCCCCCCTCACCAAAACGTTCGCGCAGAACGTCGCGACGTTCGATCAGCCCTCCGAGGTCGAGACCCTGTTGACGCTGAAGACGCTTCAGTTCAACCAGTCGCAGCTGAATCTGATCGAGGTGATCTGGATCGCTCTCCAGGGCGAAACCGTATTGATCCAGGGAGCGAAGCAAGCCTTCGATCACCACCTCAAGGTCCACAGCCTGGTCTCGCAGGGATTCCAATGAAGAATCGAGCTGAGCCATCGCCTGCAACTCGTGAATAGCCTCAGCCAGATGCTCCTGCAGAGAAGGGGCCTGTTCGGCTCCATCGCGCAAACGTCCGAACAGGCGGGCAAGCCCCTCCTGAAGTCGAACCCCATGCACAAGCCGGTCCTGCTCCTGCTCCAGCAGCAGCTGTTCAGCAGGATCATCCAATTGGGCTGCCTCCAGCTGCTCCAGCAACTGATCCTGTAGAACGCGCTCCTCCTCACTGCGCTGCTGATCCTGCTGGCACCGCATCAGGGCCGCGGCCGAATCACGCCACTGCTGCCAGGCCTTGGATGCTTGCTGCAGCATTGTCTCCTGCTCCGCACCACCGAGACGATCCAGCCAGTTGCGCTGCTGCCCGGGACGGGAGAGCTGCTGCGTCTGTCCTTGAACGGTTAGATCAATCAGCAGAGGTCGCAGATCCTGCAACTGCTGACGGTTAACAGCTGTTCCGTTGAGACGGGATCGACTGGAAAAACGCTCTCCCTCCTGCCGTTTCCACTCCCGGCTGATGAGAAGTTCCTCCTCCGGCTCAAACCCCGCATCCAGCAACCAGTGCTCAAGACCTTCATTGAGCTGGAAACTGGCCTCGATCCGAGCCCGATCACATCCACTGCGCAACAGCCGAATCCCCGCTGCTCCCTGAGCACCTCCCAACACAGCATCCAAAGCATCGAGAAGGATGGACTTTCCAGCCCCCGTCTCACCCGTAAGCACTGTGAAACCAGCGCTGAACTCGAGCTCAAGCTGGTCGATCAGAGCGATGTTCTGCAGCTGCAGACCGGTGAGCACAACAGAACCGGTGACGAATCCGAACGTAGCGGCGACACGGTTCGTTTAGAAGGGGGGGCGCAACGGCCCCGACAACCATGACGGCGGAACTTGGGGATTTCATCGAAGCAGCTGGTCTGCTCGAGTACGACCCTGCTGCCATCACACGGATTTATGCGGGGCATCCACAAAGGTTGATCCGCAGGCTTTGGCAAACCCTGGTGCCGATCGGTCTGCTGTTGCTCGGGGTGACCTTCGACTGGATGTTTCAGTTGCTGAAGGATGAAACCCGCGCCAGATCAAGGGCCAGGGAGTGCGCCGAATTACTTGTGGACCTTGGCCCAGCCTTCATCAAGGCAGGTCAGGCCCTCTCCACCCGCCCGGACATCGTTCCGCCTCTTCTGCTCGAGGAACTGGCGCAGCTGCAGGACCAACTCCCAGGCTTTGACAGCGACCTGGCCATGGCATGCATCGAGGAAGATCTCGGTGCGCCGGTGGAAGAGATCTACGCACAGCTTGACCGAGATCCGATATCGGCCGCCTCTCTGGGCCAGGTTCACAAGGGAACCCTCAAGGACGGCCAAAAGGTCGCCGTCAAGGTGCAGCGCCCTGGATTGAGGGAGCAGATCACACTCGACCTCTACATTGTCCGGAACATCGCTGCCTGGCTGAACAGCAACGTTGGCCTGATTCGCAGTGACCTGGTTGCACTGATCGATGAACTCGGAAAGCGCGTTTTCGAGGAAATGGACTACCTCAACGAGGCATCCAATGCGGAGGCCTTCCGAGATCTTCACGTCCACAACCCCCGCATCGCGGTTCCTGCGATTTATCGCTACGCCACCAGTCGTCGTGTTCTCACGATGGAATGGATTGACGGGGTGAAGTTGACCAATCTCGATGCCGTGCGCGAGCTGGGCATCGATCCCGACGACATGGTGGAGGTCGGCGTGAACTGCAGTCTCCAGCAGCTGCTGGAACATGGCTTCTTCCACGCCGATCCCCATCCAGGCAATCTTCTGGCAATGGAAGACGGCCGTCTGTGTTATTTGGACTTCGGGATGATGAGCGAGGTGAGTCGCGAGTCACGCACGGGTCTGATCCAAGCCGTGGTTCATCTTGTGAATCGCAACTTCGGCAAACTCTCCAAGGATTTCGTCACCCTCGGATTTCTGGCGGAAGACGTGAATCTGGAGCCGATCGTGCCGGCTTTCGAATCTGTCTTCAGTCAGGC